>NZ_JBITUQ010000029.1:0-65009 GCF_044542515.1 Rhodococcus sp. NPDC078407 | reverse complement strand
TACGCCTCGACGGCCTGAGCCCGGTGCGATACCGAGCCCAGGCCCTCGCAGCCTAGGATTTGCATTAGCAGTCCAACCCGCGGGGTCCAGTGCAGTGCAAAGTGCCATTCACTCGGAGCATCCCCGTGGGTGAATGAACCATTGCACGGGTCGGACGTATGCAAGGGTCCATTGACGCGGAGCAGGGGTGGGGTGAGCAGGGGTGGGGTGAACTGGGGGTGGGGTCAGGCAGGCTGCGCGCTGAGCAATCTCGCACAGCGCAGCAGACCCAGGTGACTGTAGGCCTGGGGATGGTTGCCGAGCGAGCGTTCGGCAATGGGGTCGTATTCCTCACTGAGCAGGCCGGTCGGCCCTGCGGCGCTGACGAGTTGGGCGAACAGAGCCTCGGCCTCGGCGCGCTGTCCCACCAGTAGGTATGCCTCGACGAGCCAGGCGGCGCACAGGTGGAAGCCGCCTTCGCCGCCGGGCAGTCCGTCGTCGTGACGGTAGCGGTAGACCGTCGATCCGCTGCGCAGTTCGGTTTCCGTGGCGGTGACGGTGGCCGCGAAGCGTGGGTCTGCCGGGTCGATCAGGCCGGACAGTCCGATGAACAGTGTCGCGGCGTCGAGGTCGGTGCCGTCGTATGCGGCCGTGAAGGATTGCACCTCCTCGTTCCACCCGTTGGCGAGCACTTCCTCGCGGATGGTCTCGCGCAGAGCAGCCCACCCGGGTTCGGCTGTGCGGCCGAAGGCTTCGGCCAGTCCGAGAGCGCGGTCGACGGTGATCCAGCCCATCACCTTCGAGTAGACGTGGTGGCGAGGATTGTCGCGGATCTCCCAGATGCCGTGGTCGGGCTCGAACCACCGACGCTCGACGGCTTCCACCATGGCCCGCACGAGTTCCCAGTCGTCGTCGGACAGGCCGTCCTCGGATCCCTTGGCTCTGCGGGCGTGGGCGAGGGCGGAGACCAACTCGACGATGGGGCCGAAGACGTCCAGCTGAACCTGTTGGTTGGCAGCGTTTCCCACGCGTACCGGGCGCGATCCGGCGTACCCGGGCAGTTCGTCGATGACGGCTTCCGGCGGGAGTCCGAGACCCCAGATCGTGTAGAGCGGGTGCAGCCGCTCGGGGCCGGCCACCGATTCGAGTACCCCGTGGATCCAGGAAAGGTAGTTTTCGGCCTCGGCCACCGATCCCACGTCGACCAAGGCGGCTGCGGTGAGGGCGGCGTCGCGCAGCCAGCAGTAGCGGTAATCCCAGTTACGCACTCCGCCGATATCTTCGGGCAGTGAGGTGGTGGCGGCGGCCATGATCGAACCGGACTCGGCGTGTACCAGGCCACGTAGCGTCAGGGCGGATCGCTTCATCAGATCGCGCTTGAGCGGCGGCAGATCCAGGCCGTCGGCCCAGTCCTTCCAGTAGCTCTCGGCGGCACGGCGACGCTCCACCTCGGCCCAGGGGTGCGCGCTCAGATCGTCTGTGCCGAGCCGTAATTCGAGCACGATCGGCCCGTTCGAGGGATCGATCTCGGCATGTGCGGTTTGCTCGGACCCGTCGGAGACGATGTTCCACGTGACGCCGGGGCTGCGTAGCACCATCGGGTCGGCAGTGCCGAGAATACGCAGGCCGTCGACGTCGGGTTCCAGTGACGCCCATGCCTTTCCGAATTCCGGACGCGGCGCGAAGGTCACCACGGCGGTGGCCTTGCCGGTGATGACGCGGGTCAAGGAGGTTTGGCCCTGGCCGATGTCGTGCGGCAGGTAGTCGGTGACCTGCAAGCTGGCCCACTTGGTCTGCACGGTCATCGTGCCGTCCACGTACTGCTGGCTCAGCGGCAGTGATGCGCGGGTGGGTCCGACGCTGAAGTGGCCCGCCTGATCGCCGCCGAGCAGGTGCGCGAACACCGCCGCGGAATCAGGCTCGGGGTGACACAGCCAGGTGACGTCGGCGTCGGGGGTCAGCAATGCGACGGCGTTGGGGCTGGCCAGCATGGTCAGACGCTCGATGCGTGGGGCGTCGGCTCCCGAAAGCCATTGCCGGCGTTCCTCGAGCAAGAAAGCCAGAGCCAGTGCGACCTGCTCGGTGCTGTCGATGCGGAATTCGGCGAGGGTGTCGCCCGGGCCGATCTTGACCCCGATGTCCGGTCCGTGCAGGTGCCCGAATGCCTTCTCGTCGGTGACGTCGTCGCCGAAGAAGACCGCGGCGGTGGACGCTTCCTGATGACGGAGAATGTCGAGAGCGACGCCCTTGTCGGTGACGATGACGGCGAGCTCGATGACGGACTTGCCCTCGGTCACCTGAACGCCGTCCCGCGCCGCAGCGCCGGAACGCACGGCCGCGAGGGCTTCCTCGCCGGCGGCGGTCTCGGCGTTGCGGACGTGGAGCGCGACGCTGGCCGGCTTGGTCTCGATACTCACGCCGGGATGGGCGTCGGCGATGGTTTGGAGTTCGCCGGTGATCAGGACGAGGAGCTTGCGGGCGTCCTCGTCGATGGCGTTGACGAATCCGGCGTCGAACTCACTTCCGTGACTGCCCACCAGCTGCACTTCGGACGGCAGCCGCGAGAGGATCGCGAGGTCGCGGAGTGCACGACCGGAGATCACGGCGGCGTTGGTGCCGTCCAGAGACGCGAGCCCACGCATGGCGCTGACCGACTCGGGGTGCGGGAAGGCCTTCTGCGGGTCGGAGACGATCGGCGCCATGGTGCCGTCGTAATCGGACGCGACGAGCAGACGCGGAGTCCGAGCTACTCCAACGAGCGCGCGGCGAAGTTCGAGCGGCAATTCGAGAGCAGTCACGCGTCGAATCTAGGCGATGAACGCAGGGTGGGCGTACCTGGCTTCGGACGCCCGGGGTGTCACTGCTGGTCGGGCACCAGACCGGGTGACGGCGGCGCACCCGAGGCCGCGGACATCGAGGCCGCAGATTTGGTGACGATGGCCAACATGGCGCGCTGTGCGGCGTCGGCGTCGCCGGACTGGATCGATGATGCGACCACTCCGTGCAGGCGGATGGCCTCGGGGTCTGCTTGACGCGACATCAGGGCATGCCGGGTGCGTCCGACGAGGACTTCCACGACGATGTCGGACATCGACCGCAACATCGGATTGCCCGACGCGGCGAGCAACGTGCGATGGAAGTTGCAGTCGTGTTCGAGATACGCGTCGGAGTCGGCGGCCCGAGACGTCGACGACATTCCGATGACGGCCGCAGTCAACGCACCGCACTGCTCGGGCGTCGCACGATGGGCTGCAAGCTTGGCCGCCAAAGGCTCGATACCGGAACGCAATTCGCTGAGCAGTAAAAGCTGCTCGGCACGCGCTGGTCCGGCCAGTTGCCAGCGGATGACGACCGGATCCAGGGAGTTCCAATTGTCGGAGCCCTGCACGGTGATTCCGACGCGCCGCCGCACGGTGAGCAGTCCGAGGGACTCGAGCACGCGAACCACTTCCCGTACGACGGTCCGCGACACGGCGAACCGCACTGCGACGTCGTCCGCCGAGATGCGAGTGCCGCCCGGGATCGCGCCGCTCACGATGTCGCGACCGAGCTCGTCGAGCACGGAATCGTGCAGTTGGCGGAAGTCGCTGGTCTCGGTCATGTCCGGTCGATCGTCCCACGGGTTGCCCGGATTCTCGCGTCTGTCCGATCTGCCCGAGCTCGATGGAGGAGTATCGAGGGATGGCAGCGGAGACGACAGGCAGAGCGCATCATCCGGTTCTCGTAGTGATGGGAGTGTCCGGATCGGGCAAGTCGACGGTGGCGGGCATCCTCGCCGGAGCGTTGAAATGGGACCTGCAGGAGGGCGACGACCTGCATCCGGACGCCAACGTGGCCAAGATGGCGGCCGGTGAACCGTTGACCGACGAGGACAGGTGGCCGTGGCTCGAGGTGATCGCGGAGTGGATCACCGACCACACCACGACGGGCCGGTCCGGGATCGTGACCTGTTCGGCACTCAAGCGGTCGTACCGGAACGTGCTGAGCGCCGCGTCGCGAGAAGGTGCGGAGGTGATCTTCGTGCATCTGGCGGGAACCAAGGACCGGATCAGCGGACGCCTGAACGCTCGGATGGATCACTTCATGCCGTCCTCGCTCCTCGACACGCAGATCTCGACACTGGAGCCACTCGAGGAGGACGAGAACGCCATCGTCGTCGACATCGGCCCGCCGCCGACCAAAATCGCCGAACGGGTGCTCGTCGAGCTCGAAAAGCGCGCGGGAATGTCGGAGAGTCACTGATTGCCTTGGGGTCGGCCTTGGTCCGCCGGCCGTCTTGGGATCAATGTGACATCGACTCGCTCAGACGTTGTGAATGGCCCATTCACCCAGAACAGGGCGGTCGAAGCCGAGCCGGTGAAGTGCCGAACGTTGTAGGTGCGCGCCCATTTCAAGCAAGCGTGCTTGCTTTTAAGTACTACGAATGAACGAAAGGGCTTGTAAAAGTACGACGAATGCGCGAAGGTGAGCTTGTTCACTTTGTAGTGAGGAGACAGCTCATGGTGCGAGGCGCACCCGCCAGGCCCGTCCAACTTCCCGTCCCCAACGCAGATGTGTGGGACTGGCAACTCGACGGCCTTTGTCGAGGTCTGGACTCGTCCGTGTTCTTCCACCCCGAGGGGGAACGAGGCCGCGCTCGCTCGTCCCGCGAGAAGGCTGCCAAGCAGGTCTGCGGCCGGTGCCCGGTCCTCGAACAATGCCGCTGGCATGCACTCGAATCCAACGAGCCGTACGGAGTGTGGGGCGGAATGTCTGCACACGATCGCGCCGACTTCTACCGCGGAGCAGTCCGCAGCGCCTGATCTGCCGTTCGAGTGAACCTGTCGGTGGTCTCGTGTTTCATCACGACTCATGAACAAGGTCCTGCGTGCCACGCTCGTCAGTGCGGTCGTCATCACCACCGTCATCGGAATTGCGTCGTTCGTGCTGAGCTTCGCCGCGCTGTGGGATCTCGCCACCATGGCAGGGGTCCCGCGATCGCTGTCGTGGTTGTGGCCGGTGATCGTCGACGGCACCATCCTCCAAGCGACGATCTCGGTCATCGCGCTCGCCCAATTCGAGGATCAACGCAGTGGCCGACGCTTCTTCTGGGGCGTGTTGATCACCGCGGCCCTGGTCAGTATCGGCGCAAATGCCATGCACGCGTTCATATCCGACGCGGGCACGCTCCACCCCGCGCTGTCGGCGGCCATCGCGACGGTCGCCCCGGTGAGTCTGTTGGCCGCGACACACGGACTCGGCATTCTGGTGCGCATTCCAGCAGAACTGCCCGAGACCGCGACCATTTCGGCGACCGACGAGCCGATGGCAGTCGTTCCGAAGGCCGAACAGTCACGACCGATCGAGCAGCCACAACCGGAAGTCCGCACGCCTGCGCCGGCAATGCCGGTCCAGTCGACCCCGCTGCCGGATCCCGGCCCTGACGAAAACCTGCGCGCTCTCGACAACACCCACACCCTCGAGGACACCCGCACCATCGAAGACACCCGCACCGTCGACAACAACCGCCGGGTGCAATCGATGCCCGAATCCTCGGTGCGTGTCGTCGAACCTCTCGACGAGGTGGATCGCTGGATTCTCGACGAGGAACGGGTGGACGACCTCTATCCCGTCGACGCCCCGTGACATCCGGTGGCACCATCGAGTGATGAGTCAGAACTTGCCGAGATGCGTCGTTCCCGAGAAGCCGAAGCCCGGCCAGGAGTCCGTCTGGGATTACCCCCGTCCACCCGCGCTGGAGTCCTCGAACCGTTCCCTCGTCGTTCGGCTCGGAGGCGAGGTGATCGCCCGCACCACCGCCGCTTACCGGGTTCTCGAAACCAGCCATCCGCCTACCTGGTACATCTCGCCGGCGGACGTGATTCCCGGCGCGTTGACGCCGTCCCAGGCACGGTCGACGCACTGCGAGTGGAAAGGTGCGGCAACCTACTGGGACGTGCGCGGCGGAGACGTCGTGGCAGAGGCGGCCGGGTGGAGCTACGAGAATCCGACGCCGCGCTTCGCCGCGATCGCGGGTTACCTGGCGTTCTCGCCCAGCCGGCTGCAGTGCGAGATCGACGGGGAAGCCGTCCGGCCGCAGGAAGGCGGGTTCTACGAGGGTTGGATCACCGATGACGTCGTCGGCCCGTTCAAGGGAATCCCGGGCTCCTACGGCTGGTGATCACTCATCCCGCGGGCAGCAGAGCCCGAGGGATGATCTGAATCGAACTGGCCGCTCCGGGGTCGCTGCCGGTCACCAGCACGTCCCCGGTGCGCGGATCGACCGCAACGGAGTTGGCCTGCGTCACCGTCGGGACGTCGCCGAGAATTCGCGGAGCAGCGGGATCCGCCACGTCGACCACCCGCAGCAGGTTCGACGCGGTCAGCGTCACGTACAGCAGCTGACGGTCGGGGTCCACGGCGAGCCCGTACGGGTTGCCCGGTGCGTCGATCGACGCGATCTGTCGAATACCGCCGGCGTCATCGACCGATGCGAGGAGGACGGCTCCGCCGTCGGTGTCGGCGAACCCGGCGGTCGACTCGTTCACCGTCACCGCATGCGTTAGCTTGACTCCGATCGGGGCCTGCCCGACCTCTTGCTGCGTCGTACCGTCGTAGACCCACACGCCGTTGCCCTGCACGTCCGCGACAGCTGCGTACCGACCGAGTGCCGCCACTCCACCGGGCTGGACGGGCCCCGGCGGTAGCTCCGACAGCACCGAGCCGTCGCGAAGGAAGATCACTCCTCCACCCATTTCGTTGGTGGCCACGATCGTGCCGTCGGAGGTCGAGACGGCGTCGTGCGGCTGTCGGCCGACGCCGGTGGCGGTCGAGAGAATCGCGCCGTCGGCGAGTGAGACCTCGACCAGTTCGTCACTGCCTTCGAGCGGTGCGAGCACCGGGCCGTCGGGTCCGGCGAGGGAGAGATGCCGTGGTGCTCCGGTCGTCGACACCATCTGGCGCACGACGCCGGTTGCGGCGTCGAACAGCACGAGGCCGTCGGGTTCCCGGACCGCGGCCGCAGCAATCCCGGATGTTCCGACCACGACGCCCTCGGGAGCGCCGGAGAAGGGAACTACGGTGCCGATCGGGTCGGCCGAATCCGGAGCCTGTGCGGGCTCGGCTGCTGGAGTCGTTGCGGGAGTGGACGGTTCGGTGGGCGACTCGGCGCCAGAGCATCCGGTCACCAGTACACAGGCGGTCGCCACCGCCCACAGGCGCGCCCTCATCGGCCGTACCGCTCGAAGTGGAGGGCGTCGTCGAGGGGACGCCGGGTGCGCCAACCGAAGCGCTCGAGATCCGGTACCTCCTGGAACGACTCGACCGGGCCGACGCACAGCCACGCGATCGGACGGATCGGAGCGGGGATGTCGAGCAGTTCGGTGAGGTACGCCTCGTCGTAGAACGAGACCCAGCCGACGCCGACGTTCTCGGCAATAGCTGCCAGCCAGAGGTTCTCGATCGCGAGAACAGCGGAGAACAAGCCGGTGTCGTCGACGGTGTCCCGGCCGAGCACGTGCCGTCCGCCGCGGTCGGGATCGTAGGTGACGACCACTCCGGTGCCGCTGGTCTCGATTCCCTCGATTCGGATGGGATCGAACGTCTTGCGCCGCTCGGCGTCGAGCTTGTCGGCGAAGTCCTGTCGACAGCCTGCGACATGAGCGGCAAAGGCGTTCAACGTGTCGGGCTTGCGGACCACGACGAAGTCCCACGGCTGGGTGTTTCCGACGCTCGGAGCCTGATGCGCCGCACCGAGGATGCGTCGCAGCGTGTCGTCGTCGACGACGGTTCCATCGAACTCGGCCCGCACGTCGCGTCGAGATCGAATTGCGGCGTACACCGACAACGCAGCTTCGGTCATGAGATCCGTTCTCCTGTAGCAGTGTTCAGGCGGCTGTCGAGGTCGGCGACAAGTTCGGGCAGCCGTTCCGGTGAGGTGGGTCTGCCGAGGTGGTAGCCCTGAGCGCGCCCGCATCGCAGCTCGCGTAACGCGGTCATCGTCATCTCGTCCTCCACGCCCTCTGCGGTCACCGACAACCCCAGCGTACGGGCGAGCTCGACCGTCGATCGCACGATTGCGGCATGCGCGGGATTCTGGATCATCCCACCGACGAAGGTGCGGTCCATCTTGAGCTCCTGCACCGGCAACCGTTCGATGTACGCGAGCGAGCTGTAGCCCGTGCCGTAGTCGTCGATGGCGACCTGGACGCCCATCGCATGCAGTATCGACAGTATTTCGGTTGCCCCCACCGGATCGGTCATGGCCGAGGTTTCGGTCACTTCCAGTGTCAATCGATGTGCAGGGCAGTGAGAGTCGGCGAGTGCTGTACGTACCTGCTCGATCAGGGTCTCGTCGAACAGGTTGCGGGTCGAGATGTTGACGGCGAGCTGCAGATCGAGTCCGGCGCTCGCCCACAGTCCACGTTGGGCCAATGCGCGAGTGAGGACGTAGTTCGTCAGCGGGCGGATGAGCCCGGTGCGTTCGGCGGTGGGTAGAAAGGCGCTGGGCGAGAGCACTGTGCCGTTGGGGTGATTCCACCGCAGCAGCGCCTCCACGCCGACGACCGTCATCGACTCGAGATCGACCTGCGGCTGATAGTGCAGTTCCAGCTGATCCGATTCGAGGGCGGTGGTCAGCTCGCCGAGCATGATCAGTTGGTCGCTGGTGTCCCGGTCCATCGATCGGTCGTAGAACGCGATGCGCGACTGGGTTGCCTTCGCGGCCTGGACGGCGAGATCGGCGCGCTGCACCATGCGATCGGGACTGGCCTCGTCCTCGCCCGAGGCCGCGGGAAGGCTCGACGCGACTCCCACACTCACCTCGATCAGCAGCGTCATGTTGTCCACCTCCAACGGGGCCGCGAAGCGTCGCTGAATCTCGTGCGCCAGCTCGATCGGGTCCATCGAATCCGCCGTCCCGCACAGTGTGAATTCGTCACCTGCCAAGCGCGCCAACAAGATCGAATCGTCGACGACACCTCGTAGTCTGTCGGCGACCACCATGAGAACCTGATCACCCAGACCGCGTCCGAAGGTGTCGTTGATTTCCTTGAACCGGTCGATATCGACCGTCAACAGCGTGGTGTCACCGGCGTTCTCCCACATCCTGTGTTCGAGAGCGCGCAGATTGGCCAGACCGGTGAGGTGATCGGTATCGGCGACAGCCCGAAGCTGCACGGTTCGGGTGTGCAGCAACCGCAGCAGATCGGTGATGCGCAGGATCACCAGAAACACCAACGCGACCGCACACAGCAGTACTGCCCAGCCCCACTGCGCGATCGGCTCGTCGCGGATCACCTCGATGAACATGACCACCGGAGCCGTCAGTGTGGCGGCGGTCAGCACGACGACAGTCGGGGTGGTGAACGACGCCATCAGATGGGCGTCGGGCTCGATCTCGGGGCTCGTGATGCGTCGCATCGACGGATGCAGGGCGGCAACGCCGATGAGGACGTAGGACATGGTCCACCCGACGTCGAACAGGGAGCGATCCGACGGCGACTCCGAGATGATGGAGAAGTTGTCGAAGACATCGGTGACGACCAGTAGTAGAACTGCCGCCGTCAGCAACCGGTAGGACAGGGCGCGCCACTGCCGTGAGCCGACGAAGTGGGCCAGCAACCCCAGCAGAAAGACGTCCATGGCAGGGTAGGCCACCTCGACCAGCCCGGCGGTACCCGAGATGCCGTCGTTGCCGAGCGAAGGCTGGACGGCGAACACCCAGGTGAGCAATCCGAACGCGACCATGACGATGGCGCTGTTGGCGACGTGACCGCGCTCGCTCGCACGCCACCTGTGCCGGACGAGCAGGAACAGGCCGAACCCGTAGATCGGGTAGGCCACGAGATAGACCGCGTCGGCGAGCGACGGGTCGGGGACGCTGCCCCGCGTGACATGGATCCACTGGAACACGATGTCGCCGACGACCCAGAGCCCGGTGCCCAGCGCGATGGTCAGCCATGCAGTGCGGTTGCTCGGCCGGTGCAACCTGGTGCCGATCACCGTGGCGGCCACGGCCGACGCACCGACGACGACGAAGATAGTCTGAGCCAGGAAGATGCTCGGAACTGCCAGGTAGGCGACGCAGCCGAGTACGCCGAGGGCCGCGTACCACCGCCACCAGGCCGTCACGATTCTCTCCAGCCGTTCACGCCGATCCGACGTCTTCAACAATGACACACTCGGTGATCTGGGTCACTTCCGCGTTCCCGATCGGTCGAGTTGAGTCGTCCGACTCTGTCGGAGCCCCGTGCGACCATGGATTCGTGGAGTCGAACAATCCGAGCCTGGCAAGCATCATGCATGCCGACCTCGACTCCTTCTATGCCTCCGTGGAACAGCGCGACGACCCTCGGCTCCGCGGTAAGCCGGTCATCGTCGGCGGGGGAGTGGTGCTCGCCGCCAGCTACGAGGCCAAAGCATTCGGCGTGCGGACCGCGATGAGCGGCGGCCAGGCCAGAGCCGTATGCCCGCAGGCCATCGTGATGCCGCCGCGCATGGAGGCGTACTCGCAGGCGAGCAAGGACGTGTTCGACGTCTTCCACGACACCACACCGCTGGTGGAGGGGATCTCCATCGACGAGGCGTTTCTCGATGTCGGCGGTTTGCACAGGATTGCGGGCAGCGCCGCCTCGATCGGTGAGCATTTGCGCCGGGACGTCGCCGAGCAGGTGGGGCTGCCCATCACCGTCGGGATCGCGACCACCAAGTTCCTGGCCAAGGTGGCCAGTGCCTTCGCCAAACCGGATGGGCTCCTACTGGTTCCGCCCGGCGGCGAGCTCGACTTCCTGCACCCGCTGAACATCGAAAGACTCTGGGGTGTCGGCAAAGTGACCGCCGAGAAATTGCACGTTCTCGACATCCGGACGGTCGGCGACATCGCGGCGTACGGCGAGCGGTCCCTGGCCTCGGTGTTGGGTAAGGGCGCAGGAGCGCACCTGTATGCCCTGGCCATGGGCCGTGATCCCCGACGCGTGCAACCCGGCAAGTCGCGCAGCTCCATCGGCGCGCAACGGGCACTGGGCCGCGGCAGACACGACACCGCCGAGGTGGAGGCGTCGTTGATCGGTTTGGTCGATCGAGTCACGCACCGAATGCGCGCGGCGGAACGAACCGGCCGAACGGTCATGTTGCGCTTGCGTTTTGCCGACTTCACTCGTGCCACCCGGTCGCAGACACTCGGCCGCGCCACCGCCGACACCCGGGACATTCTCGACGTTGCACTCGAATTGCTCCGCGATGCGGCTCCGCTGATCGACGAGAAGGGCATCACCCTCATCGGCGTCACCGTCTCGAGTATCGACAAGGGCGGCGCGGAGCAACTGGAACTGCAGTTCGACGCACCGCAGGTGCGCACGCCACCGGAGGCGTCGGCTCTCGACCGGGCTCTCGACGGGGTGCACAGGAAGTTCGGTTCCACCTCGTTGACGCGTGGGGTGTTGCTCGGCAGAGATCCGGGAGTCTCGGTACCTCTCCTGCCGGACTGATTGGTTGCGAACCGATTATGTGCGAACTGTGGGCTGCACCCGAAAACCGGTGGGCATCATGGTCAGTCGCTCCTGAACCTTCAGCCGATACGATGGATCGGCCTGCAGATCGAATCGCTGCAGAATGGTGCCGAGCACCAGGACGGCCTCGTGGATTGCGAATTGCCTTCCGATGCAGGCACGTTCACCGGTACCGAACGGCTTGTACACGTGCGCGGGGCGGGCCTTGATGCGATCGGGTAGGAAATTGTCGGGGTCGAAGTCGTTCGGATGCTCACCCCACACTGGATCGCGGTGCAAGGCCGTCACCAGAACGACGGCCCAGTCGCCGGCCGCCATGCGGTAGTCGTCGCCGATGACGGTGGCTTCCCGCGCGCCACGTCCGAACGCGGGAACCGTCGGCCACAGGCGTAGTGATTCGTCGAGGACTCGGCGGACGTACCGCAGTTTGGGGACTTGACCGAACTGGGGTTTGCCGGTGCCCCAGACCTCGTCGACCTCGGCGCGGGCGCGCTCGAACACCTCGGGGTGATTCGCGAGGTAATACAACGCAAAAGACAATGCGCCCGAGGTGGTCTCGTGCCCGGCGATCAGGAACGTCAGAATTTGGTATCCGATGTTGGCTTCGCTCAGTGCATTCGGATTGTCGGCATCTTTCGCCGCGTCCATCATGATCTGCAGCAGGTCGCTGAACTCCTCGGAGGAACGGCGGCGCGTCCTGACGACATCGGCGAGAACATCGGCCAAGTACTGCTTGTTGTGCGCGTATCGGCGATCGGATCGCGCGAAAAGCGGCTTTGCGAACGCAGGGATGGACAGCAGTGCTCGCCGCTGGTTGTAGGTCAGCGCACCGACCATGGCGGCAACGAACGGGTGCGGCTCGGCGCGTGCGAACGAGCCGAAGGTGTAGCTGAAGCCGGTACGGCCGATGGTCTCGAGCGTCAACTTCGTCATGTCCGAGGAGACGTCGGTCGATGTGCCACTGCGGGAACGACTTTCCCAGTGCTCGATCAGATCGTCCGCGACATCGACCATGATTTCGTGGTATCCACGCATCGCTCCCGCGGTGAACGCCGGACGCAGAAGATCATGGGCGCGTTGCCAGTTCGGCTCGTGACTGTACGCGGTGAACAGTCCGTCGGCTCCGATGTCGCGCAGATTCTCGACACCTGGGGGCAGGAACTTCTCGAAGCGCTTCTCGTCGCACAACTCGCCCACCACGTCGGCGCCGGAGGCGAAGACGAAGCGTCGGCCGAGAATTTCGCGCTCGAACATCGGGCCGAGCCGGCCGGCCAGGACGGTCGAGTCCTGAAGCGGGGTGCGGGGATCGACGCCGATGAGGTCGCCGAGAACCGGGAGACGGTAAGGGGGATGCGGTAGCGAGCCGTTTCGCACCGCGGACTGTGTCGACATCGCCGCTCCATGGTCTGGGTCTGTTGAATCGGTGTGCAATAGTGACCGTACTCACTGTTGAACTCGTGTCAAGTAAAGTTCGAGGCCCATGACTCGAAAGCGGATGACCCCGGCGCAACGGCGTGCACACCTGCTCGAGATCGGTTCGTCCATGTTCGCCGAGTTGCCATACGAGGATGTGTGGATCGAGGACGTCGCCGACCGCGCGGGGGTCTCACGCGGGTTGATGTACCACTACTTCCCGTCCAAGCGGGAGTTCTTCGTCGAGATCGTGCGCACAGAATCCGCTCGCAACCTCGCTGCCACCGCGCCGGACACGTCGCTGCCGGTCCTCGAGCAGGTCGCAGCAGGCCTCGACGCGTACATCGCCTACTCCGACGAACATGCGCACGGCGTTCGGGCCGTCAACCGCGGCGCGTTGCTCGGCGACCGGCTGATCGACGACATTCTCACGCAAGAATTCGCTGTCCAGCAGGAGCGGATCCTCGCCGCGCTGCCCGCGGCATTCGCGGACGACGAGATGGTACGGACAGCGCTGCGTGGCTGGATCGCCTTCGTGCGAGCGGTCTGTCTGGACTGGGTCGAGCGCAGGACTCTCGACCGCGAGCAGGTCCGTGAACTGTGCCTACGCGCACTGTCAGGTCTTCTCGAGCAGTGAGTTGCGGCGCTATCGTCGACGTATGTGCCGAAACATCACCACCTTGCGGGGGTTGGAACCGCACGCGACCGACGATGAGATCGAAGCAGCCGCGCGGCAGTACGTCCGCAAGATCAGCGGCGTGCAGAAGACATCCGACGCCACCCGCGATGCCTTCGAAACGGCCGTCGCCGAGGTGACGGCAACGACGCATCGGCTCCTCGATGCGCTGCCGGAGCGGCGGCAGCCACCTCCCACGGTGCCGCCGCTGAGGCGTCCGGAAGTGCAGGCAAGACTGGCTGCGAAAACCGGGTCCTAACGCGTGCTGTCCGGCGGGACAGCGGGGAGTCCCTCACTGACGCGCAGTTTCTCGGCCATCGAGCTGAGTAGATTCTGCGATTCCTCCGACAGGTCGAACGCCCGTGCGGACAGGCGGCGTAGACCGTATCCCTTCAGCTGGGTGAGCAATTCGAGATCATGGTCGACCTTGTCCGCATAGATGTCGTCGAAGAAGTAGTCGGGCTTGACCTTGAAGAAAGCTGCCAGTGCCGTGACGGTGTCGGTGGAGGGGTTGGTGCGTTGCCCTGATCGCAGCTGCGAGATGTACGGCTTGGAGATATTGCGTCCGCGCAGGGCGAGAGCGTCCGCGACCTCGGCATTGGTGTGCGGCTTGCGCCCCGGCGGGTGGATCGTGGAGAACAGGTGATTCAGACGAGCGGCGAAATCAGCGGACATCGGGGATGTGGTTGCCTTCCTGACACGACCGCTGCCCACCGGGCAGATCGATCCGCCGCGGACCGAACCGGTTGATAGTAGCGGCTACTTCGCGTCTGCCGGACCATGGCTGACCTGCAGAAACTCGGACAAGGATCGTACTGATCGGTTTCTTGTCCGGGTGATTACTCCGCGCGGTTCCGGCCGGGCTGCCTCTGGTCGAGAAGGATCGAACGAATGGTTTTCCGCGGAACCGTCGGCACGATCGGAGCCTCGGTGGCAGACTGTCTTGCCAGGCGAAGGGGGTGGAGATGACCGGTCGTCGACGACGAACGTTCGATTCACGAGACGGTGACGCCGAGGTGGTCGAACCGCTGTTGCGTGCCGTGCTGTCCTACGCTCCGCGGGACGAGTCGCCCACGCCGCATCCTTCCGAGGGAATCACCCTGCGAGCCGAGAACGGCTCCGGGTACATTCGGCTCGAACTCGCCATTGCGGGAGATCTCGGCGCCGGCATTCCCGGACCGTTCGGATCCAGGTTCTACGAGTGCGAATCATTCGAAATCGTTGTACCGCAACGAGATCCGGATGACGACGCGCTGCTGATGATTCATCTTCTGGATCCGCGGGCTCCGCACAGATTCGAGTTCACGACATCCATGCCGCCGCTGTGGAGTTTGCGGCTCGAACACGACGGCTCGGTGTCGGTACTGGACCAGGCGGGTCAGGCCGTGATCTTCATCGGTCGCCCGTGGGCATTCGACGGCGACCTACAGCCGGTGCACGTGCACTACACCATCGAGAACGGCCGACTGGTGCAGAACGTCAGAGCCACTGCGGATACCGGGTACCCCATCCTGATCGACCCCGACCCCGACGCCATCATCACCGGAGACGGACGACTCGTCACCGAGGCCTGGACCCCGCGACTGGTGGCAGGCGGAATCGTCGAGGTCATACCGCCGAAGTCGCTGTCGAGCTGAAGGCGTTGCAGCGCAATCAGAACGGATCGTGCTGAACGTGCTCCATCGGGGTCCCGACCTTGCGTAACGCGTAGAGCGTGGTGCGCACCATCGAGGGCGACCCGCAGACCAGAATCTGTCGATCGGCCCACGAGCCGAATTGGGTGACGACCTTGCCCACTGCGCCGTGCAGCCGATGGTGCATTCCCCACGGCAGTTCACGCGGCGGGCCGGAGTACCACCACGGATCCTCGAGGTGCTCGGTCACCGGCACCACCGTCAGCCACGGGTTCGACAGCGACAGTTGCCACAGAGTGTCCAGATCGTAGAGATCGCACGGATACGTCCCGCTGACGAACAGATGCACCCGCGGATTGTTGCTTCGCTGTGCCATGTCCATCACCTGAGCACGCAGCGGAGCCAGGCCCGTGCCCCCGGCGATCATCAACACGTCCTCACCGATGGTGCGATCGACGTGCATTCCGCCCAGCGGCGGACTGATCAGCCACCGATCACCGACTGCCGTCTCGGTGACCATCGCCGGCGATACCCAGCCCCCGGAGACGCGTCGAACATGGAATTCGATCTCGCCGTACGGGTTGCTCGGAATCGACGGAGACAGATACCGCCACAACTTGGATCGCTGCGGAATCTGCACGCTGACGTATTGGCCGGGGAAGTAGGGAATCTCGCCGTCGGTCTTCAATCGCACCACCGCGAGGTCGTCGGAGTGCCGTTGGTGTTCGACGACGGTGGCGCTCCAATACGGCGGTAGCTCGTCGTCGTCCGCGGCGGCGGCCATCGCGTTGCTCACCACCGTGAGGGCGTCGTGCCACGCCGTCTCGACCTCGTCGGTCCACATCTCGTTGCCCGAGAACGTGCGGAATGCACTGATGAGCGCGGAGCTGCCCGCGCGGAAGTGTGCGCCCGAGATCCCGTGCTTGCGATGGTCCCGGCCGAGTTGTTCGAGAAACGGTTCGACGCGGCTGTCGTCGTCGAGATGTTCGAAGACGTAGCCGATTGCCAGCACGAAGTGGTCGCGAAGTGCGTCCATCGAGGCGGGAAACAGGGATCGGAAGTCGGGATATTCAGCGAAGAGGTGGGCGTAGAAGGACCGCGAGAGGCGGGCTGTTCCATCCGGAGAGGCCACGACGGATTTGAAACCGGCACGGACAAGGGAGATCGTGCGCGCGTCGAGCATCGATCAACCTCCACCCCACCTGTTACTGCTGTCGACCGTCACCAAAGTAGACCGATCGAGACGTTCGCGCGAGAGGGCTCTTTCGTCGTGCGCGTTTTGCGCCCCTCCAGGTACGCAAAACGCGCACGACAAAAAACTAAGGTTGAGCGGAACAGACTCAACTTGTCTATGGTTGTACCCAGCGACACGCACTTACCGATCCGAGAAAGAAGGTGACCGGTGGACAGTTTCACTCCCACCACGAAGTCGCAGGCAGCACTTTCCGCTGCCCTGCAGGCCGCATCCGCGGCCGGCAACCCGGACATCCGTCCGGCACATTTGTTGGTGGCGTTGCTCGATCAGACCGACGGCATCGCCACCCCACTGCTGAAGGCCGTCGGCGTCGACCCCGCAACGGTGCGTCGAGAAGCGCAGAACCTCGTCGACCGCCTGCCCTCGGCATCCGGTTCGACCACCACTCCGCAACTCGGCCGTGAAACTCTCGCCGCGATCACCGCAGCGCAACACCTGGCCACCGAACTCGACGACGAGTTCGTCTCCACCGAACACCTCATGGTGGGTCTCGCAGGTGGAGATTCCGATGTTGCGAAGCTCCTGTCCGGCCACGGTGCCGGACCCAACGAGTTGCGCGACGCATTCCAGGCCGTCCGTGGCAGCGCCAGGGTCACCAGCGCCGATCCCGAGAACACCTACCAGGCGCTGGAGAAGTACAGCACCGACCTGACCGCGCTGGCCCGAGAAGGCAAGCTCGATCCCGTCATCGGACGCGACACCGAGATCAGGCGTGTCGTCCAGGTGCTGTCTCGGCGTACCAAGAACAACCCGGTGCTCATCGGCGAGCCCGGTGTCGGCAAGACGGCAATCGTCGAAGGGCTCGCCCAGCGCGTCATTGCCGGCGACGTTCCGGAGAGCCTGCGCGGCAAGACCGTCGTGTCGCTCGACCTCGGTTCGATGGTCGCGGGAGCGAAGTTCCGCGGTGAATTCGAGGAGCGGCTCAAGGCCGTGCTCGACGACATCAAGAACTCCGCAGGTCAGGTCATCACGTTCATCGATGAACTGCACACCATCGTCGGTGCCGGAGCGACCGGTGAATCGGCGATGGATGCGGGCAACATGATCAAGCCGATGCTCGCCCGCGGCGAACTGCGACTCGTCGGTGCGACGACCCTCGAGGAGTACCGCAAGTACATCGAGAAGGACGCCGCCCTCGAACGCCGCTTCCAGCAGGTCTACGTGGGTGAGCCATCGGTCGAGGACACCGTCGGCATCCTGCGCGGACTCAAAGAACGCTACGAGGTGCACCACGGCGTTCGGATCACGGACTCCGCCCTTGTCGCCGCCGCTTCCCTGAGCGACCGGTACATCACCGCCCGGTTCCTACCCGACAAGGCCATCGACCTCGTCGACGAGGCCGCGTCGCGTCTGCGCATGGAAATCGACTCTCGCCCGGTCGAGATCGACGAGGTCGAACGCGCAGTGCGTCGCCTCGAGATCGAGGAGATGGCCCTGGCCAAGGAGACCGACGAGGCGTCGAAGGCTCGGTTGGACAAACTGCGTCAAGAACTCGCCGACCTGCAGGAGAAGCTGGCCGGGCTCAGCACACGCTGGCAGAACGAGAAGAACGCCATCGACTCCGTGCGGACCCTCAAAGAGGAGCTCGAGAATCTGCGCGGCGAATCCGACCGCGCCGAACGCGACGGCGATCTCGGCAAGGCCGCCGAGCTTCGGTACGGACGGATTCCGACGCTCGAAAAGGAACTCGCCGCCAAGACCGAGGCCTCACCTGCCCAAGGCGACGTGATGCTCAAGGAGGAGGTCGGTCCGGACGACGTCGCCGACGTGGTGGCGGCCTGGACCGGAATTCCGGCCGGCCGAATGCTGGAAGGCGAAACTGCCAAGCTGCTGCGGATGGAAGACGAACTCGGCAAGCGAGTCGTCGGACAGAAGGATGCAGTGCAGGCGGTGTCCGACGCCGTCCGACGCTCCCGCGCCGGGGTGGCCGACCCGAACCGTCCGACGGGCTCGTTCCTGTTCCTCGGACCCACCGGTGTGGGCAAGACCGAGCTCGCAAAAGCGTTGGCGGAGTTCCTCTTCGACGACGAACGCGCGATGGTGCGCATCGACATGAGCGAGTACAGCGAAAAGCACTCCGTCGCTCGCCTCGTCGGTGCCCCTCCGGGCTACGTGGGATACGAGGCCGGCGGCCAGCTGACCGAGGCGGTCCGTAGGCGTCCGTACACGGTCGTGCTGTTCGACGAGGTCGAGAAAGCGCACCCCGATGTGTTCGACATCCTGCTCGCAGTGTTGGACGAAGGACGTCTGACCGACGGCCAGGGCCGAACCGTCGATTTCCGCAACACGATTCTGATCCTCACCTCGAACCTCGGCGCCGGCGGCACCAAGGAGCAGGTGATGGACGCGGTGCGGCGTTCGTTCAAGCCCGAGTTCGTCAACCGACTCGACGACGTGGTGGTGTTCGACGCACTGTCCGAGGACCAGCTCGAGTCGATCGTCGACATCCAACTCGGCTTCCTCACCAAGCGGCTGGCCGCTCGACGGCTGACGCTGGAGGTGTCGTCGCCGGCGAAGATGTGGCTCGCGGCTCGCGGCTACGACCCGCTCTACGGAGCGCGGCCGCTGCGCCGACTGATCCAGCAGGCCATCGGAGATCAACTGGCGAAACTGCTGCTCGCCGGCGATGTCCAGGACGGCGACGTGGTGTCGGTCAACGCGAGCCCGGACGGCGAACGGTTGATCCTGGGATAGCGGTAGGTGAAACGGGCCCGCGCGAGCGGGCCCGTTTTGCTGTCCCACGGGTCGTTCCGCAGCCTCCAGCCCTGTTCCTTCGGGTGGGTACCCTCGTGGAATGACGAATCCGGACGACCCGCGAGCACCCCGAGATCGCGATCAGGACGCAGCGCAGCAGCCGGACTCGAACCAGCCGACCCAGAACTACGGGCACCCAGGTGCCCAGCAGTATCCGGACGCCCAGCAGTTCCCAGGTGCCCAGCAGTATCCAGGTGCCCAGCAGTATCCGGATGCCCAGCCGACCGAGGCGTATCCGACGCAGGCTTATCCGAGTGCAAATCCGGATCCGCAGGCCTATCCGCCGGGTTACCAGCCGACTCAGGTCTTTCCTCCGTACGACCCGCAGGACCAGGCGGCCGCCAACCAGGCCTACGGGCAGACGCAGCAGTTCGGGCACACACAGCAGTTCGGGCAACCGCAGCAGTTCGGGCAGACACAGCAGTTCGGGCAACCGCAGCAGTTCGGGGGCGCGCCGCCGCCGGAGGAGCCGTTCGCCACTCGCTCGGGTGGGAAGGGCCCACGTACGTGGCTTCTGGTGTTGCTCTGGTTCGTGGTGTTGGCGGTGGTGGTCGTCGCGGGGATCGCGTTTCTGGGCGGCAGGTCCGACGAGCCGGGAACCGCCGCGGCACCGTCGACGTCGATCAGGCCACCCACGTCCAGCGCGCCCACGACCACCCCGCAGCCCACCGAATCGGGTGCCGCCACCACGCCTGAGCTGATTCCAGGGGGCATTCCCGAGATCCTCGGTCAGCTCGGTTCGTCGGCCGGGACGATCACCGCGAACGACGGTTCGACCCTGACACTCGACGGCCTCGACGGCGCTCAGGTCACGGTGCAGACCACACCCCAGACCCAGATCATCTCGTTGTCCGGTAGCGATCTGGCGTCGCTGCCCGTCGGCGGTTTCGTCGTGGTGCAGGGCGAGCCCGTCGAGGACGGGACCATTCGCGCGAACGTCGTCATCGAAACTCCGAATTTGGGCGGATAAGTAACTCGAGTTGTTCCAGTGATCGCTCACAGGACCCGGTGGTGTTGGGCAGTGACGGTGTGGATGTCGATTAAGGTGGTGCGCGATGACGGCAATGTGGTTCGGCCTTGCGGCGATTGCACTGGTAGGTGCGGTGGCCCTGCTTTACATCGACAGGTCCAAGCGAGATCAGTCCGGGCGGCTGCGGCAGATGTGGGCCAAAGCGCAGAGCTACGACTATCGACCTCACGATCGAGAACTGGTCGGCCGGTTCTCTCGTGCTGCCCTGTCCAAACCCGAGTTCGACGTGGCTCTCGGAGTGGTCACCGGTGTTCGACGGGGTGAGGAGTTCGTTCTTTTCGACGTGGAAGAGACGGGCACCATCGTGGCCGTGCAGCGCGCGGTCGGTTCCGACGTCGACATAGACCTACGGCCCCGCTCGACGCCACCGCCGCGCGACGAGGACATGGAATTGCTCGGGTCCATCGGGCCGCGGGTGGTGTTCGCCACCGATATCGATATCGCTCGTCGGGTCTGCGACCAGCGTATGGCTGCCTTCACCGAATCCGTTCCGGAGCACCTTCAGCTGCTGTGGAGCGAGAAGGACTGGACCCTCGGACTGCTGCCGCTGGGCAGCTCGGGCCGTGATTGGGACGCCGCTATCGACGCCGTAGCGCGGCTGTCCGGTTTGCTGCACGTGCTGCCACCCGTGCGCGGTAGCGCGGTCTACGGCGCACGCGCAGGCGGCGGCGAGGTGGGCCGCGATCGTGGCGATCCGGGCCGCCCGCTGGTCCCCGAGGCACGTACACAGCAGCCCCACGGCGGGCAGCCGCAGCAGGCCCAGTCGGGGGTGTCGGAGCCACGCTCTGCCGAGCCCAACCGGCCCGAGTCGCGAGTTCGACCGCCCCAGGGTGGACACCCGCAGGTAGTGCGTCCTCAGGAACCTCGTCCGCAGGTAGTGCGTCCTCAGGAACCTCGTCAACAGGAACTCCGTGCTCAGGGCTCTCGCCCACAAGAACCCCGTGACCCCGAGGCGCGCCCGCAGGAACCAGGTCGCAGGCCGCGTCCGCCCCGGCCCGATGCGGCCGGCCCGCAGGCCGCGCGTTCGACGAATCCGTCGCGCCCGGCACCGCGTCCGCCGGCGTCGCGTCCCATTCCGTTCGATTCGGAACGTCGGCGCAATCAACCCTGACCCGATTCGGGCGTGTTAACAGGCTCGGAAGCGCAGACGCGGCTAAATTCGTACCTCGTGACGGTTTTCGTGGTTGTGTTCATCGTGGTTCTCGTCGGGTTGCTGGTCGCATACATAGTGAGCACGGCGCGTCGGCTGAGTCGGTACAGCGAGCAGACGGAGCAGAGCCTGCGGCTGGTCGAGGTGGAGCTCGAGCGGCGACGAACACTGTTGGTCCCGTTCCTCGAGGCCGCCGAGGCATCCGGGTTGTCCGCCGAGGCGGTGCGTCAGCTCGGCGGTGCCAGGTCGTGGTCCATGGCCGTGCGCGACCGCAAACTGGGACTATCGGCGCAGGCAGCCGCCGAGAATTCGCTGTCCGCCGCATTCCATGCCGTCCTCACCGAGGCCGATGCAGGTCGAAACGTGCTGGGCAACTGGGCATTCCAAGGACCGGCCGGGGAGCTCGGCGTCACCGAACGTCGTATTGCGGGTGCGGTGCGGGTGTACAACGACACGGCGTACCGGCTGTCCCAGGCGGTCGGCACCTTCCCGTCCTCGATCGTTGCCAAATCTCGTTCGATGACAGCCCCCGAACCGTTCGTGGAGACGAGGGAGCAGCTCGATGAGCAGTTGTCTTCTCAGGTTGCCGCGTAGCTGCAGTGCGGCGGGAGTCATGAGCCGACAGGAAAGAAACGCTCTGCTGTGGGTAAGTTCGTAGCGATCATCGAAGAACCGTGGCGCGACGAGAGGAACCCCGACATGGCCGACAGTGCCGCGAATTCGGACCGGCAGGAATTGGCTGATTTGGTGAAAGAGCTTGCCGTCGTGCACGGAAAGGTCACGTTGTCTTCGGGTAAGGAAGCCGATTACTACGTCGATCTGCGTCGGGCAACGCTGCACCATCGGGCGGGTGCGCTGATCGGCAAGCTGATGCGAGACCTGGTCTCCGATTGGGATTTTGTGTCTGTCGGCGGATTGACCATGGGCGCAGACCCGGTCGCGATGTCGATCATGCACGCCGAGGGTCGTCCGATCGACGCGTTCGTGGTGCGCAAGGCAGCCAAGGCGCACGGGATGCAGCGTCAGATCGAGGGACCGGACATCGTCGGCAAACGTGTTCTGGTGGTGGAGGATACGACGACGACCGGCAACTCGCCCCTCACCGCCGTCGCAGCTCTGCGGGACGCCGGCGCGACGGTCGTCGGAGTGGCCACGGTGGTGGACCGGGCGACCGGAGCGGACGAGGTCATCGCGGCCGAGGGACTCGAATATCGATCACTGCTCGGCTTGGCGGACCTCGGCCTGTAGCCCCGGTCGCGAGATCCCCTGCTAGCGAACGAGCTGCGCGACGACGACGAAGTTGTCGTCGGTGGGCTCGCCGCCCTGGACGTCGCAGTTGGCCAGGATCAGTCGACCCGGTACCGACTTGCGGAGTTCGTTGTCGGCGAGCAGTGATCCCTTCGGAAGTGGGCCCACCGTTTCGACCGCGTATTGCAGAGTTCCGTTGGCAGTCCGCAGCGCGACGGTGTCGCCCGGGGTCGCCACCCGCAACGCCTTGAACGGGGCATCCCGCTTCGAATAGTTATGTCCCGCAACAACTACCGTTTTTTCGGTCGAGGTTCCCGGCATGCCGCTCTCGGCCCACCAGGCCGGCAATTCGTCCACCGGGTTCAGTACCTGGCCACTTTCCCCGCCGCGGTAGAGCGGATCGGGATGGATGGGGCTGCTCAGGTAGGTGGTGCCGTCCGACGACCTCAGCTCGATGTACTCCGGCTGAGCGGGAGCGACGTCGATCGCCGGCGCAGCCGCGGAAATCTGCGACTGCACCGGCGAGCGATCAGGTGCGGCGATCTTGACTTCGTCACTCGCACAACCTGATACGAGTAGAACGAAGGCCAGGATCGCCGTCCACAGCCAGCGGGTGTTACGAGGTGGCATCGGTGGAGCTGCGACGACGCAGGTAGAACGCGCCACCCGCAGCGGCCACTACGACCACTCCGACTCCGGCCAGGATCACCGGGGTGTTGGACGAGCTGTCCGATGCGCCCGACGCCTCGTCGGAGGCGTCACCGAGAGCGAGATCGACCGGCGGCAGTTCTCCGGCAACGCTGACGACACCGTCCTCTTCGGTGGTGAAGTAGTCCGCGACGGTGAACGATCCGTCCTCGTTCTTGACGCCGACCAGGGAGACGCCGGTCTTGTCGACGACGACGGTGTTCTCGTCGACCTCGGTGACCGGAACATCCTCGCGGACGGTGTCGCCGAGGTTGATGGTCCAGCTGAACTTCGGTCCGCTGGCGGCCAGTTCGGCAGCCTCGGCCTTGAGATCGGCCTCGACCTTCGCTGCGGCGTCCGCCTTTGCCTTGGCGGTCGTCGCGGTTTCCTGAGCGGCGGTCAGTGCGGCCGCTGCGTCCGTGGCGTTGGTCTTGGCCGTAGCGGCTGCCTCGGTCTTGGCCTGCAGATCTGCATCTGCGGCCACCACTGCTGCGTCGGCATCCACGACTGCCTGTGCGGCGTCGGCTGCAGCCTGCTCGAGGTCTGCGATATCGGCATCCGACGGCGCGGCGTCGAGGGCGGCCTGGGCTGCGGTTGCTGCCTCGGCCTTGGCTTCGGCGTCGGCCTTGGCAGCGTCCGCTGCTGTCCTGGCGTCGGCGGCGGCCTTCTCGGATTCGGTTTCCTCACCCGCTGCGGCCTCGGCAGCGGCTTCGAGGTTCGCGGCGTTCTGCTCGGCCATGGCGGCTACTGCGGCCGCAGTCTGTGCCTCGACGTGCAGGGCGAGCGACTTTGCCGCGGTCGCTGCGGCGGCGCGGGTGGCCGCGACCACCTTGGCGAGGTTGAAGTTCTTGAACGACTCCTGCAGCGCCGCGACCGACTCTTCCACTGCCTTGTTCGACGCGTCGGCCTCGGCCCGTGCGGTGACGGCAAGCTCTGCCTTGGCATCGGCGTCGACACGCGCCGCGTCGGCAGCGGCGGTGGCTTCGGGATCACCCGAAACCGCTGCGGCCTCGAGCTCGACGGCCAGGTCTTCTGCCGTCTTGGCGTCGGCTGCGGCCTGATCGGCTGCGGCCTTTGTCTCGTCGGCGTCGGTCTTCAAGTCTGCTGCGGTGTTCTTGGCGGCCGTGACTGCAGCGCTTGCAGCCTGGCTCTGAACCTTGGCCGATGCAGCCGCCGTGACGGCAGCCTTTGCCTTGACATCGGCTTCGGCCGCGGCAACCTCGGCCTTGGTGGCGTCGGTGCTCGCTTCGGCCTCGGCTGCCTTGGCGGTGTCGAGGCGCACCTGAGCCGCGGCGGATGCTTCAGCGGCAAGCTTGCTTTCCGCTTCCGCGTCGGCGATTGCCTTCTTCTCGGCGTCGGAAAGCTGCGGGATGATGTCGAGGCTGACGGTCGCGGTGCCGTCGTCGTTCATGACGATGCCGGGGACGATCTGAGGCAGGGGGCGAATGGCCGAGGGGGCTTCGGGGGCCGGGACTGCAGCTTCGACGCCTGCTGCCGCATCCTGGGGGGTCACCGACGGGGCGGGTGCTTCGATTTCCCCGTCGACGGAGGCGTCGGCTTGGCCTTCGGCGGTGCCGGATCCTTCGGTGCCTGTGCCCTCTTCTTCGGTCGGAGCACCGGATTCGGCACCGTCTTCGGTGGCTGGCTGCTGCTGTTCTTCGGAGCTGTCTGCTGTGCCGGACGGCTGAGCACTGGCGATTCCCGGTGCAACGATGGAGAGGGACAGTGCCATGGCGGCCCCGGCTGCGGCGAGGCGCGCCTTCTTGGACCTGGCGATCGACTTCTGCGACATGGAGATTGTGGCCCTTCGGTCAGTGGCAGCATCGTGCTGCGCGCACCCGCCCTCCCACGCGGAACGGGTGTTGTTGGTGAGTCACACGAACAACCGTGATGAGGGGAACCGTAAACCAACCGTCCGGTCCTACCTACGGAAAAAGTGTTTACCTGAGAATTGGTTATGAAAGTGTTACTGATGAGACTGGTGTTACTTGTGTGGTCTTCGACGCAGAGCGACGGCCGAGATGCGTGATCTCGGCCGTCGTGCAGAACGGTTCGTATCTATCCGGATTCAGTCGCCGACCGTCACCGCGCGGGCCTCGTCGATGCTGTGCGGCGCGGGTTCGTGGTCGTCGACGTGGGCGAAGACCTTCCTGCCGGTTGCCAGCACGACGATTGCCAGCGCGGTGCATGCGGCACCCACCCAGAACGGCACGTGCATGTTCGATTCGCCGAGCTTGCCGGCCAGATAGGGTGCCGCTGCGCCGCCGGTGAAGCGGACGAAGCTGTACGCCGCCGATGCCGTGGATCGTTCGACCGGTGCCGAGATCATGACGGTCTCGGTGATCAGGGTGTTGTTGACGCCGAGGAACAACCCGGCCACCACGGTTCCCACGATCAGGACGGTCTTGTTCTCGGTGAACATCGCCATGACGCCCAGGTCGACGGCGAACAGCAGCAGTGCGAGCATCATCATGTTCAGCGTTCCGAAGGCCCGCTGCAGTTTCGGCGCGATGAACACCGACGCCACGGCCAGGCACAGGCCCCAGCCGAAGAAGATGAAGCCGATCGAGTACGTGCCCATGTCCAGTGGAAACGGGGTGTAGGCGAGCAGGGTGAAGAAGCCGTAGTTGTAGAGCAGCGCCGTGATGCCGACGGTCAGCAGTCCGCGGTGCCGCAGCGCGCGGAACGGATCGAGAATCGACGTGGTGTGCGCGGGCTTGGGGGTGTCCGGGAGCATGACGATCAGCAGGATGAACGCGACGGCCATCAGGACTGCGACGCCGAAGAACGGTCCGCGCCAGCTGAATCCGCCGAGTAGGCCACCGACCAGCGGGCCGGTCGCGATGCCGATGCCCAGTGCTGCCTCGTAGAGGATGATCGCGCGGGCGACGCCGCCGGATGCTGCACCGACGATGGTGGAGAGCGCGGTGGCGATGAACAGGGCGTTGCCCAGTCCCCAGCCGGCGCGGAAGCCGATGATCTCGCCGACCGATCCCGACGTGCCGGCCAGCGCGGCGAACACGACGATGATCGCCAGGCCCACCAGCAGAGTGCGTTTGGGGCCGAAGCGGCTGGACACCACTCCGGTGATCAACATGGCGACGCCGGTGACGAGCATGTAGCTGGTGAACAGCAGCGACACCTGAGACGGCGACGCATCGAGTTGTTCCCCGATGGGCTTGAGGATGGGGTCGACGAGACCGATGCCCATGAAGGCGATGACGCTGGCGAATGCGACGGCCCATACTGCGCGGGGCTGCTTCAGCAGGCTGTCGGAGGAGGTAGTGGCGGTCACGAAAGAGTTCCTCTCATTCCGTGATCGACGGGCGCGAGGATGCTGCGAAGCTCGCTCAGGCCGTCGGTCAGTTTCTGAATCTGTTCTGGGTCGCGGTCGGACAGGTAGGGCACCAGTCCATCGACTAGGTGGCGTCGTCCGTCGGCGAGCCAGCGGTGGCCGGCCTCGGTCATCTCGACGCGTACGGCACGTGAGTCGTCGGGGTCGGGTCGTCTGGCGACGAGGCCGGCGTTGCTCAGTTTGGCGAGCAATGCCGTCGCCGACGGTTGGGAGCATCGGTCCAGCTCGGCGAAGGTGCTGATCCGCAGCGGCTGATACTCCTCGAGCAGCGACAGAGCTCGCATCCATGCTTTCGGCCATTCGTCGCTGCCGAACCGGGCGGCCAACCGGACGAAGCGTGACGAACTGGTGACCAGCTGCGAAAGAAGGTCCCGGATGTCTTCGTCGGTGTGACTCACCGGTTTATTGTTACATACACTAACTATCTATCACAATACGCGCCTGACAACGGTCGCGACGGGGTTGTCAGGTCAGTTGTCGGCCGAAAAAGTCAGTGTCGGCTCACAAGATCAGTGTCGGCTCAACAGCTCGGCAATGTCACGATCCCACTCGGCGATACGTCGACCGTCGTATCGGAAGCGCGCCACGAAATAGATGCCGAGGAGAAGCACCGCGGCCAACACCCAGCTTCCGATCGCGTTGAAGATCGACGCTGCTACGACGTCCGACGACGTCAGTGGCCGCAGGCTCAGGTTGCCGCTGTCGTCGACCCAGATCTGAGCGGTGGTTCCGATCGGAGAACCGGTGTCGACGCTGACGCGACCGGTGTGCTCGACGCCTCGGTAGACCCAGCGAGAGTCGACAGCAGTGGCAGCGGCGGCACCGGACGAGCCGAAATCCGCCGATGTGACGGATGGCGTCGTCGTAGTAGCCGTTGTGGTGGCGGTGACCTGGTGGATCGAGCCCCTCTGGTTTTCGAGGCGCTGTTGCTGATCGGCGTGGGCACTCAGCCCGATCCACAGTGACACCGGGATCATGACGACGAGAAGCACCGCGACCCACTGTTTGATGCGAGCCTGACGGACGTCGATGTCGCGCAGCAGCGGGTTGGGGTGGCCCGTGAAGTCGGTGTGTGCCGAGCCTGCCTGCCCGGTGAGTTTGCGGCGCATGATGGTCCCCACTACTTCGAAACGATTCCGACCGACCTTTCCACGATGACGACGCGACCTGCGAGTATCAAGCTCGAGGGGTCGACGTCACATGTGATGTCGGTTGTGATGGTGTCGATGGAGGAGTGGGATGGCCGACGGCAGGATGCATAGTGCTCGCGTCGCCGCTCTGGTTGCCGGGGCGGTGACAGTCCTCGGTGCCTGGACCGGCTCGACGCCGTTGCAGCGCATCGCCAAACCGATGATCGTTCCGGCGTTGGCGACCGGGCTCGACCCGGTACGCGACCGAGTGCTGCTGGTCGGTCTCGCTGCGGCCACGACAGGGGATGTTCTGTTGATCGATCCCGACGACGATTCGGCCCTGGAATGGGGCGCACGTGCATTCGCGGTGATGCAGGGCAGTTACACGTACCTGCTCCTGCGGCGAGGTGCACGCCCGACGCTGGTCGACGCAGTTCCTCGGTATGCCGGATGGGCGGCCGCTGCGGCCCTGCTTGCCAGGCGTCAGCCGGCGGTGGCGTCGACCTTGTCGGCGTACGGAGCGGTGCTGGCAACCACCTCGACACTGTCTGCCGTGTCCCCGGCTCGCGGCGGCGACAGACGACTGATGATCGGTGGTGTTTTGTTCACGGCATCGGATGCGCTGATCGTGTTCCGCCGGCTGTTCCTCACCGAGGACCGACCGCGGCGGGCCGCGGAGTCGATCGTTCTGTCGACGTACGTGGCGGCGCAGGTGCTACTCGTCGAGGCCTTGCGGTCGAGGCAATAACAGCACCCGTTCGCGGTGGGCGGGATCCACACGAACCGCGATCACCGTGCCGGGCTCGAACCGCGCGGTGTCGGAATCGGGAATGTCGTACACGATCTTGCCGAAGTAGCTGCTCGAACCCGGCACGGTGAACTCCAGGTCCAGCTCGGCCGTCTCGTCGTCGATGCGGCGAATGGCGTCCACAGTCGCCCAGCCTTCGACGCCGTGCTCGATCAGCTCCTTCTGCTCCCGAGTCGGGCGTCCGGCAATCATCATCGCCAGACCGAGAGCCGCGCCGAATCCGGCGACCAGGGCGGCCAGCTGATAGGGGAGCGTTCCGGGTGGCGTGCGCTTGCTCAGCCAGCCGATCCAGACCGCCAGCACAACTGCGTAGACGATCGTCACGACGACGACGGCTCGCACGATTCTCGCGTTGTTCACTTCGACACTCCTGGGCCGCCGGCGGCGGCCGTTCACCATTCGACGATAGGGGGTTACCGGTAAGTAGGGTTACATGTACGGTGATCGATGTGACTCGACCAACTGTCTTCATCTCAGGCGCAGCAGCAGGTATCGGCCGCGCAACTGCTCTCAAGTTCGCTGCCAATGGCTACCTCGTCGGTGCATACGACATCGACGAGACCGGCTTGGCTTCGCTCGGTAAAGAAGCTGCCTCGCTCAGCGGCCGCGTCGTCACCGGCATCTTGGATGTAACCAACTCGGACCAGTGGGAAACCCAGCTGAAGGAGTTCGTCTCCGAGGGCGACGGTCGACTCGACATCCTGATCAACAACGCCGGAATACTCGCCGCGGGTCCCTTCGAGGACATGCCGCTGTCGGTGCACCGTCGGCAGATCGACATCAACTTCAACGGGGTCATCTACGGCACCCTCGCTGCCTTCCCCTACCTCAAGGACACCGCAGGCGCACAGGTCGTCAACCTCTGCTCCGCGTCGGCCATCTACGGCCAGCCCGAGTTGGTCACCTACGGTGCGTCCAAGTTCGCAGTGCGCGGCATCACCGAGGCGTTGGACCTCGAGTGGAGCAAGTACGACATATCGGTCAAGGCCATGTGGCCGCTGTTCGTCCAGACGGCGATGACCCAGGGCGTGTCGACGGGCACCACGAGCTCGCTGGGTATCAAGCTCACCGTGAAAGATGTGTCCGACGCGATCTTCGACGCGACCCGTCCGGTCAAGCGTCGGTTGCACAAGGTGCATTTCCCGGTCGGTTTGCCGTCCAAGGCACTCTCGCTCGGATCACGTTTCTCGCCTGCATGGCTCACTCGCGAGGTCAACCGGCGCCTGAGCCACACCTAGACCTTCTCGCCGAACGATGCCGGCAGTGCGCCGGTATCGTCGGTCTTTCGAGTGATCGGTGTCGGAAGGTGGGTCGGGGTTACTTCATGCTGAGCACGTGTGGTTCGAGCAGGCTGGGGTCGAAGCGGGGTTGGCTGATCGGGATCGGGGCGGTCACGGCTCTCGTTCTCTCCGGTTGTAGCGGCGAATCCGCCGCCCAACCATCGCCGTTGCCGTCGTCGACCACCACGACTGCGCCGACGACGACGACCCTCGCGCCCCCCACCCTCGCTCCGGTGACGACCACCGAGGCACCGCCGCCTCCACCCCCGCCGCCGGTGGAACCGCCGCCCACTGCCGAACCGCAGACGACGTATGCGGCTATCGGGGGTGCGTACTACTTCAGTTCACCCGACGGGCTGTTCCAGTGCGGCATCGTGCCGTTGGCGAACCGCACCGAGGCCGGGTGTCAGGGCACCACCACGCCGGTCCCGCCGCGGCCCGACGACTGCATGATCAGCTGGGGCAACGGAATTCGAGTCACCAACGAAGGCCCTGCGGCATTCATGTGCGCGGGCGGAGCGGTGTACACCTCGGGTGGCGAAACGATCGATCCACCGTTGGCGGTGGGCGCATCCATCGCCGAGGCCGGGTTCACCTGTACCTCCGCCGAGAACGGCATCTCGTGCGTCGACGATGCGACGGGTCACGGATTCCGCATCGCACCGGACAGCAACGAACTCTATTGAGCGACAACGAGATAGAGCGCCCACCGTCGTCGAGTGACGCCGGGCCCACCGAGTGGGGCGACAATCCCAACGGCGTCGGGCCCTGGGCGGCGTGCCACTCCGAACCGCCACCCGACGATCCACGGTTGGATCCCGAGCTCCTCGCCGGTGGAGACCGCCGCAACGTCGTCGACGCCTACCGCTACTGGCGGCGCGAGGCCATCGTCGAAGACATCGACACCAGGCGTCACTCGCTGCATGTCGCCATCGAGAACTTCACCAACGACGCGAACATCGGCACGGTCGTGCGCACCGCCAATGCCTTTGCCGCCCAGGCGGTGCACATCGTGGGGCGTCGTCGCTGGAATCGCCGCGGTGCCATGGTCACCGACCGCTACCAGCACCTCCACCACCACGATTCGGTGGAGGCGTTGATGGCGTTCGCCGCCGAGGAAGGTCTCGTCGTCGTGGCCGTCGACAACACTCCCGGATCGGTACCGATCGAGACGACCGAGTTGCCGCGCGAGTGTCTGCTGTTGTTCGGCCAGGAGGGACCCGGCGTCAGCGACGGTGCCCGCGACTCGGCGTCGATGACGGTGTCGATCGCCCAATTCGGCTCCACCCGCAGCATCAACGCAGGTGTTGCCGCCGGTATCGCCATGCATGCGTGGATTCGGCAGCATGCAGATCTCGACAATGCTTGGTGACAGCGCGCTGATCCGGGACGGGATGTAACGAATCGGCAACGGTAGTGGCAGGATCTCCGGTATGCAGGAGTTGTGGTCGCAGCGTGCGGACGCTGCGGAGGGGGCCGTCGTCGAGCGGCACATGCGTCGGCTGTGGGGATTGCCGGGCACGACGCTCGCGGTGGTGGCCTGGCCTCCGGTCCGTCGGGAGCGGATGTTTCTGCGCTGGCACTACTGGTGGCAGGCCCATCTGCTCGACTGTGCAGTCGATGCCGCCGATCGTGACCTCACCGCAAAGCGTCGTCGACGACTGACCAAGATCACTCGGTCGCACCGCATTCGCAACATCAGCGGATGGACCAACAACTACTACGACGACATGGCCTGGCTGGGGTTGGCTCTCGAACGTGCGCAGCGTCAGCACTTCGTCGGAAATCGGCGCGGCATCCAGCAGATCGAAATGGAACTGTTCGACGCGTGGGCTCCGGCCGAGGGCGGCGGCATCCCGTGGCGAAAGAAGTCCGACTTCTACAACGCCCCGGCCAACGGTCCGGCCGCGATCATGCTCGCCCGTACCGGCCGGCTCTGGCGTGCTCAGGAGATGTCCGACTGGATGGATCGCACCCTGCGCGACACCCGAACCGGCTTGATCTTCGACGGAATGCACTCCACCCGCGACCTCGTCGACGCCGGAAAACAGGGCGAGGTGGAACGCGCTGTCTACAGCTACTGCCAGGGCGTCGCGCTGGGCCTGGAAACCGAACTCGCTCTCCGGCTCGGCGAATCGAGGCACGCGCAGCGAGTCCACGCGTTGGTCGACGCGGTGGAGAACCACCTGACCCACAACCTCGTCATCACGGGCGGCGGCGGGGGAGACGGCGGCCTGTTCAATTCCGTTCTTGCGCGCTACCTGGCCCTCGTGGCCACCGACCTACCCGGCGATACCGACGCCGACGAACGTGCACGGGCCGTCGCTGCCGCCATCGTTCTCGCCTCTGCCGAGGCCGCGTGGGAGAACCGACTCGAAGTGGAGGACAACCCCCTGTTCGGTGCCGATTGGACTTGCGAAGCGCGCTTCCCGGGGCAGGGCCTGCACATCGCCGCCTTCACGCAGGGAACGGTTCGACCCTCCGACGTACCCGAGCGGGATCTGTCGGTTCAACTCGGCGGCTGGATGCTCATGGAAGCGGCCTACCGCGTCGCAGCTGCAGATTTCTAGAGGACGTTTCGGACGGGCCTTGGGTAGACCTACTCGAGTACCTCTTCGACCTCGATGGTCTCCTCGGGTCGTGACATCTCCTTGCGGTACTGCCAGATGCCGAGTCCGGTTCCGACGACGAGCAGCACGATCATGCCGATGAGCACAGCGGGCATCAGCCAGGGAATGCGCTGAATGAATGACCCGAAGTAGAACCCGATCAGCAGCAGCACCGGAGCCCAGATGATGGCACCGAGAGTGCTGGCGATCGTGTACTTGCGGTGGTCCATCTTCGCGGCACCTGCGACCAGCGGGCACAGGGTGCGCACCCAGGGGATCCACCGCGCGACCAGAACTGCCCAGAATCCATGCTTTTCGAGCAGAAGGTTGACCTTGTGCAGGTTCTTGGTGTTGAGGTACTTGCCGTTCTTGCGGGCCACCAGCGTCGAGCCGGTTCGGTGACCGATCGAGTACCCCACCTGGTTTCCTGCGATGGCGGCGACCATCGCACCGAGAGACAGCGCCCAGATGTGACCGGTGCCCGACGCATGAGTGGCCATCACGATTCCTGCCGTGATCAGCATCGAATCCCCGGGCAGGAACAACCCGATGATCACCGCGCATTCGATGAACACGAAGGTCATCACGACGATCCACACGACAAGAGGACCGGCAGTTTCCAGCGGACCGAAACTGCCCGCGGCCTGAACGGACGCGGTCGGCAGTGCAGAGGTAATCGACGACATGGACTCGATCACTTTCGGAAGATCTCGATCAGGACTTCATATCCGGGGTATCGGCTTCGATGTCGTCTGATTCGATGACGTCGGTGGCCTCGCCCAAGGGGGTCTTGCGGGCCCTGATCATGCGCTTGCCGACTTCCCAGGCGATCGGCAGTACGGAGACGGCCACGATGAGCAGGAAGATGATGTCGACGTGTTCACGAATGAACGCGATTTGCCCGAGCAGATACCCCAGTACCGTCACGCCCGCGCCCCAGAGGATGCCGCCGACGATGTTGTAGGTGAGGAACAGCGAGTACTTCATGTGCGATGCACCGGCGACGACCGGCGCGAACGTCCGCACGATCGGCACGAACCTCGCCAGGATGATGGTGATCGGACCGTGCTTCTCGAAGAACAGGTGCGACTCGTCGATGTACTTCTTCTTGAAGAAGCGCGCGTCGTTGCTCTTGAAGAGAGCGGCCCCGCCCTTGGTGCCGATCAGGAAGCCGACCTGATCGCCGAGGATGGCCGCGATCGGAATAAGGATGACGAGCGTCCAGATGGAGGCGAACGGCTCGATCTCGGTGGACTTCGATGCGGCGATCAACCCGGCCGTGAAGAGCAGGGAATCGCCGGGGAGCAGGGGAAAGAGCAAGCCCGACTCGATGAACACCACCAAGAGGAGACCGACGAGCACCCAGGTCCCGAAGGAGTTGAGCAGGTTCACGGGGTCGAGGAATCCGGGCAGCAGGGCCAGATTTGTCGTCACCGATTCCGAGGCAGCAAGAAGACTCACCGCGCCCACACTACCGGCCGAAACCGGTAAGTCCTGAACAGAAGGTGTGGGCCGGCAACGAACGCGGGAGCCTGCGGAACGACCCGAGGTAAGCGTGAGTGGAGCCTGCGGAATGACCCGAGGCAAGCGTGAGTGGAGCCTGCGGAATGACCCGAGGCAAGCGTGAGTGGAGCCTGCGGAACGACCCGAGGTAAGCGGGAGTGGAGCCTGCGGAATGACCCGAGGCAAGCGTGAGTGGAGCGGGTACGCACGACACCGGGCTCGGAGGTTGCCATACTGCACAGGACACAATCGAACTTTCACTATCGAACTTCCATTGGAGGAATGACGCCGTGCCTATCGCAACTCCCGAGGTCTACGCCGAGATGCTGGGCCGGGCGAAGGAACACAAGTTCGCTTTTCCGGCAATCAACTGTGTGGGTTCCGAGTCCATCAACGCCGCCATCAAGGGCTTCGCCGACGCGGGTAGCGACGGCATCATCCAGTTCTCGACCGGCGGTGCCGAGTTCGGATCCGGTCTCGGCATCAAGAGCATGGTCACCGGTGCGGTCGCACTGGCCGAGTTCGCCCATGTGGTAGCCGCCGAGTACGACGTCACCATCGCCCTGCACACCGACCACTGCCCCAAGGACAAGTTGGACACCTACGTGCGTCCGCTGCTCGCGATTTCGCAGGAGCGCGTCGACGCCGGTAAGAATCCGCTGTTCCAGTCGCACATGTGGGACGGCTCGGCCGTTCCGATCGACGAGAACCTCGAGATCGCGAAGGATCTGCTGGCTCGCGCGGCGGCCGCGAAGATCATCCTGGAGATCGAAATCGGTGTCGTCGGCGGCGAAGAAGACGGCGTCGAGGCCGAGATCAACGACAAGCTGTACACGTCCAACGAGGACTTCCTCAAGACCGTCGAGGCTCTCGGCGCCGGTGACGCAGGTTCGCGCTATCTACTCGCGGCCACCTTCGGCAACGTGCACGGGGTGTACAAGCCGGGCAACGTCAAGCTCAAGCCGTCCGTGCTCGCCGACGGTCAGCGTGTGGCCAGCGAGAAGCTCGGCCTGGCCTCCGGCTCCAAGCCCTTCGACTTCGTCTTCCACGGTGGATCGGGTTCGGCGAAGAGCGAGATCGAAGAGGCACTCGAGTACGGGACGGTGAAGATGAACGTCGACACCGACACCCAGTACGCATTCAGCCGTCCCATCGCCGGACACTTCTTCTCCAACTACGACGGTGTGCTCAAAATCGACGGGGAGGTCGGCAACAAGAAGGCCTATGACCCGCGCAGCTACCTCAAGAAGGCCGAGGCCGGAATGACGGCTCGCGTCGTCGAGGCATGCAACGACCTCAAGTCCGCCGGCCGCAGCGTTTCCGCAGGCTGAGCACATGCAGCGTCAGCTGCACACCTTCCACTGATCGCCTTCCAGGCGTAGGTCGAAGGTGCGCGGCGACCGATCGTTCGGGTTGGCATCGGTGTGCGCGATCACCTGGGCAATCGCGGTGGTCGCGTCGGTGACCTGAATGGCGTCGATGCTGTCGACCGTCGGGATACTTCCTTGTTCCACGGAGACACGGTGGACGTCGGCGAACTCCGCGTCCGGAATCTCGCGGTAGAAGGTCGCCAGATCGCCGCACGAGGTGCTGCGCAGAGTCGCCAGGTCGCCGCCGGCCAGCGCCCTGGTGAACGATTCCACCGTCGATCGGATCCGCGCCTCGGGCGAAGTGTCCTCGCTCGTACGGTCGATCAGCAGGTAAGCCCCGGCAGCCACCACAGCGATAGCGAGCACCGCAGCCACCAGCGCCGCCCACCACTTCTTGTGGCCAGGCTTCCCGGACTCTGCGGGCGACGGTCCGACGCGCTGGGGAGCTGCCTGCTTGGCACCGGGCTGCGAGTGTTCGTTCGTGCGGGGCTCGATCTTGCGGGGCCCGACCGGCGGTGGTACCACTGCCGGCTTCTTCTTCTCTGCCGCAACAGGTTTCGAGACTCGATCAGCAGGATCGCGCGGCGGGATGCGACGCGGTGCCGCGGTCGGCTTCGCTGTCGGTGTCGACCGTTCGCCTGCGGGAGACCCAACGCTCTTCGGGGCAGCGTCTGTGTCGGTGCTGTCTTTGGCGGTGCTGTTTTTTTCGATGCTTATCTTCTCGGTGGGAGCGTCGGCCGCGGGGGGCGCATTCTTCTTCTCGTCCGGCATGCGTTCTCCCTCGTTCACCGAATTCTTGCAAGAGCGGTATGTCCCACATTTCGTCAGCTGGCAGCCTAACGACCGCATCTGCGCTCCGGAACGAGCGAGGCGGGGGTGTTCGGACACGATTCGGTGACGTAGGGGCACAATGATCGCCATGACTTCTTTCGGTGATCTCCTCGGACCCCAACCCACACTGTTGCCCGGAGACGACGAGGCCGAATCCGCTCTGCTGAATCACGAGGCCCCCGAGACGGTCGCTGCAGCGCATCCGACGGCGTCCATCGCGTGGGCGTACCTCGCCGAGGGCGCACTCGAATCGGGTGCCACCATCACCGCGTACGCCTACGCTCGTACCGGTTATCACCGTGGTCTCGACCAATTGCGTCGTAATGGATGGAAGGGATTCGGGCCGGTCCCGTACAGCCATGAGCCCAACCGCGGATTCCTCCGATGCGTCGCAGTCCTCGCCAAAGCGGCCCGCGACATCAACGAGAACGACGAGTACGCCCGTTGCCTCGACCTCCTCGAAGACTGTGACCCCAAGGCAGCAGAAGCGCTCGGCCTGGGCTGACCGAGCCCGCGCGAGTCGATCGCGCGGCCGGAGCCGGATGAAGGCGGGTAGCGAGCGGCTCCGGTTGTCGCTGCTGCCGATCATTCAGTGCGCGCTGGCGGCTGGAATGGCCTGGTTCGTGGCCACGGACCTCGTCGGGCACGAACGACCGTTCTTCGCGCCCATAGCTGCCGTCGTGTCGCTCGGTGTCTCTTTGGGTGCTCGCCTGCGGCGGTCGGTCGAGTTGGTGGCCGGAGTGACGGTCGGCATCGGCGTCGGCGATCTGTTGATCTCGCTGATCGGTAGCGGGCCCTGGCAGATCGCCTTGGTGGTCGCGCTCGCGATGTCGGCCGCGGTATTCCTCGACGGTGGTCCGATCATCGCGATGCAGGCCGGGTCGTCGGCCGTGCTGGTGGCAACGCTGATTCCGCCGGGCAACATGGGTGGCCCCAACCGCATGGTCGACGCGTTGGTCGGCGGTCTGGTGGGCATCGCGATCGTGGCGTTGATTCCGACGCATCCCGTGTGGCGTGCGCGCAAGGACGCGGCGAACGTGTTGGCGACGGCTGCGAGTGTCTTGCAGAAGGTGGCCGACGGTTTGGTGGCGAACGACCCCAAACCGATCGAGGATGCGTTGCGGAAGGCACGTGCGACGCAGGCGGGTATCGATGCGCTTCGAACCGACCTCAAGGGCGGCCGAGAAATCGCTCGAATCTCGCCGATGTACTGGAATCACCGCAATCGTCTGGCCGCGCTCGCGGCGACAGCGGATCCCATCGACAACGCTGTGCGCAACATCCGGGTGCTCGCGCGGCGGTCGCTGACGCTGGTGCGAGACGACGAAATTCTCGATCCACGCGTCGTCGACGAGGTGGAGAAGCTGGCGCATGCCGTGGAAGTGTTGCGGCAGATGGTTCTCGCCGATCCGGGGCAGAAGCCGGACGCTGCGGAGGCCGCCCGAGTGCTGCGTTCGGTTGCTGCCGGCGCCAAGCCCGAGTTGATCTCGAATGCGGGCCTGTCGGCGACCGTGGTGCTGGCTCAGTTGCGGTCGATCATCGTCGACTTGTTGCAGGTCGCTGGGCTCAAGCGCATTTCGGCGTTGGCGACGCTGCCACCGACGGTGAAAAATCCCCACGTTCCGCCGGAGGTGTGACCGGGAGCCCCGTCCCGGACGACAGCATTGCACATATGCGTATATACGCATATGGTGACTGCTGGACGTGGTGACAGGTGTGAGAGGGGGAGTCATGGGCGCGGGTCACGGGCACAGTCATGGCATCGGCGGTCATGCGCCCGCAGGTGCGGGGCCACCCAGGTCTCGGGTGCGCAAGATGGTTGTCGCTCTGGCGATCCTGGTGGTGTTTCTCGTCGTCGAGGCGACTGTGGCACTGGCGATCGGGTCGCTGGGCCTGCTCGCCGATGCCGGCCACATGCTCACCGACGTACTCGGTATGTCGATGGGATTGATCGCACTGGTGCTGGCTCGTAAAGGAAGCGCGGTCGCTGCGCGAACATTCGGCTGGCATCGCGCGGAGGTGCTCACCGCCATCGCCAATGCCGTTCTGCTGCTCGGTGTTGCGGCCTTCATCATGTACGAGGCGATATCGCGGATCGGCGACGCCCCCGACATCCCTGGCTTACCGCTCATTCTCACTGCGGCAGCCGGTCTGGCGGCCAATATCGTCGTCATGCTGCTCATTCGCAGCGATGCCAAGGATTCTCTCGCTGTCCGCGGCGCATACATGGAAGTTCTGGCCGACGCGGTCGGCAGCGTCGGGGTGCTCGTCGGCGGTGTACTGATGCTGCTGTTCCAGTGGACCTGGGTGGACCTCGTCGTGGGTGTCTTGATCTCCCTGTGGGTGATTCCGCGGGCGATCAAGCTGGCCGGCTCGGCGCTCCGCATTCTCACCCAGGCCAGCCCAGCCGACGTCGACGTGGATGCGTTGACCGGGGACCTGAGCGCTCTTCCCGGTGTGACGGGAGTGCACGACTTGCACGTGTGGACGCTCACCACCGGGATGGACGTCGCCACAGTGCATCTCGAGTGCGAGGGCTCGTCGTCGATGGTGCTCGATCGTGCCAGGTCGTTGCTGTCCACCTATGGTCTGGACCACGCCACCGTGCAGGTCGAGCCGGCGACGCACGGCCGAGCGTGCAAGGACGAGCTCACCTGGTAACGGTGCGAATCTCGGTGCCCGGACGCCAGATGTCTATCTGCATGTGATCGTCCACCAAAGACGTCAGTACGACCTCGGTGATATCGAGATCGAACACGTGATACGGCACCAGCTCGGCTGGCGCGGCGTCGAAAATCGGTTGCAGCACAGCAGGATCGGTGATTTCGACGGCCACTCCGCCGATCTTTGCGTCACCACCTTCCATCGAATGATGTCCCGGGTTGCTGTGCAGGGCGAACCGTCCGTCGCGCTGAAGGTCCCGCGCCTTGACGGCACCGAGCATCGAGCCGAGGCGCAGGACGCCACTGGCGTCGAACTCCACCTCGGTTCCGCTCACGCGCGGTGAGCCGTCCGCACGCAGCGTAGCAAGAACATGATGCTTGTTGGCAGTGAATCTGGCCTGTACCGCCGATGCCAGAGCCGGGGCTGCTGTCGAGAACTCCGTCCACGTCGTCATGGTGAAAGTATGCGATCCGGCACCGACAGGGTTGGGAAATTCTGCACACAACTTGTCGGAGGAGACGGGATCCCGTCGATTGCGATCGATATCGTGCAGTCTTTCCCGCTGGCCCTGTCAGATCCAGAATCGCATCAGGTAATTGCCGTTGCCGGCGAAGAACTCGGGAACCCCGGACAATCCGAACAAGGTGTAGATCGCGCCGAAGAATGCGGAGTTGACGGCGGGGACGAACAGCAGCGCCACGAGTACGAGCAAGCCGTACGGCTTGAACTGGTTCAGCGATGCCCTCGTTGCGGGTGACAGTGAGGGCTCGAGTGCGGCGTATCCGTCGAGTCCGGGCACCGGAATCAGGTTGAGGATGGTGGCCATGATCTGCAGGAACGCCAGGAAACTGAGCCCGTACCAGAATGCGGGGTGGTTGCCGTCGGTGCCGAAAGCTCTGATGACCACCAGAAGTGCTACGGCGACAACAGCATTGGCGAAGGGGCCGGCCAGTGCGATACGCCGCTGTGTCGAGGCCGAGAACTGGCCGGTGCGCAGATAGACCGCTCCGCCCGGCAATCCGATTCCGCCGATCGCGATGAACATCACCGGCAAGACGATCGACAGCAGCGGATGGGTGTACTTCAGCGGGTTGAGCGTCAGGTAGCCGCGGAGTTCGACTTCGCGATCTCCGGCGCGGAATGCGGTGAACGCGTGACCGAATTCGTGCAGGCACACCGAGGCGATCCAGCCGGCAAGCACCAGAACGAATACTCCGAGGCGGGCGGTGAAGGAGGTGACGTCCTCGGCTTGCCAGGCGAGGGCTCCGCCTGCTCCGGCTACGGCGAGAACGGCAACGAACACCGGGCTCGGCAGGACGGGACTACGTCGCAGCGGGACGCTCATGGAACCAGCTGGACGCTCATCGGACCAGCAACCACTCCTGGTTGTGGCGGTAGAACGTGGATCTCTTAACTGTTCTGTCGCCGGCGATGCCGTCGCGCATCAGTTGCGCGGCAGGGGTCCCGAGTTGCATCGCCCGCCCGCTCACCCAACGGCGGGGCAGTAGACGTCGACGGCCGATCACTCGCGCGCGCAGGCCCGGCATGTCCGGGGTGGGGGAGACCTCGACACCGGGGACGACGCCGGAGAACAGTCGAGTGTCGTCGACGTAGGCCTCGCCCTCGAGTTCCGCGCCGTCCGCACCCCCGAGGAGCGCTCGGCCGACGACGGCTTTACCCGCGTCGTCGCGGATCAGAGGTGTGCTCGACGCGGTGCCGGTGAGTGCCACTTTGGCGGCGCGTGATCCGGTCCCGAGCTTGTAGATGTGAGCTGCGTTGGTCGCCGTCTCCGGTACGAATGCGACTTCGATGTGGAGACGGTCGGTACGCATCAAGCGGGTCAGAACTGCGGCCAGGGATGCGTCGTCGCCCAGGACGATGATGCGGGGTGCGGGAGCGGAGTCGATGTCGGAGAAGAGGCCGTTGCAATCGTCGTCGCTCGGTACGGCATCGGCGCTGCGCAGCGGGACGTCGGTCAGCGCGATCGGCAACAGCGGACTTCCGCAGTGCAGAACGAACGGTGTCACGGCGCTCCTCGGTCTTCGGTCGAAACTCGTCACGACCATAGTGCCCTCGTTTCGGCTCCACCGTAGCGGCATGCGGGCCAGCTCACCGGCTCGGCTAGACTGTTCTCCCGGCCACTGTCGCGCCTGCGACAAATGGTGACTGCTGCGTTCGTCCGAGTAAATCTGCAGCACGTCCTCGCACGAAAGCAACGTAGGAGAGCACATGCCGGCGATAGTCCTGATCGGCGCCCAGTGGGGCGACGAGGGCAAAGGCAAAGCCACCGACCTGTTCGGCGAACGACTCCAGTGGGTGGTTCGTTACCAGGGCGGCAACAACGCCGGGCACACCGTCGTGCTTCCGAACGGCGACAAGTTCGCGCTGCACCTGATCCCGTCGGGAATCCTCACACCGGGCGTGAAGAACGTCATCGGCAACGGCGTCGTCGTCGATCCGGGTGTGCTGCTGACCGAGCTCGACGGCCTCGAGAAGCGTGACGTCGATACCTCGAACCTGCTGCTCAGCGCCGATGCGCACCTGATCATGCCGTACCACGTGGCCATCGACAAGGTGACCGAGCGCTTCCTCGGTGCCAAGAAGATCGGCACCACCGGACGCGGGATCGGGCCGTGCTACCAGGACAAGATCGCCCGCGTCGGAGTCCGCGCGGCCGATGTGCTCGACGAGAAGATCCTCACCCAAAAGGTCGAGGCCGCACTGGAATTCAAGAACCAGGTGCTCTCGAAGATCTACAACCGACGGGCGCTGGATTCACAGCAGGTGGTCGACGAGGTACTCGAGCAGGCCGAGGGCTTCAAGCACCGCATCACCGACACCCGGTTGCAGTTGAACCTGGCTCTGGAGCGCGGTGAGACCATTCTGCTCGAGGGATCGCAGGGCACGCTGCTCGACGTCGATCACGGCACATACCCCTACGTCACGTCCTCGAACCCGACCGCAGGCGGCGCGTCCGTCGGTTCCGGCATCGGCCCCAACAAGATCGGGACCGTGCTCGGCATCCTCAAGGCTTATACGACGCGCGTCGGCTCGGGTCCGTTCCCGACGGAGCTGTTCGACAATCACGGCGAGTACCTGGCCAAGCAGGGCGGCGAGGTGGGCGTCACCACCGGTCGTGCACGACGTACGGGCTGGTTCGACGCGGTCATCGCGCGATACGCCACTCGCGTCAACGGCATCACCGACTACTTCCTGACCAAGCTCGACGTGCTGTCCAGCTTGGACACCGTGCCGATCTGCGTCGCCTACGACGTAGACGGCGTTCGGCACGACGAAATGCCCATGACCCAGACCGGTTTCCATCACGCGAAGCCCATCTACGAAGAGATGCCCGGTTGGTGGGAGGACATCTCCGGTGCCCGCACCTTCGAGGAACTGCCGATCAACGCGCAGAACTACGTCCTGCGTCTCGAGGAGCTGTCGGGTGCGTACATGTCGTGCATCGGCGTCGGACCGGGCCGGGACGAAACCATCGTTCGTCGGGACATTCTGCGGTAAGTATTTCGATCGAGACGAAGCCCCGAGGCATGTTGCCTCGGGGCTTTCTCGTGCTCGGTGCGAGGGGCTTCGTGCGATTCGGCCGAAACAGCGGTTCGGGTAGGCGAAGTGTGCCGAAGGCGGTCGTAGTCGCTGTTGGATGGCGTCTGACCGGTGAGAACCGCCAAGACTGTCTCGTACTTCGCGCTCGAGGATGCTTTACAGCGAGCTTTGATGTGTAAACGCAAAGTTTGCTTGATTCGGTCAAAAAGACCCTAGGACTTTTACTGCTACTTGGGTAACGGACCAGGTGAACATGGCGAAACAATGAGCATCGCACCTGTTGCGGAGGCCTTCTTCGGATGGCCGACGACCCGACCGGGTCACCCCCCTCACCCGGCCTGTTCTCGAAGGCCTACGAAGAAAGCAGAACGTCAATGAACAAGGCAACCAAGGGTGCAGTAGCGGCGGGAGCGGCGGCGGTATTGCTGCTCGGCGGCATGGGATCGCTGGCTCTGTGGAACGACAGCGAGACGCTCGGCGGTGGAACGATCACCTCCGGAGACCTTCGCCTCATTCTCGACGAGGACTCTGTGAATTGGCAAGACGTCTCTTACGACGTCACGCCCGTGGACATCGATATCAACACGTTCCGCATCGTGCCGGGTGACACGGTCGCATATACGGCTGACTTCTTGGTCGAGGCCGAGGGTGAAAACCTGACCGCGAATCTGACAGCTGACATCAGCAATGTCGTCGACGTCGAATCACCGGACTCGGCCGAATTGCTCGCCGCCATCACTACATCAGTTGCCGCCACCGACGCTGCCGACAACCCTCTGCCTACGGATGGCGCTGGAACTGCCGTGATCACGCGGACGACGAGCGCACCCGCTGACCAAATCATCAGCGTCGAGGTTCGATTCACATTCGACCGCAACACGGGTGAATTGGCGGGCCAGACCGGCACCGAGGCGCAAGACCAGAGCATCGATCTGTCGGAGTTCACGCTCGATCTCACGCAGATCCGCCCCTGAGTCCTGGTTCCTTTGAAGCACGGTCGATACTGGGCGCTGGCAGCTGCGTCCGTCCTTGTGGTGAGCTTCGGCTCGGCACAGGTGACGGGCGCGCTGTGGCGCGACGAAGAAGTCCTTGGTGGCGGAACCATCACCTCAGGCACCTTGGACATCAAACTCGGCCCCGAGGGTTCGGCCGAGGTTCCGAACTTCGTCATTCCGGGGCTCGGTAACACCGGCCTCACGCCCAACGGTTTCGCGCAGGCACCACTGCTGATTCGCAACAACGGAACCACTCCCTTCGCTTTTCGGCTGCAGGGCACAACGGTGAATGGCTCGCTGCCGTTTACTTTGACTGCGAGCACTGTCGCGAACGCCGGAGCATGCCCCCTATCCGGCGCACCCACGGGCGCGACAGTTCTCTTCAATGGCAACGCCGCGGGTGCTCAGGTGCCGGTCGCTCCTGCCGCAAGACCTCTGGCACCCAGCGCGAGCGAGGTGTGGTGCTTTCGCCTCACTACGTCCGACGCACCACCTCAGAGCGTCTCCTCGACGGTGACGTTCTCCTTCCGAGCGGATCAGGCATGACCACCGACGACACCGACGTCATCCCGGTCGTCCCTCCGCGCGAGGACGAGGAGGAGCACACCGGAGTGTGGTGGTGGGTCAGCCGCATAGGCTCGTACACCCTTCTTGCGGTGATGGTTTTGATTCTTCTGGCCACCGTCGTCGTTCCGCGTGTCACCGGTTCCACTCCGTATACCGTCCTGACTCAGTCGATGGAGCCGACGTATCCGCCCGGCAGTTTGATCGTCGTGCGGCCCGTCGAGCCGAACGAACTCGCTGTCGGAACGCCGATTACCTACCAAATACGTTCGGGTGAGCCCGAAGTGGTGACGCACCGTATCGTCGCCACTCGGCAGAGCGGCCGCGGCGAGCAGACATTCATCACGCGGGGCGACAACAACGGCGCTGACGACGAGAACCCGGTGCAGGTGGGTCAGATACGCGGTGAGGTCTGGTACTCGGTTCCGTACATGGGCTACGTCAACAATTGGCTCAACGGCGAGCAGCGCAAGATCACGGTCGCGGTCATCGTCATAGGTCTGTTCGGCTACGCGCTGGTGATGTTCGTCGGGGCCGGTATGGATCGTCACCGGAGCCGGAAGGAGCGGGCGCGGTGAAGCACAGCATGTTCGTCGCCTGCACCGCAGCTTTCGCGGGGAGTTCGGTTGTTCTGCTGATGGGTGCTGGTCCAACGCAAGCGGCTCAGACGATCAAGTACAGCGCCGACGGCGAGCGGTGGGATACCGATTTCACAAGCCCGTTATTCGACAACGACATTCGGTGGGTTCCGCAAGACTCTCGCAGTTCGCAGTTCTATGTATTCAACGACACCGAGACCGACGGGCGGTTGTGGGTGTCTCTCGACAGTGACAATCCGGCATTCGTTCGCGCCCTCGATGTCTCGATCGGTGACGCCGTGACCGAGTCATGCGCACTGACCAGCGTCCCCGCCGGGGAGAAGAAACAAATCGACGTGGTAGTCGCGATGTCCGAATCAGCCGGCAACGACACCCGCACCTCCACAGCACAAATTGATCTGATTCTTCAGTGGGACAACAGTAAGAGCGACGTGTGCCCGGAGCTGTCGGGTGCACGGATGGATATGGAAGGGGCGCAGCGGTGATGTCGCGTCACAAAGACTCGGTCGGTGCGAAGTCGGTTGTTCACCGAATTGGCCTCGCTCTGATCAGCGCTCGGGCTCGGGCCGTCATGTCGATCGGCATCGTCCTCGGCCTCGGTGCCGTGGGGACCCTTGCAGCATGGTCGGATACGGCGACCGCGACGTCTGGAGTGTTCACCACAGGCAAGCTGGACATCAAGTTGGGTGATGCCCCAGGGGTCGACAACGATCCAGTCGCGTTCTCGACCACTCTGGCCAATCCCGCAATCTTCCCCGGCGATACCGTCGCGGCCGGACTCCTAGTGTCCAACGCGTCCGGTTCCGTAGCCAACGCATACACAATTTCCGTAGTAGCCAATAACGCTGACCTTGGGAACAGGCTGAGTTCCTCGGTGCACACCGGTGTACCGACCGGCAATGCGTGCTCCGGTGCGGCCGTCAGCACAGTCACCGGCTTGGGAACCTCGAAGCCGTTCCCGGCTTTGAATCGACCTCTTGCCTTGAACCAATCTGATCAGCTCTGTATCAGCGTGACGATGACAGCCGGGGCTCAGCCGAGCCCTGCTCTGTCCGGCAAGGTCACTTACACCATCACCGCGACTTCGACGTAGATCATGTCCAATACCCACGCCGCCTCCACCACCCACGTGCGATCTCGCCCGCGTCTGCTTCGCGAGATCGCTTTGACGGTCGGTGCTGTCGCCGGGCTCTTCTGCGTGCTGTTCGCGCTGGCTGCCGTGTTCTTCGGAATCACCCCCTTGATCTTCCGTTCCGGGTCCATGGCCCCGGCGATCGACACCGGCGCGCTGGCGCTGAGCAAGTCGACTCCGGCGGCGGAGATCGCGGTCGGCGACGTCGTGAAGGTGACGAACGCTTCGGGTACGGGAATCACCCACCGCGTCGTGCAAATCGGCGCGGTAGGAACCGACAGCGTGCAGTTGTTCCTGCAGGGTGACGCCAACGCCGAGCCCGACGCCGAGAGCTACGTGGTGTCCGAGGCCGATCGAGTGTTCTTCAGCGTCGGGAAACTGGGCTACGCGGTCACCTGGCTCAGCGGTCCCGTCGCTGTGTTCATCGGGGGTATCGCCGTGGGCGCACTTCTGATGACCGCCTTCGGTTTTCGCAGGTCTGCGGAATCCCCTGCACAGTCCGACGAAGAAGATCGACTGCAGGAACCGCCCAGTGGGCGGCATAGCGCGCCGAAGCACGGCGCCTCCAGACTCGGTGTCGTGCTCGCATTGGCGGCCATCTCGGCAGTGGGCATCAGTGCCTCGAACACTCCGACAACCCTTGCAGCAGGGCAGGATACGGCGACGGCGGTCAGCGGGACGATCACCACAGCACCGCCGCTGCTCCCACCTACCTCTCTCGCCTGCGCTAACTCTGGGCTCACGCGGAGTGTCCTGAGTTGGCCGACAGCTGGAACCGGATACACCTATCAGTACGTAATGAGGTTGAAGGGGTCGAGCACCATTTTGGCGACGGTTCCGGTGGCTGCGGGTCAGTTGTCAGTAACCATCTCGAATGGTGGGCTTATCGCCCTCGGCGCACTGAATGGTACTTACACATACACAATTCAGACTGTGTCGGGCACTCGCGTATCCGCGGAGGGGCCCCAGAGAGACATAGCACTCAATCCTGGGATTATTAATGTGGTCTTGCCCAGTGCTCGCTGCAGCCCTGTAGGAACGGCTAGTACGACCGCGGGGTCGGCGGCCCGCAGCGCCCCTCAGGCACTTGTTCCGCCACCGACGAGCACCACCGAGCCAGTACCGACTACCACCCAGCCGGTACCGACTACTACCCAGCCGGTACCGACTACCACCCAATCCAACGCACCCGTTGCGCCCACGACCACAGTCCTCCCGCCGACCACCACGACACCATCGACCACCACCGACACACCTGCCGCGGCTCCGGCCGTCGCACCGCCACCTGAAGAGACCACAACGACCACCCCGCCGGCTCCCGCGGTTCTGTCCGGCCCCGCGACCTCGCCGTCGGGAGCGTCGACTGCCCAGGTAGTCGACATCGACGGCGCACCGACACTGCAGATCGTCGACGCCACCGGAGCAGTCCAGTACAGCGCCCCCGCCACGTCCAGTGAGGCATACGGCTACGGCGTCAACTGGTCGGGGGAGCAGTTGTGGTTGCTCCGACCGGATCAGCTCGTTCGTCTCGACGGTGCCGGCGGCTCGTGGTCGCGGACAGTGGTCGATCCGACGGCAACCGACCAGATTCCAGCGGACATTCTGGCGCTGTTGAACTAGCGATTCGTACATATATGTCCGAATCGAACTGCGCATCTGCTCGAGGTTATGGATAATTGTCGTCAGATAAAGCGACGGAAGGTCGGGCGATGACTGAGAATTACAGTGGACTGGAAGTTTTCAGCTACCAATTCGATCGCTTCGCTTACGAACACCCGTGGATCGGCGCGCAGACCGGGGAATTCATGCTCGGCCCCGAGGGCGGAGGAATGCTCGAATTCACGCACGCCACCGTGTTCGCCCTGCCCGAAGGCGGCGCGCACGAAGTGCACGGGCCGATCCTCGAGTGGTACCTCGGGCACGGGGGACCCTATAACGCACTTGGCTATCCGATTAGCAACGAGCGCCCCACACCCACTGGATCCGGTCGGTACAACCTCTTTCAGCGTGGAGCTATCGGATGGTTGCCGGAAGTGGGAGCGTTCACCATCGGCGGTCGATCGGAAGAATCGGACGTCAGCCTCGGACCGGAGGCCGTATTGGTTTCGTCGGTCGACGGATCGATGCCGTCCTTCGAGATATCTGCCTGAAAACTGATCCCCGCCCCGTTTCAGTGCATTTATTCAGTCGAGCGGTCGGAAATAAACTTCATCGCTCAAAACAAAGTCGGCTCGTCGAATCCTGACACTCCTTCGATACCGAGAATTCTCTGCTTGGTATTCGCTCCGCCCGGTGCCGAGAACCCGCCGACTTCGGTACCCGCGCCCAGTACACGGTGGCAGGGAACGATGATCGGCACGGGATTGCGGCCGAGTGCCCCGCCCACTGCTTGCGCCGCGCCGGGATGGCCGAGTCGGCGTGCGATCTCGCCGTACGTCAGCGTCGAACCCCGGGGAATCTCACTGCACAGCGTGTACACGGAGGCGTCGAACACCGATACGTCGAGAACCAGCGGAATGGACCTCATGTCAACGGTCCGCCCCTCCAGTAGGGCCACGATCCGGTCGATCGCATCGGCGGCGAGTGCGTCGACCGATCCTTCCGTCGCAGCGAAGCCGGCGAGGTAATCGATCATCGCCTCGTCCGACGGCTCCGGCAGCGCGACCGCGACCACACCATCGTCGGTCCACGCGATACCGCAGCGTCCGATGGCGGTGTCGAAGAGTGTGCGGCCCGGCATCGGTCCAGTATTAACCCGGAGCCTGCAAGCAGTCCAGTCGAACTCCGAATGGACTTGAAAGTTCGATACCAGTAGGCGAATACTGGGAATCATGGCCTCCAGAGTCCTCAATGCAACGTCACTGGCCCGCGATCTCGGCAGCTGGCGCGGCGACGCGTCCTCGGATGGATCCGGCAAGCGCAAAGCCTCGCGCCCCACGTATCGAGCGTTGGCGGACGGTGTTCGCCTGCTCATTCACGACGGGCGAATCCCGCTCGGAGTCGGCCTGCCCAGTGAACGTGATCTGTCAGCCGCCCTGGACCTGAGCCGCACGACGATCACCTCCTCGTACTCGGTGCTGCGTGACGAGGGCTATCTGATCAGTAAGCAGGGCTCCCGCAGTACGGTCGCGTTGCCTGCCGCCCCCACGCCCAACGGGTTGCTCATTCAATCGACGTCGCCGACGGGTCCGGTGGTGGACATGTCCCACGCGGCGATGTCGGCCGCGGACGGCACCATGACGGCCGCGTACGAGTCTGCGCTGCAAGCACTTCCGATGTATCTGCCGACGCACGGCATGGAGCCCATCGGATTGGCGGTGCTCAGGGAGGCAATCGCGCAACGCTTCGTGGAACGTGGTCTGCCGACGACGGCCGATCAAATAATGGTGACGTCCGGTGCGCAGCAAGCAGTCCGGCTGCTGCTGGGTACATTGACCTCTCCCGGCGATCGCGTGCTCATCGATCACCCCACGTATCCCAACGCACTCGAAGCCATCAGGCGCGTGGGTGCCCGTCCCGTGCCGGTGCCGGTACGTCCGGCCGACGGTGATTGGGATCTCGACGGAATACGCAGTGCCGCACGGCAAACGGCTGCCAAGGTCGCGTACCTCATTCCGGATTTTCACAACCCCACCGGGCAGGTGCTCAGCGCCGAAGGCCGGGCCGAACTCGCGCGCATCACTCGCGGCACCCGGATGACGCTCATCGTCGACGAGACCATGGTGGACTTGTGGCTCGACGCACCTCCGCCGCCCCCCGTCGCATCGTTCGGGCGGGTCTCGGGCTCCGACATCGTCACGATCGGATCGGCGTCCAAGTCGTTCTGGGGCGGCCTACGGATCGGGTGGATCAGGGCACACCCGTCGTTGGTCTCGCAGCTTGCGGGGTCGCGGGCAGCTCACGACCTGGGTACGTCGATCATGGATCAGCTGGCGTCGTCGTTCTTGCTTCAGGACGCCGAACCCGCGCTCGATCTGCGTCGATCGCAACTGCGTGAGCGCCGAGACGTTCTCGAAGATGCTCTGGCCGAACATGTTCCGGATTGGCGGTACCGCCGTTCGGAAGGTGGCATGTCGTTGTGGCTTCAGCTGCCCGCGCCGGTATCGAGTGCGCTGGCAGCCACGGCTCCAGCCTTCGGCGCTGTGCTGGCGGCGGGTCCACGGTTCGGCGTCGAGGGTGCGTTCGAGCGCTACATCAGGCTGCCGTACACCCGTGAGCCGCAACAACTTCGGGCCGCTGTTGCGGCAACGGCTGCGGCGTATCGAGCCCTCGCCCCGGGTGCCGAAGCAGAGCAGCCGGCCCTGGTCTTCTGACCGCGAACTCGAAGTTATGGACGGAAATCAGCCGAGATGCGTCCATAACTTCGAGTTCGGCGGCAGGAGTGGAGCCTGCGGAATGACCCAGTTGTGCGGCAGTTAAACCCAGACCGACCCGATGTCGGTAGCGGCGGCCGGCGGTGGCGTCGGGACCCCGTTCTCGGTGCGGGAGAAGCGCGGTGCCGGACGGTGTTGCGTGACGCCGCCGATGTCGATGAGCGAGTCGCGATCCTTCATGTGTGAGTGGTTCGGAGCCTCGGCGAAGGTGAGGACCGGCGATACGCAGGCGTCGGTGCCGTCGAAGATCGCGGCCCACTCGTCGCGGGTCTTGGACAGGAAAGTCTCGGTGAACTTCTCGCGCAGTTCGGGCCACCTGGACTTGTCCATTTGCGACGGGATGTCTGCATCGGAGAGGCCGAGGCCGGTGAGGAGCTGGGCATAGAACTGCGGCTCGAGCGAGCCGACTGCCATGTAGCGGCCGTCGGAGGTCTCGTACGTGTCGTAGAACGGTGCGCCGGTATCGAGGAGGTTGGTGCCGCGGTCGTCGCTCCATGCGCCGACGCCACGCCACGCCCAGATCATGTGCGACAGTGCAGCGGTGCCGTCGACCATGGCCGCGTCGACCACCTGTCCCTGCCCGGAGCTCTGGCGCTCGTAGAGCGCCGCCATGATGCCGAAGACGAGGAACATCGAGCCGCCGCCGAAATCACCGACCATGTTCAGTGGCGGCACCGGCCGCTCGCCCTCGCGGCCGATTGCGTTCAGCACCCCGGTGACGGAGATGTAGTTGATGTCGTGGCCTGCGGTCTGCGCCCAGGGGCCTTCCTGGCCCCAACCGGTCATGCGGCCGTAGACCAGGCGCGGGTTGCGGGCGAGGGCGTCGTCGGGGCCGAGTCCGAGTCGTTCGGTCACGCCGGGGCGGAATCCCTCGATCAGCACGTCGGCGCGCTCGATGAGGCCGTGAACCTTCTCGATGTCGGCGGGATCCTTGAGGTTCGCCTCGACGATCGTGCGGCTGCGCAGCTGGTGATCGTGGGGAGAGATCTGCCCGGCGCGCTGGACGCGGACGACGTCTGCGCCGAGGTCGGCCAGCAGTAGCGCCGCGTGCGGGCCGGGGCCGATGCCTGCGAGTTCGACTACTCGGAGCCCTGTCAGCGGTCCACCAGTGTTCGACACGGTTATTTGCCTCGTTCCGACTAGTCAGCTGCGAATGTGAATGGAGACTAACTTGTACTAGGTCGTCCAACCAATTGGGGTGTGGATAATGAGGGCTGTGACTGCCCCAGATCCCGCCCGTATCGGTACTCCGCTGACCCCCGGGGCCACCCGGGTGATGTTGCTCGGCGCAGGTGAGCTGGGCAAAGAGGTGATCATCGCGTTCCAACGTCTCGGCGTCGAGGTGATCGCCGTGGATCGCTACGACAATGCCCCAGGCCACCAAGTGGCGCATCACGCGTTCACCATCGATATGAGCGACGCGGAAGAACTTCTGGCGCTGATCGATTCGCAGCAGCCGGATTTCGTGGTCCCGGAGATCGAGGCCATTGCCACCGATGCCCTCGCCGAGGTGGAACAACGTGGTCGGACGGTGGTGATTCCGACGGCTCGCGCGACGCAGTTGACGATGAACCGCGAGGGTATCCGACGCTTGGCAGCGGAGGAGCTGGGGCTGCCCACCTCGCCGTACGCGTTCGCCGATTCGCTGGACGATGTTCGACAAGCCCTGTCCACCATCGGTTTTCCGGCGGTCATCAAGCCGGTCATGTCGTCGTCGGGCAAGGGGCAGTCCGTCGTGCGCACCGAAGAAGACGTCGAGGCGGCGTGGGACTATGCCTTGAAGGGCGGTCGCGTCGACCTCGGCCGCGTCATCGTCGAGGGATTCGTCGACTTCGATTACGAAATAACACTTCTCACCGTGCGGGCCAGCGACGGCACCTACTTCTGCGAGCCGATCGGCCACCTGCAGGAATCGGGTGACTACATCGAATCCTGGCAGCCACAACCGATGTCCGACGCGGCCCTCGCCGGTGCGCGCGACGTTGCCGAAAGAATCACGACGGCGCTCGGTGGTCGTGGGCTGTTCGGGGTCGAGCTGTTCGTGCAGGGCGATGCCGTGTACTTCTCCGAGGTCAGCCCCCGGCCGCACGACACCGGCCTGGTAACGCTTCGCACGCAACGATTCTCGGAGTTCGAGCTGCATTCCCGTGCCGTGCTCGGTCTGCCGATCGACACGACCCTGCTCTCGCCGGGAGCGTCGGCAGTCATCTACGGCGGTGTCGATGCAGACGGAATTTCGTTCGAAGGCGTCGCCGATGCGTTGGCAGTTCCCGAAACCGACCTGCGTCTGTTCGGAAAGCCGACGAGTTTCGTTCGGCGGCGGATGGGTGTTGCGGTATCGACCGCGTCGGACATCGACACTGCGCGGAGCAGGGCCCGCGCGGCAGCAGGCAAGGTTCGTCCCGTCGTCTGACCCGATGCAGGGCACACTGAGCTCATGAGCGCTATCGGAGAAGTCCTGGTCGGCCTGGTGATTCTGGTCGGCCTGATCGGCATCGTCGTACCGATTCTGCCCGGCACCATCTTGATCTTTGCAGCAGTTGCGGTGTGGGCGTGGGTCACCGGCGGAGCAGCCGCGTGGACCGTGTTCGCGATCGCGACGATATTGCTGGTGCTCAGCGGCGTCGTGAAATACACGTGGCCGGGCCGACGGATGCGGGAGGCCGGCGTGCCGATGCGGTCACTGATGATCGGCGGCCTGCTCGGCATCGTCGGATTTTTCGTCATCCCCGTCGTCGGGCTGTTCATCGGTTTCATCGCGGGCGTCTATGTGGCCGAAGTCCCCAGGCACGGCAACCATTCCGAGGCCTGGAAGTCGACCGTGCACGCCACCAAGGCCGCGGGTTTGTCGATTCTGGTGGAACTGTTCGGTGCCCTCCTCGCCTCAGCGGTGTGGCTCGGCGGGGCAGTACTCCTCTAGATCAAGAGACGCGATACCAGGCCCGGGCATTACCGTCGAGCACAGCGGGGAGGTCGCCGCCGACGGCATGGGTGATGATGTCGATGTCGTTCTCTGAGAACGGGCGTGGGGCACGGGTGCCCGGCAGATCGGTGCCGAACATCAACGCTGCTGGGTTGACCCGATGGATTTGCTGCAGCGTGTCGGCGATGTCGAGATCCACTCGGCCGAATCCCGTTGCCTTGACGCGTACACCGCGGTCGACGAGGTTCAGCAGGTACGGCAGACCCTGAGTCGACAGGCCCAGGTGATCGATACTCACCGCAGGCAATTTGGTGAGTATCGGTTCCAGCGAGAGCAGCAGGGAGGCATCGACATAGAGCTCGGCGTGCCATCCGACCAGTTCGTGCACGCGACGTGCCTGGGTGGTGAGCATCTCCACGTCCGTCTCGCCGCGTTTGAGGTTGAACCGCATTCCGCGCACGCCCGCGTCGTCGAGCGCGACGATGTCCTCGTCGGAGCACTCGGGATCGACCTGAGTCACGCCCACCCAGCCGCGCCCCAGCGTCTCCAACGCAGCCATAAGATAGGTCTGATCGGTGCCCTGAAAAGATCCCGAGACCACCGCGCCGCCGGTGATGCCGAGCCCGTCGACGTCGTACAGATAATTCGAGACGGTGTAGGGATCGGGCAGAAATCCATGGTTCTCGATCAACGGAAAACGGGGGTCGATGATGTGTAGGTGGGCGTCGAACACGGGTCCCAGCATGCCAGCTCGCGGATTCGCCGTCGCGGCCCCCTGTCGCGGTGTTTGAATGCAAAATATGAAACCGGAGACCACTGTCGTTCTCGACGGCTACACCTATTTCGAATGTCCACGCTGGCACGAGGGGAGAATCTGGGTATCGGACTTCTACTCCCACCGCGTCGTATCCGCCCTCGAAGACGGCTCGGATGTGCGAGTCGAAGCCGAGGTTCCCAATCAACCGTCGGGCCTGGGATGGCTGCCGGACGGCCGACTGCTGATCGTGTCGATGCGCGACTACAAGCTGCTGCTGCGCGAGCACGACGGTTCGCTGACCGTGCACGCCGACCTGTCGACGTACGTGCGGGCGAATCTCAACGACATGCTCGTCGACGCGCAGGGCCGCGCCTACATCGGGAACTTCGGGTTCGATCTGATGAACTTCGCTCCCGTCGAAACGGCCGATCTGATTCGCGTCGACCCCGATGGTTCCGCGCACGTCGTCGCCTCGGACCTGTACTTCCCCAACGGAATGGCGTTCACCGATTCTGGTGAACTGCTCGTCGACGAGACGGTCGGCAATCGGGTCAGTGCCTTCGACATCGCCGAGGACGGATCGCTGGGGGAGCGACGGGACTGGGCGAAGTTCGGCGAACTGCCGACGTCGACGGACATGGCGACGGCCATCGGTGAGGTGAAGGTGGCCGCCGACGGCTGCTGCATCGACACCGACGGCACGATGTGGATCGCCGACGCACTGGGTCAGCGGGTGTTGCACGTCGCGCAGGGCGGAGAGGTTCTCGATCAGCTCGACTTCGACCTCGGGGTATTCGCCTGCGGACTCGGCGGATCCGACGGACGTACGCTGTTCGTCTGCGCTGCACCGGATTTCAACGAGCATCAACGCAAGATCGAAACCGAGGGAAAGCTGTTGGCGGTTCGGGTGTAGGTGCCGAAGGCAGTGGTGTGACTATGTGCCCCAGAGGGCACTCAACCACACCACTGCCGCAGGCACTCAGGCCTTGTCGGGCTCGGATGCCTTCAGCATGTCCTCGCGCTCGACGACCTTGACGCGTTCGCGGCCTTCTTCTTCACCGAGGGAACGCTCGTGGGCGTCGAGGCGGTACCAGCCGTCCCAGGTGGTGAAGGGAACCTGCTTGCCTTCGAGGAAGGAGGTGACGGCGTCGAGGTCCGGCTCGGCGGCACCGGTGAAGTTCGGGGCATCCTCGAGCAGGTTCGCGACGGTTTCGTTGGCGTCGCCCTTGGTGTGACCGATGAGACCGACGGGTCCGCGCTTGATCCAGCCGGTGACGTAGGTGGCGGGAACGGGCGTGGTGGAGTGGGGTGACTCGACGACGCGTCCGGCTTCGTTGGGGATGGTGCCGGCCTGCTCGTCGAAGGGGAGGGCGCTGATGTTCTGGCTGAGGTAGCCGACGGCGCGGTAGACGGCCTGGACGTCCCAGTCGTTGTACTTGCCGGTGCCGCGGACGTTGCCGGTGCCGTCGAGTTCGGTGCGCTCGGTGCGGAGTCCGACGACCTTGCCGTCCTCGCCGAGGACCTCGTGGGGGGACTCGAAGAAGTGCAGGAACAGTTTGTGCGGGCGAGCGCCCACGTCGCGGATGGCCCAGTCCTGCAGGGTGTTGGCGACCATGTCGACCTGCTTGGAGTTGCGGCGGGCCTGCTCGGAGCCTTCGTCGTAGTCGATGTCCTCGGGCGCGACGATGACCTCGATGTTCGGTGAGTGGTCGAGCTCGCGCAGCTCCAGCGGGGTGAACTTGGCCTGCGCCGGTCCGCGGCGGCCGAAGACGTGGACCTCGAGTGCCTTGTTGGCCTTGAGTCCTTCGTAGACGTTGGCGGGGATTTCGGTGGGAAGCAGTTCGTCGCCGGTCTTGGCCAGCACGCGTGCGACGTCGAGGGCTACGTTGCCGACACCGAGGACGGCGACCTTCTCGGCCTCGAGGGGCCAGGTGCGGGGGACGTCGGGGTGGCCGTCGTACCAGGAGACGAAGTCGGCGGCGCCGTAGCTGCCGTCGAGGTCGATGCCGGGGATGTTGAGGGCGCGGTCGGCGTTGGCTCCGGTGGAGAAGATGACGGCGTCGTAGAAGCGGCGCAGGTCGTCGAGGTTGATGTCGGTGCCGTAGTCGATGTTGCCGAGCAGGCGAACCTGGGGTTTGTCGAGCACCTTGTGCAGGGCGGTGATGATGCCCTTGATGCGCGGGTGGTCAGGGGCGACGCCGTAGCGGATGAGCCCGAACGGTGCCGGCATCCGCTCGAAGAGGTCGATGCTCACGCCCGGTCCGCTGACATTGTGGTCGGACTTCATGAGCGCGTCGGCGGCATAGATGCCGGCCGGTCCGGCACCGACGATGGCGACGCGGAGTGGACGAGTCTGATCAGTCATGTGCAGCGAGCTACCTTCTTCGAGGGAAGTGCGGACACCCCAGCATAAATTAAGGACAACCTGAGCTGGGGCAGTGGGCAACTTGCCGTATTCCCCGGGTTCCGGTAGGAATTGACCGGTGGAGACGACATACCTGGTCCGGCGGTTCACCGTCGACTTCTGTCGTACCTGCACCAACATGTGTTGTCGGTGACCTGACCCGACGCCCTTCCCCTCCCTGAACAGGACGGGACCCTCTTTCGACGGCAGCGCTGCCTGAATCAGCCCCTTCGCCGTGTACAGATTCGAGGACACATGACCACCCTGGAACAACCCGTCATTCTCACGCTCGACAAGCTCGGCCCGTCGTTCGGAGCCGAGGTCATCGGCCTCGACGTCGCGACGGCATCCGATGCGCACATCCACGCCGTACGTCGAGCGCTCGTCGAACACAAGGTGCTGGTGCTGCGCGGACAAACTCTCGACGACGCGGCACACGTCGAGTTCGGCCGTCGTCTCGGCGACCTCACGGCCGGCCACCCGGTGCACGACAGTGGGCACGTCGCCCCCGAGGTCTACGCCCTGGACAGCCAGGACAACGGTTTCGCCGACGTCTGGCACACCGACGTCACATTCATGGAACGACCACCGATGGGCTCGATCCTGCGGCCCGTCGTCCTGCCACCGCACGGCGGCGACACCAACTGGGCCGACAGCCAGCTCGCCTACGAATCACTGTCCGCGCCCGTTCGGCGAATGATCGATGGACTGACCGCGATTCACGACGGCAACCGCGAATTCGGCTACTACCTCGCGCAGAAGCGTGGCGGCAAGGGCAACCTGTGGGACGGCAAGGAAGTGACTGCGCTGGTCCCCGTCGAACATCCCGTCGTGCGGGTCCATCCGGAAACCGGCCGCAAGGGGCTGTTCGTCAATCCGGGTTTCACCTCCCACATCGTGGGCGTCTCGGAGGCGGAGAGCCGCGGAATTCTGGACCTGCTGTACGCGCACCTGACCAAGCCCGAACACATCGTGCGACACCGCTGGCGTCTCGGCGACCTCGTGCTGTGGGACAACCGCAGCACCTCGCACTACGCCAACCGCGACTACGGCACCGAGCACCGCAAGATGCACCGCATCACGTTGCGCGGCGACATCCCCGTCGGACCCCGGTAGTTTCGGGCCCGTCGGATCGAGGAAGATTGCCTACATGGCGTCGTGGAGTGAACGTAGGCAGCAGTGGGTCGACAGTCGTGAGGAAGCGCGCAACAACGCATCCCAGGCGGCTGCCGACTCCGGTGAGCAGCGCCCGCCCACCCCGTGGCCGTTCATCATCGCCGCGGGCATCGTCGTCGTACTGCTCGTCGGTATCTTCGCGGCGTCCAGGTTCGCCCCCGCGGAGGACAACGTGACACAGGCCCAGTTGCTCACCGACGCAGCGGACGGTTTCCTCGAAGCGCAGAACACCGGTGACGCGAACCTGCTGCGCGCGAATACGTGCGGTGACCAGGTTCAGCGCCTGATCCCGGGGGACGACTCGGAATACCGCACCGACCGTGAAGAGGACGTGGAACGCAACGGCGAGACGTCCATCGACGGTGTGCCCACCGGATACGAAGTGAACGGCGATCGCGGCATGGTCACGCTCCCGCTGAGGGAAGAGAAGTCCGGCGTGCGGACCGACGATGTCTGGAATTTCGTGCGCGTGGACGACACGTGGCTGGTGTGCAATGTGTGATGTCGTGTGTGAACTCGTAACGGCAAGTGACGGAAGGCTGATGCAGTGACCTACGCAGGTGACATAACCCCCGAAGCTGCCTGGGAGTTGTTGCAGAGCAACCCCGAGGCGGTGCTCGTGGATGTTCGTACTCGCGCCGAGTGGCAGTACGTCGGTGTCCCGGACACCTCCGGTATCGATCGCCCGACGCACCTGATCGAGTGGGTCAGCTACCCCGACGGTGCCCGCAACACCGACTTCGTCGACGACCTGAAAGCCGCAGGCGTGGACGGAGATCGGCCGGTGGTGTTCCTGTGCCGCTCCGGTCAGCGTTCGATCGGTGCCGCGGAAGCCGCGACGGCTGCCGGAATCGGACCGTCCTACAACGTGCTCGACGGCTTCGAAGGTGCCACCGACGCCGATGGCCACCGCGGAGCCGTGGGGTGGCGTGCGGTCGGATTGCCGTGGAGGCAGTCGTGACGAGCATTCCCAAAGGCGGCGGTTTCGAGAAGCCCTTACCTGAAGGCGTTGGTCAGGGAACTCTCGGTGTGCGCGGCGGTCTGATGCGATCCGGCTTCGACGAGAATGCCGAAACGCTTTATCTCTCTTCGGGTTTCGTGTACGAGAGCGCCGGCGCGGCCGAGCAGGCCTTCACCGGCGAGATCGATCATTTCGTGTACTCGCGTTACGGCAACCCGACAGTGAAGATGTTCGAGGAGCGTCTCCGGCTGATCGAGGGTGCCGAGGCATGCTTCGGTACGTCGAGCGGGATGTCTGCGGTATTCACCGCGCTCGGTGCCTTGCTGAAGTCCGGTGACCGATTAGTCGCTGCCCGTAGCCTGTTCGGCTCCTGCTTCGTCGTCTGCAACGAAATTCTGCCGCGCTGGGGCGTCGAGACCGTGTTCGTCGACGGTGAGGACCTCGAGCAGTGGGAGCAGGCCCTGTCGGTGCCGACGACGGCGGTGTTCTTCGAGACGCCGTCCAATCCGATGCAGTCGCTCGTCGATGTCAGGCGCGTCTCCGAGCTGGCGCATGCTGCCGGTGCAACTGTGGTGTTGGACAACGTGTTCGCGACGCCGCTACTGCAGCGCAGCCTCGAACTCGGTGCCGACGTGGTCGTGTACTCGGGCACCAAACACATCGACGGTCAGGGCCGGGTGCTCGGCGGTGCGATTCTCGGATCGAAGGAGTACATCGACGGTCCGGTGCAGACTCTGATGCGGCACACCGGCCCGGCGCTGAGTCCGTTCAACGCCTGGACGCTGCTCAAAGGACTCGAGACGATGCCGGTGCGGGTGCGGCATTCGGTGAACTCCGCGCTGCAGATCGCCGAGTTCCTCGAAGCTCACCCTGCAGTGCGCTGGGTGAAATACCCCTTCCTGCAATCACATCCGCAGTACGAGCTGGCGAAGTCGCAGATGTCCGGCGGGGGCACGGTGGTCACGTTCGAGCTCGAAGCCCCCGAGGGCGAGGGCAAGAAGCGTGCCTTCGAGGTGCTCGACGCACTGCGGATCGTCGACATCTCCAACAACCTTGGCGATTCGAAGTCGCTCATCACCCACCCGGCCACCACCACACACCGTGCGATGGGGCCGGAAGGTCGTGCAGCGGTGGGCATCACCGACGGCGTCGTGCGCATTTCGATCGGCCTCGAGGACACCGAGGATCTGATCGGGGACCTGGACCAGGCCCTGAAGTAGGTGGATCAGTTCTCGAAGACGCTGAGCACCGTTCTGAACTTCGCTGTGGTTTCGTCCAATTCGGCGTCGGGGTCGGAATTCGCGACGATGCCGCCGCCGGCTGTGGCCGTCCCGGACAACCGATCCTCCGAGAGTTCGATGCAACGGATGGTGACCATCCACTCGCCGTCGCCGCTACCGTCCGTCCACCCGACGGCTCCGGCATAGAAGCCGCGTGAGCCTTCGACGTCCGTGATCGCAGCCATCGCTGCGGCTCGAGGCACACCGGCGACTGCGGCGGTGGGGTGCAGCGCCAACGCGAGGTCGAGCGCCGAGGTCTCGGGATCGGCCAAGGTGCCGACGATGGGCGTCGAGAGGTGCCACAGCTGGGGAGTATTGCTGAGTTGAGGTGACTCGGGTACGTCGAGCGTGTCGCAGAACGGTGCCAACGCGGCTCGGATCTCGTCGACCACGAATCGGTGTTCGGCCTGATCCTTGGCGCTCGCTGCCAAGGCCGCAGAAATGCGCGCTTCTTCGTCGGGATCGGTCGAGCGTGCAGCCGTCCCGGCGAACGGATGGCAGGTGACGATGTTGCCGCGCTTGCGTACGAGCAGTTCGGGGCTGGCACCCACGATCTTTCTACCCGTGTCACTCGTGGGCGACAGATCGGCCAGGAAGCCGTTGCCCATCGGATCGCGGGAGACCAGCGCGCTCAACACCGAGACAGGTTCGATGGGTGAATCCGCGGTCACTTCGATGGCCCGCGCGAGCACGATCTTCTCGGCGACACCGGCTTCCAGTTGCGCGACGACATCCCGCACCCGCTGCACATGAACATCCGGTTCGGGAATCTGCCGCGCGACGGTCACCTCTGGTAGCGACGGCAGGGAGTCTGTTGTCATCCAGGGCCCGTCGAGGCGGTAGAACTCCTCGGGCTCGATCAGCGCGGTGGCGTCGGACATGTCGAACGGGAGCGCGCCGACGACGTTACGGCCGTCCCGCACCGCGGCGATCGCGTCGGCGACATCGGGAAAAGTGTGCCGAACGCCCAGCCCGACGACGTGGTGATCCTGGCGAGAGAGAACGAATTCGAGTGTCATCAGAACGGGTTCTGCGTGCGGCCCACCAGGTCGGCGACGGAATCGAGCACCTTGGTCGGGCGGTACGGGTACTGCTCGACTGACTGCACGGTCGAGATCCCGGTCAGCACCAGAATGGTCTGCAGCCCGGCTTCGAGGCCGGAGAGCACGTCGGTATCCATGCGGTCGCCGATCATCAGCGTGTTCTCCGAGTGCCCGCCGATCGCACGCAACGCCGAGCGCATCATCAGCGCGTTGGGCTTGCCCACGTAGTACGGCTCCTTGCCGGTGGCCTTGGTGATCAGCGCCGCGACAGAACCGGTTGCAGGCAGCGATCCCTCGCGCGATGGTCCGGTGGCGTCGGGGTTGGTGGCGATGAAGCGCGAACCCCTCTCGACGAGACGAATGGCGGTGGTGATGGCCTCGAACGAGTACGTGCGCGTTTCGCCGAGCACCACGTAGTCGGGGCTCGAATCGGTGAGTGTGTAGCCGATGTCGTGCAGGGCGGTCGTCAGACCCGACTCGCCGACGACATAGGCGCTGCCGCCGGGCCGCTGGTTGCCCAGGAAGGTCGCAGTGGCCAGAGCCGAGGTCCAGATCGACTTCTCCGGAATGTCCAGGCCGGTGAACGCCAAGCGGGCCCTCAGGTCACGTGGGGTACGAATCGAATTGTTCGTCAGTACGATGAACGGGATCTCGTTGGCCTGCAGCTCGGCGAGGAACGTGTCGGCACCGGGAATCAGATGGTCCTCGTGGACGAGAACTCCGTCCATATCCATCAGGTACGTCCACTGCTGGGGCTTCTCGGTTTCGCTCACCCTTCCATTGTGAACTACCGGGCCGTGCTGCCGCGCCGCTCCTGTCAACTCGCCCGCAGTTGTTCCGCACGTCTGTACCGGCTGAAATCGGGCTGACCAGTGGAGCTCGGCTCGGCGCGCTGCGGTCGTGGCAAGGTGGCGGTATGACCCGGCCGCTCAGGTTTTCCGCATTCGTCATGAACACCACATCTCATATCGTGCACGGTGCGTGGCGCAGGCCGGAGGCGGAGCAGACCGGTTTCTCCTCGTTGGAGCACTGGGTGTCGTTGGCGAAAGAACTCGAGCGTGGCAAGTTCGATTTCATATTCTTTGCCGATGTCGTGGGTCTGTACGACGACTATCAGGGGTCGTGGGAGAAGTTCGTCGAATCGGGATTGCAGATCCCCAGCAACGATCCGACCGTAATCGCGTCTGCGATCGCTTATGAGACAGAGCATCTCGGGATCGCACTCACGTCGTCGATTCTGCAGGAGCATCCGTTCAACTTCGCACGGAAGATGTCCACGCTCGATCACGCGTCGGACGGCCGCATCGCATGGAACATCGTGACGAGTCTGTCGCCCAACGCCTGGCGCAACTTCGGCTTCGGAGACATGGCTCTCCACGAGGATCGATACGCCTGGGCTGACGAGTATGTCGATGTCGTGTACAAGCTGTGGGAAGGGTCGTGGGACGACGGAGCTCTGTTGCAGGACAAGGCATCCGGTCGACACGGCGACTTCTCGAAGGTGCACAAGATCGATCATGTCGGCGCGCGCTACCGCGTCGAGGGCCCGCATCTCGTGGCTCCGTCTCCGCAGCGGACGCCGTTGCTGTTCCAGGCCGGATCATCTCCGACGGGCCGACGCTTCGCGGCGCGCAACGCCGAGGCCCAGTTCATTGCTTCTCCTTCACCCGAGGCCGCTCGCTCGCTCATATCCGACACGCGTCGTCTGGTCGTCGAGGCCGGTAGATCCGCAGAGGACCTCGAGTTCTTCCAGGGCCTGTCTTTCGTCATCGGGAGCACCGAGGCCGAAGCGGCTACCAAGGCGGCCGAGCTGGACGAGTACGTCGACGAGTCCACGGTCATCGCGCACGCTGCAGGTGGAATCGGTATCGACCTCGGTTTCTACGATCTCGACACGCCGATCGGCGAGGTCGAGGCGCAAGGGTCCCTGAGTACGTTGCAGTGGCTCCGAGAAGCCATTCCAGATCGAGAGCCCACCGTTCGAGATCTGGCTCGAATGCGCAGCCGCAGTGGCCGTGTGGTGGGAACGCCGGACTCCATCGCAGATCGGCTCGAGCAGTGGCGCTCCGTCGGAGTCGACGGAATCAACGTCATCAATTCGACGATCCCGGGCAGCTACGTGGAGTTCATCGAGCATGTGACGCCTGTTCTGCAGCGCCGCGGCCTTGCGCAACGCGACTACGGCGAGGGCACCGTGCGACGCAAACTCACTGGACGCGACACCCTGCCCGCGTCCCATCCGGCGGCTCGATACCGGGGTGCTTTCAGCTGACGCCAGGCCGGTAGCCGAGGTCATCGTGACAGCACCCGAGGCGGTGACCCTGTACTCGGCCGCCGCATAGACCCCCGTTGTACGACCGGAGTTTGGGTTCAGTCAGCACTGTTGACGTTGTGCTCCAGGGCTGCAGCGACCCAGAACCCCAGTGCCGCTTCGCTCGTCAGCGCTTCGGCGTCGACGGTGATCCACCCTGCGCCCATCGAGCGATCTCGGCCCATGACGGCGTGGTGTGCCCCTGCGTGCTCGAGATATTCGGGTTCGCGAACCCCGTCCACGCGAACCAGCAGTGCACGGCTTCCGGTGCCGACGCACACCACCATCTTGTCTCGCACCAGGAACGCCAGACCGCCGAACATCTTCTGCTCGCGCAGACTTTCCTGGTCGGCGAGGATGTCGTGGATGCGGTCTGCAAGGGGTTCGTCGTACGCCATGTGCTTGCGCCCTTCCGATCGACGTCGCTCTCATCGAAGACCTGATCGGTACCGTTCGCAACCGTGGGTTCACACTGTCCGAAATCTCCTTTGCTTCGCGGTGGCCGTGTGCAGCAGGCAGGGCTGTGCCCTGGTGCTGTTGTGGGTCGTCAGGCCGGTTGTCGTGGTTCCTCGTCGCCGGTGTCGCCGGTGTCGTGGTGGTGGTCGGGTGGGTAGAGGACTTCTTCTGGGTGGTGTGCGTGGTTGATCAGCCCACGCCTGCGTGGGTCCATTGCGGTGGGTGGGTGCCAGAGGGTGCGGCCCGGATATCTGTGTGTTGCTGGGGTTTTGGTGGTTGCCCATTTTCCTGGGCCGGTGCCGACGAGTGCGTGGTGCATGTCGCAGCCGAAGGTGAGGGAGTCGATGTCGGTGGGTCCGCCGTCGTTCCAGTCGTCGAGGTGGTGGGTTTGGCACCAGGTGGCGGGTCGGGTGCAGGAGGGGAAGCTGCAGCCTCGGTCGCGGGCGATGAGCACGATGCGTTGGTCTGCTGAGGCGATGCGTTTGGATCGACCGAGGTACAGGGCTCTGCCGTTGTCGTCGAAAATCGTCAGGTAGTGGTGGGCATGAGATGCCATGCGGATGGCGTCGCGGATCGACACGCGGGATCCGGTGGCGGTCATCGCGTATCCGCAGCCCGATTCGAGATCCTTCAGACTCATGGTGACGATGGCGGTGACGGGCAGTCCGCGGTGGGTGCCGAGAGTCCCGGAGGCGAGGGTGTGCCGAAGCGCCAGCTTGAGGGCATCGTGATGGCGTTCGCGTTGACTGCGCGTATCCCGCGCAGCAGCAGCATCCCGCACCGCGGTGTCTGGTGCTGCGGGATCCGGTGCGTGGATGTCGTTGCCGGTGCCGTCGCTGCCGTCGCTGCCGTCGATATCGGTTGCGTCGGAGTCGTCGGAACGATCAGACCCTGTGCCGCAACCACAGTCGCCACAGTTGGCTCCATCGCAGCAGTTGTCGCCGCAGCCGCACTGACCGCAGTCGCAGTCGCAGTCGCAGTCGCACTCACCGTCGCCGCAGTCGCTGCCACAGTTGTTGCCACAGTTGTTGCTGTGCCACATTCCGGCATCACTGGACCCGGCATCGCGGTCAGTGGGCTCGGGGTTCGGCATCCCGCCGCTGCCGTTCCCGCGACTCTTGCTCCCGCCCTTGTCGTCACTGCCGCTGCTGGCCTTCTCGCCGGCCTGGTCGCTGCCGGTCGCGTCGTGCACCACCGATGTCGGGTCGGCCGGATTGTCCACTCCCGGCTTCGCGGCTTTGGAGAACAACGCTTCGAGGTAGGCCCGCAATTCGGGGTCGACGCAGAAATTTCCTTCCGACATCCCGTCGGCACCCTGCTCCCCGAGATAGAAGAACGCATCCCGACGCTTGCGTGGCTTCAGCTTGCCGTCCTCGTCTTCGTCCTCGTCGAAGTCGCCGTCGGGATTGAGGATCGAATCCAGGTTCGCCACCAACGGCGCGAAGTCGTCGGGCAGCCTGGTCGAGGCGAAGCCCACCAACTGCTGCTCGGCCAGATCTCGGGTCTGCGGGTCCACCCTCGCGGGAAGGTGTTTGAAGAATTCGCGGATCATCTGCACGTGCTTGGTATCGAGCAACCCCGCCCGCAGCGCCGCAGCGGTGTGCGGCAACAA
>NZ_JBITUQ010000028.1:0-68211 GCF_044542515.1 Rhodococcus sp. NPDC078407 | reverse complement strand
GTCCACCAATAAATTCTACGAAACACGCAACTTAAAATGCGCATCTACACCGCGTGTCGCTTTATCGTTTCGGCTAACTTAATGGCATTGCACCACATCCGGCACTGGACCGACGGCGGCCCCACTGACATGAACAACCTGGTTCTGCTCTGCGGATTCCACCACCGGCTGATCCATCATTCGGATTGGGACGTGTTCATCGGCACCGACCAACACCCCTGGTTCGTACCACCGGCCACCGTCGACCCCTACCGACAACCGAGACAATCCCACGCCCGAGCCGGCCCCCACATCGCGTAAGCCCCGCAATCGAACCGCACAAAAACAATCCAGCCCCGCACCGAGAACACGGTGCGGGGCTGGAAGAGGTTGCCGTGCAGCTACTTCAGCAAGAACTGGTCAGTTCAACGCAGCCAGATTTGCAACAGACTGCTTGATATCGGTGTCGAGTGCCCGCGCCACCACCGATCCCACCGGACCGAAGAGCACACCTCCGCCGAATTTCGCGTCGAGCGTCAGCTCCGATTCACCCTCGGCCTCGCGCACGTGCACGGTGAGCGAGATCCGCACACCGCCTTTACCTCGGCCGGACATCTCGATCAGCTTGGGCTCGTCGTACTCGGTGAACTCCCATTTGATGGTGTTCTTGAAACCCTTCACCTTCACCAACGACTCGATCTTGGTTCCCTTGCCGACCTTCTTCGGCGGCGGAGTGCACCACCCGCCGTGGATGGTCATCCATTCGTCGAATCGATCGAGCGCGGAAGCCTTGTCCCACGCGCCCTGCGGATTCTCGGGCATCTGTACCGAGACACTGATCGTTGCCATGGGATCGAGCCTGTCACAACTCCCTCGCAGGTTCAGACGGCGACTACTAACCTGAGACGATGGCCACGCTCGACATCGAGGGACGGAAGGTCTCCGTCACCAACCTCGACAAAGTGCTGTTTCCCGAGACCGGCACCACCAAGGGCAACATCATCGAGTACTACGTCGCCGTGGCGCACGCTATGCTTCCGCATCTCGCCGGCCGCGCCGTCACCCGCAAACGTTGGCCGAACGGCGTAGACCAGTCGTCGTTCTTCGAGAAGAATCTCGCCGCATCAGCACCCGACTGGCTCGACCGCCGGTCGATGCAACACTCGGATCGGGTGGTCACCTACCCACTGTTCTCCACCGCAGCCGATCTGGCGTGGCTCGGCCAGCAGGCAGCCATCGAAGCGCATGTTCCGCAATGGCGATTCGACGGCACCGAGCCCGGACCTGCCACCCGCATGGTGTTCGATCTCGATCCCGGTGATGACGTCGACCTCGCTCGATGTGCCGAAGTGGCCTGCGAGATCAGAGATCTCATCGGAGACATCGGTATGACGGCATACCCGGTCACGAGTGGCAGCAAGGGAATTCACCTGTACGTCCCGCTCGAGAAGCCACTGTCGACGTCGGGGGCGTCCACTGTCGCCAAACGTGTTGCCACACTGCTCGAAGAGCGCTCGCCGGACCGCGTCACCGCCACGATGGCGAAGGCGAAACGCACCGGGAGAGTATTCGTCGACTGGAGTCAGAACAACGGAAAGAAGACGACGGTCGCACCGTACTCGCTGCGTGGGCGGTCGCTCCCCACCGTCGCGGCACCGCGCACCTGGGAAGAGCTGGAAGCTCCTGGTCTGCAACAGCTTCGGTTCGAGGAAGTCCTCGAGCGCATGCCCGACGTCGGTGACCTACTCGCCGATCTGGATCCCGCCGTCGGAGCAGGCGAGAAGGGAACCGAAAGCGCTGTCGCCACAGACAAACTCGACAAGTACCGCAGCATGCGGAGCGCCGACCGCACTCCCGAGCCGGTGCCGGCGACCGCCGAGCCGCAGGGCAACAACGGCACCTTCGTCATCCAAGAGCATCATGCCCGACGCCTGCACTACGACTTTCGGCTCGAACACGACGGAGTCCTGGTCTCGTGGGCCGTCCCCAAGAACATTCCGGTAGACCCCAAGCAGAACCGGCTGGCGGTACACACCGAGGATCACCCGCTCGAGTACGCAACGTTCTCCGGTCGAATCCCCAAGGGCGAGTACGGCGGCGGCGACGTCTCGATCTGGGACAGCGGAACCTACGAGCTCGAGAAGTGGCGCGACGACGAAGTCATCGTCGTACTCCACGGATCCAAGGCACACGGCAGGTTCGCTCTGATCCGCACCAAGGGCAACCAGTGGCTCATGCATCTGATGAAAGACAGCAGCGAGCCGACCGAGAATCCCCCACCGAAGAACATCTCGCCGATGCTCGCGACCGCAAGCGACATTCTCGGTCTCGAGGAAGACGAGTGGTCGTTCGAGGGCAAATGGGACGGGTTTCGTATCGTCGCGGAACTCACGCACGGGTCCATGACCCTGCGCACCCGCAGCGGCAAGGATTACACCGAGAAGTTCGGAGCCCTTCGATCCCTGGCCGACGACCTGTCCGAGCACGACGCCGTCATCGACGGAGAGGTCGTCGTGTTCGACGAGAACGGCGTCAGCAGCTTCGAGATGCTGCAGAACGCCACCGGTGACGACATCCGGTTCATCGCCTTCGATCTGCTCTACCTCGACGGCACCTCACTACTGCGCAAGAAGTACTCCGATCGACGACGACTGCTCGAACTGCTCACCACCGGACTCGACTCGGTGCTCGTACCTCCGAGACTGAGCGGCACCGCGGAAGACGCCGTCGCCGAAAGCAGAGAACGTGGGTGGGAAGGTGTCGTCGCCAAGCGGACGGACTCCGTGTACCAACCCGGCAAGCGAGCCCACACGTGGATCAAGCACAAGAACTGGCGGACGCAGGAAGTCGTGATCGGTGGGTGGCGTCGGGGCCAGGGACGTCGAGCCGGCGGGTTCGGATCCCTCCTGATGGGAATCCCCGACGGCGATCGCCTGCGCTACGTGGGCCGCGTCGGAACCGGGTTCGACGACCGCGCCCTCGACACTCTCGCCGCTCTTCTCACCCCACTCGAGACGTCGGACAGCCCCTTCTCCTCGGTGCTGCCGACCGCCGATCGGAACGGCGCGGTGTGGGTCGAACCGACTCTCGTCGGTGAGGTGCGATTCTACGAATCGACCGAATCGGGTCATCTGCGACATCCGAGCTGGCGCGGCCTGCGCCCGGACAAAGCACCGAACGACGTCGTTCTCGAGTAGCGCTACGTGCGCAAGACGAAGTTTTTCGCATCTTTCCAAGAAACCGGCACAGAGTCCGTTCTTCTGTTGCCATAGAATCTTCGAGTGCGTACCGTTCGTCCTATCGTTTCCGGGGGGAGCGTAACGAGTGTCGCAATAGCAGCTATATCGATTTACCGGCCCTGCTCCGCGGGAGCTAGTCGGATCATCGGAGCGCACGCCGTTTCGATTCAGGCACGGAGGGGATTATCTACATGCGGGTTCTCAAATTGGCAGGCGCTGCCACGATAACGGCTGCGGCCGTGTTGTGTTCATCGCTCGTCGGTGCAGGTCAGGCAGCGGCAGAGCCGCTCATGCCGGCCCCGATCGCAGATGGATTCGGTGCACCGCCTGCGGATCTCGAGGCACTGCAACCCGGCGACGTGATCTCCAGCCGGCCGATGCCCCCACCTCCCGGATTCCTCGATGTCGACGTGTGGCAGCTCAAGTTCCGCTCGACCGACTCGTCCGGTGACCCCATTGCGGCGATCAACACCGTGATGGTCCCGAGGAACAAAGCCCCCAACGGCCCGCTGCTTTCCTACCAACACATCATCAACGCGCTCGGTCTCGAATGTGCACCCTCACAAGCGCTGTGGACCAACGACCCCAATCTTGCGATTCGCGAGGCTCCGGCCCTCAACGCAGTACTGCAGCGCGGTTGGACCGTCGCCATCGCCGATCACCTCGGACCCCGGAGCGCTTACGGTGCCGCCAAGCTCGGCGGACAGATCGTGCTGGACAGCATTCGCGCCACACAGCGTTTCGATCCCATCCAGGTTCGCGACAGCCGAGTTGCCCTGGCGGGCTACTCCGGCGGCGGTATGGCAACAGCATGGGCCGCCGCGTTGCAGAACGACTACGCCCCCGAACTCAACATCGTCGGTAGCGCCGCGGGTGGCGCTCCGATGAACCTCGAGCGCATGGCTCGCGATCTCGGCTTCGCGCCGCACCCGATGTTCGGACTGGCCTTTGCTGCCGCACTCGGTATCGAACGCGAGTACCCCAACCGCATCCCGATCAGTTCTCAGCTGAACCCGCTGGGCAAGGACATCGAGCGCAAGATGCAGAACGGGTGCACCAACGACATCATCACCGCGGGCGCAGGCAAGAGCGCCATGGAGGTCGCCGGCACGCTCGACCTGATCAACAGTCCGGAAGCGATCGCCGCCGTCAACGAGAACAGCGTCGAGATGTACCCGGGCGTACCGAAGGCACCGTTCTTCGAGTGGCACAGCCCCTCCGACGCATTGATCCCGGTCAGCGCCATCGACAACACCCTGGCCCGATACTGCGGTGCGGGCGTACTGGTCACCGAGGTCAGGGTGCCGAGCAACGATCACCTGACCGCCGCCGTACTCGGTCTGCCGCAGGCACTCGAATGGATCGACCAGCGATTCGCAGGAGTACCCGCACCGACCACCTGCTGATCTCGCCGCCCGAACCGGCCACATGGCCGGAGCCCCATGTGGGTCGGTTAGGCTAACCTCGCATAATTCTGCGCGAGGAGATCACATGAAGAAGTCCGCACAGCTCGTCGCCGCCAGTGCCTCGATCTTGGCACTGGCGGTCGGCTGTTCGTCAGACAACACCACCGCCACATCCGGCGATTCCGGAAGCGAATCGGGCTTCCCCGTCACCATCGAGCACAAGTTCGGCGAGACGGTCGTCGACGCCGAGCCCACCCGCGTGGTGACGATCGGGTTCAACGAGCAGGATTTCGCGCTCGCACTCGGGGTCAAGCCTGTGGCGACGCGGGGCAACCTGAGCTACGACTACCGGCAGCGCCCGTGGGCCCAGGAGGCCCTGGGCGGCACCGAGATTCCCGAAGTCGGCAGTACCGACCTCAACCTCGAACAGATCGCCGCTCAGACGCCCGATCTGATCCTCGGGCCGTATTCCTTCATCGACCAGGGCCAATACGATCAGCTTTCGGGGATGGCACCCACGATCGCCGATATCGGCGGCTACGACGACGTTCCCGCCGCAACCTGGCAGCAGGAGTTCGCCGTGGTCGGCGAAGCACTCGGCAAGAGCCAAGAGGCGCAGGAACAAACGGCCACGCTCGAGCAGAAATTCGCCACCACCGAGTCCGAGAATCCGCAGTTCACCGGCAAGTCACTGTCGCTCGCGTTCGTCATGGACGACGGCAGCTACCTGCTGCTCGGCAAGGACGACATCCGGGCCCTGTTCTTCACCGATCTCGGGTTCGAGATCCCCGACGCATCCGAGACCATCAGCCCGGAGAACCTCGAGCGACTCGACACCGACGTACTCGTCATCGCCGGCCAGAGCCGTGAGCAGCTCCAAGCGAACCCACTGATCGCCGCACTCGACGTCGTGAGCCAGGATCGAACCGTCTACATCGGCTCGTTCAGCACTGATCTGCCCTCGGCTCTCGGCTACTCGAGCCCGCTGTCGCTGGACTACGCGATCGACGGATTCACCCCGATGCTCGCCGCGGCAACCGACGACGACCCGTCCACCGTGGTGCCCGCACCCTGAGGGATCCGGTCCAGCTTGTCCGACTGAGCGAACTGAGTCCGATGCAGCTCCTCGTAGCGGCCACCCGCTGCGAGGAGTTCGTCGTGCGTGCCTCGCTCGGCAATGCGCCCGTCCTCGATCACCAAGATCACGTCGGCCGCCCTGATGGTCGAGAGCCGGTGCGCGATGACCACCGACGTCTTCCCTTCCAACGCCTCGGCCAACGCAGCCTGCACAGCGGCCTCGGACGTCGAATCCAGTGACGCCGTGGCCTCGTCGAGAATGACGACTCGTGGCTGCGCGATCAGCAACCGCGCGATCGTCAAGCGCTGACGCTCACCACCGGAGAGCCGATATCCACGCTCGCCGACAATCGTGTCCAAGCCGTCGGGCAAGGAACGCACGAGATCCGCGAGCCGCGCCCTCGTCAGCGCATCCCACACTTCGTCGTCGGTGGCTCCGGGCCGCGGCAGCACCAGGTTGGACCGGATGCTCTCGTGGAACAAGTGACCGTCCTGGGTCACCATTCCCACTGTGCCCCGGACGGATTCGGCCGTCGCATCTCGCACGTCGACGCCGCCGAGGCGGACCGCACCGCTGTCGACGTCGTACAGGCGGGCGATCATCTGCGCGATCGTGGACTTGCCGGCACCGGATGACCCGACCAAGGCCACCATCTGACCGGGCTCGGCGCGGAACGACACTCCGTGCAGAACCTGTTCCCCACCGCGCGAATCCAATGTGGCGACCTCTTCCAGCGAGGCGAGCGAAACCTTGTCGGCAGAGGGGTACGCAAACCGAACATCGTCGAGTTCCACGGCTACCGGGCCGTCGGGCAGCGGCTTCGCGTCGGGCTTGTCAGAGATGAGTGGAACGAGATCGAGCACCTCGAAGACCCGCTCGAAGCTCACCAGAGCACTCATGACCTCCACTCGCGCGCTCGCCAGAGCGGTCAGCGGCGCATAGAGACGCGCGAGCAGAAGTGACAGCGCCACAACCGAACCCGGGTCGAGCGTCCCCCGGAGGGCATAGAAGCCACCGAGTCCGTACACCACGGCCAGCGCCAGCGCCGAGACCAGCGTCAGTGCCGTCACGAACACCGTCTGCACCATGGCACTGCGGACGCCGATGTCGCGCACGCGCCGAGCGCGTACCGCGAACTCGACCGATTCCTGCTCGGGGTGGCCGAACAGCTTCACCAGCGTCGCTCCCGGAGCCGAGAATCGCTCGGTCATCTGCGTACTCATCGCCGAATTGTGCGCTGCCGCTTCACGCTGCAACCGCGCGAGGCGGCTGCCCATTCTGCGCGCAGGCAGCACGAACACCGGCAACAGGATCAGCGCGAGAAGGGTGATTTGCCACGAGATCCCGATCATGACCACCAGCGTCAACGCCAGCGTCACCAGATTGCTGACGACACCGGACAGCGTGGTGCTGAACGCACGTTGCGCGCCGATCACGTCGTTGTTCAGTCGGCTCACCAGCGCACCGGTACGAGTTCGTGTGAAGAACGCGATCGGCATGCGTTGCACGTGGTCGAACACCGCAGTACGGAGATCCAGGATGAGGCTTTCGCCGATGTTCGCGGAGAGCCACCGATTGATCAGACCGACCACGGCGTCCACCAGTGCGATCGCCGCGATCGCCAGTGCCAACATGACCACCACGCGCAGCTCGCGGCCGTCCACGATGGCATTGACCACCCGTCCCGCCAACACCGGAGTGGCGACGGCAAGGACGGCCAGAGCCACGCTGAGCACCAGGAACCCGGCCAGCGCGCGGCGATGCGGTGCCGCGAACGTCAGAATCCTCCGGGCCGTCTCCTTCGAGAAGGACGACTGGGTATCGGGCCTGTTCATGGTCCGATACATCTGGTTCCAGGCGGTCATCTCCATGCTCATGTCATCACCCTCACGTCGTCACCCTCATGCAGCCACCCTCACGTCGTCACCCTCGGGTCCTGAACGTAGAACCTCGACATAACTCGAGGTCAAGCCCGGGTCCCCTTACCTCGACGGGAATGCCCCATCTCACGCCGCAGCGGCTGCTGCCACCGGCTCCAGCGCGAGCGCCAGAATGTCGGCAACATCGGTCATCGGACGGACGTCCAACGCCTCCAGCACCTCTGCGGGCACGTCGTCCAAATCCGGCTCGTTGCGCGCCGGAATGAACACCGTCTTCAGCCCCGCTCGTTGCGCTGCGAGCAGTTTCTGCTTCACTCCACCGATCGGCAGCACCCGACCGTTCAGCGTGACCTCCCCGGTCATGCCGACATCGGACCGCACCGGCCGTCCGGTGGCCATCGACACCAGCGCGGTCACCATGGTCACGCCGGCCGACGGCCCGTCCTTCGGCACCGCGCCCGCTGGAACGTGGACGTGAATGCTGCGATCGAGCGATTCGGGTGTGACGCCGAACTGCGCTGCGTGCGAACGCACATAGGACAGCGCGATCTGTGCGGACTCCTTCATCACCTCGCCCAGCTGACCGGTGAGCTTCAGCCCGGCATCGCCGTCCGTCGAGGCGGCTTCGATGAACAACACATCACCGCCGAGACCGGTCACTGCGAGACCCGTTGCCACACCAGGTACTTCGGTTCGCTCGTGCGCCTCGGGCGTGAATCGCGGTCGACCGATGTAGGTCACCAGATCGGGCTCGTCGATCTGCAGAACGTCGGTGGTACCCACGAGCTTCGTCGCAACCTTGCGCAGAGCCTTGGCCAGTAGGCGCTCGAGTTGCCGCACCCCGGGCTCGCGGGTGTAGTCGGCTGCGATCTTCCTCAGGGCGGCGTCGGTCACCGTCACCTCCTCGGAGGTGACCGCAGCTCTGTCCATCTGACGGGGAAGGAGGTAGTTCCGGGCGATGACGACCTTGTCGTCCTCGGTGTATCCGTCGATGGTCACCAGTTCCATGCGGTCGAGCAACGGGCCGGGAATCTGGTCGATCACGTTGGCCGTGGCGAGGAACACCACGTCCGACAGGTCGAGATCCAGATCGAGGTAGTGGTCACGGAACGTGTGATTCTGTGCCGGGTCCAGCACCTCGAGCAGTGCAGCACTGGGATCGCCGCGGTAGTCCGAACCGACCTTGTCGATCTCGTCCAGCAGCACAACGGGATTCATCGATCCGGCCTCACCGATGGCACGAACGATTCGGCCCGGCAGTGCGCCGACGTAGGTTCGCCGGTGCCCACGAATCTCCGCCTCGTCTCGAACACCGCCGAGGGCCACCCGGACGAAGGTGCGACCGAGCGCGCGCGCCACCGATTCACCCAGCGAGGTCTTACCCACCCCGGGAGGTCCGGCGAGCACCATGACGGCACCCGAACCACGACCGCCGACGGACTGCATACCCCGTTCGGAGCGCCGTGCACGGACGGCCAGATACTCGACGATCCGGTCCTTCACATCATCGAGGCCGTGGTGATCTGCATCGAGAACGACTCGCGCAGAAGCGATGTCGGTGTTGTCGGTCGTGGTGTTGTTCCACGGCAGATCCAGCACGGTGTCGAGCCAGGTGCGAATCCAACCCGATTCGGGGCTCTGGTCGCTGGCTCGCTCCAACTTGCCGACCTCACGCAGCGCCTGCTCGCGCACCTTCTCGGGCAGATCCGCAGCCTCGACGCGGCCGCGATAGTCATCGGCACCGTCGGGCTCGTCTTCACCGAGTTCCTTGCGGATGGCGGCCAACTGCTGGCGCAGCAAGAACTCCTTCTGAGTCTTCTCCATCCCCTCGCGGACGTCGCCGGAGATCTTGTCGTTCACCTCGACCTCGGCCAGATGCGCCTTCGTCCACTCGATGAGCAAGGTCAATCGAGCTGCTACATCGGGGGTTTCGAGCAAGTCACGCTTCTGTACGTCGGTGAGGTACGACGCATAGCCCGCGGTGTCGGCGATTGCGCCGGGGTCGGTGAGCTTGTTCACCGAATCGATCACCTGCCAGGCATCACGACGCTGCAGCATCGCCACGACGAGCTGCTTGTACTCGGCGGCAAGGGTTTTGAGATCGTCGGTCGGAGCTGCATCGGCGACGGGCTCGGCCTCGACCCAGAGAGCAGCACCGGGACCGCTGACGCCGTGGCCGATGTGCGCGCGGCGAGAGGCCTTGATGACGGCGGCCGGTCGACCGTCGGCCAGTCGTCCCATCTGGACGATCGTGGCGAGAACGCCGTACGCGGCGTAGCGGTCCTCGAGACGGGGTGCGACGAGCAATGCTCCGTCGTTGCTCGCCTCTGCCGCGTCGACGGCGGCGCGGGCGGCCTCGTCGAGTTCGACGGGCACCACCATTCCGGGGAGCACTATCGGGTCGGTCAGGAACAGCACGGGAACACGAACGGTTTCGGTCACTTCTCCTCCAAAGATTGAGCTATCCGGACTCAACTTCGGAAGCAGTAGTGATGTTCCCCCTCATGGTCGGTGTTCTCCCTGGGCAGAACACCGACCGAGGACGGTATTTACTTCAGCGCACCGACCAGCTTCTCGGCCAGCGCACGCGTCGAAGCCGGGTTCTGTCCGGTGTACAGGTTCCGGTCGACCACCACATGCGGCGACCATGCGTCCGCGTTCTCGAACTTCGCACCGTTCTCGCGCAGCCGGGTCTCGAGCAGCCAGGGGGCCTTGTCCGCCAACCCGGCCTGGGTTTCTTCTTCGTCGGTGAATCCGGTGAGCTCGTACCCGTCGAACGCCCAGGTTCCGTCGCTGCGAACGGCGGGAAGCAGCGCGGCCGGTGCGTGGCACACCGCAGAGACCACCTTGTTCGCGTCGAGGAAGTCGACAACCAATGCGCCGAAGCTGGTCGAGACGGCAAGATCTTCCATCGGGCCGTGGCCACCGGGAACGAACACGGCGTCGAAGTCCGAGGCCTTCTGGTCCTCGAGCACAGCAGGCGAGGAGAGAATCGACTCGATCGACGCGAGGTAGCTCTTCTGATCCGCCACCTTTTCTTCGTCGCCGCCATTGGCGTCGACCGCCAGGCTGCCCTCGTCGACGACCGGGGCCTTGCCGCCGGGCGTGGCCACCGTGATGTCCCACCCCGCGTCGACGAAGGTGCGATGGGATTCGACGAGCTCCTCGGCCCAGTAGCCGGTGGGGTGCTTGCTTCCGTCGTTCAAGGTCCAGTGGTCAGCAGCGGTTACCGCGAAAAGCAATGTAGTCATGGTCGGTGAATGCCACCAGGACCCATTATCGAAACACGTGGTGGATCACTATCGGCTCGTCGAGCCGATAGCCACGACGGCGTCGAACCTCTCGGATTCGCGGAGACCGGCTAGAAAGCCGGCCTCTGACAGGGCCTGTAGCGTCGAATCAGCTTGCAGTGCACTGGTTTCGATGAGAAGACTACCGCGCGGGGCCAACCACTCGGCGGCTTGCGCCGCGACCCGCCGATGGAGCCGCACACCGTCCACGCCGCCGTCGAGCGCGATGTGCGGCTCGTGGAGTCGCGCCTCTCTCGGCATCAGCTCGATCTCGCTCGTCGGCACATACGGCGCGTTGACGACTATCGCGTGGAATCTGCCCTGTAGCTCGGGCGGCAGCGCGTCGAACAGGTCACCGCAGTGCGCGGTACCTCCGACGGCAGCCAGGTTGCGTTCGGCGCACTGCACCGCGACCGGGTCGATATCGACCGCATGCAACTCGGTGACACCGGCGACCGACAGGCCGACCGCTCCGGATCCACAACACAGGTCGAGCAGGACCGAGGGGTGCAGTGCAGCAGCACATTCGACGAGAAACTCGGTGCGACGACGGGGCACGAAGACGCCGGACTCGACGGCAATGCGTCGACCACAGAACCACACCCAGCCGACGATGTGCTCGAGTGGCTCACCGGCGACTCGACGCCCCAGCATCTCTACCAGCGCCTGCGGGTTCGACGCGGAGTCGACGAGAATCTCGGCTTCCTGCTCGGCGAACACGCACCCGGCAGCCCGCAGTGCGGTCACCACCGCGTCGAACTCCGGTTCCACCATGGACGGCCTCCTGAATTGCCGTGCGCCCAGCTGCACACTGTATCCCCCACCCGACCGGATCCCGTCCGGTCGAATCTCGTTTGACGCTGCCGGTCGTCGAAGGACAGAGTGGACGCATGCGCGCGCCCGAGAACCTACTGGCCGATTGCGGCAGTTGTTTCGGACTCTGTTGCGTCGCTCTGCCCTTCGCGAAGTCGTCGGATTTCGCAGTCGACAAGGCCGCCGGTGAGCCGTGCAGCAATCTGCTGGAGGACTCGCGGTGCGGTATTCACTCGTCGCTCCGGGACAAGGGTTTTCCCGGGTGCACGGTGTACGACTGCTTCGGTGCGGGCCAGCAGGTGTCCCGGTCCACGTTCGCGGGGCGCGACTGGCGGCAGCAGCCGTCGAACGCGTCGGAGATGTTCGCGGTTTTTCCGGTGATGCGTGATCTGCACGAGCTGCTCTGGTACCTGGCGGATGCGCGCGGCCGGAAATCGACGGAAAGCCTGCACACCCGGCTCGTCGGTGAGTACGACGAGCTGGATGCACTCACGTCGGCCACTCCCGAGATCCTGATGTCGGTCGATGTCTCCGTCCTGCGCTCGCGGATCAACGAGTTACTCATCGCTGCAAGTGAACTGGTGCGTGCCGAGGTGGTGGGTAAGAAGAAGAACTACCGCGGACGCGACATGATCGGCGCGAAACTGGCCGGTGCCGATCTGCGCGGCGCGAGTCTTCGCGGCACGTATCTCATCGGAGCCGACGTGCGCGGTGCCGACCTGCGTCTGGCCGACATGATCGGCGCAGATCTTCGTGGTGCCGACCTTCGCGGCGCAGACCTGCGGGGCAGCATCTATGCCACGCAGTTCCAGGTGAATGCGGCACGGGGTGACCGAGCAACCCGGTTGCCCGAGTCGCTCACCCGGCCCAATCACTGGGCCTGAAGGTCAGCCGAGCGATCTACCGGTCTGCTCCAACGCGGCTTGGACGACCTCGAGCGCTTTCGGGCCCACACCGTGCAGTTTTCTCAGCTCCGAAGCCGGCACACCCACGAGGTCGTCCAGACACAGGTAGCCGGCCGCGCGGAACGCACCGGACGCAGGTTTTCCGGTCCCCTCGGGAAAGTCCGAATGTTCGTCGGTTTCTGCTCTGCTCACGGGCGCATTCTAGAGCAGACCGGTAGCCTGACGCCGTGCCTGAAACCAAGCAGAGACGCGTTGTCATAACCGGAGCCAACACCGGAATCGGTTACTTCACCGCCCTGGAGTTCGCAAAACGTGGCGACCATGTCACGCTCGCGTGCCGTAACCGGCAGAAAGCCGAGACCGCAGCGGCGAAAATTCGCGCGGAGGCACCGAACGGAACCGTCGACACCGCCACCCTCAACCTCGCCGACCTGGCCTCGGTACGCGACTATGCCGCGGCCGCCCCCGAGTCCATCGACGTACTGATCAACAACGCAGGCGTCATGATGCCGGCTACACGAACCGAGACCGAGGACGGATTCGAGCTGCAGCTCGGTACCAATCACCTCGGTCACTTCGCACTGACCGGCATGCTGTTCCCCAAGCTCGCCGACGACGCGAAGATCACCACCATCGCGTCCGTCGCGCACCGGCAGCGCCCCAAGCTGGATTTCGACGATCTCCAGCTCGAGCGGGGCTACAACGCCCAGCGTGGGTACGCGAACTCGAAACTCGCGAACATCCTGTTCGCGCTCGAACTGCAGCGCCGGATCGACAAGGCCGGATCGAAGGTCACCAGCAACGCTGCGCATCCCGGCATCTCGTCGACCGAGCTGTATTCCAGCCCGGACGGCCTGGGCAGCAACAAGATCCTGGCAACGCTGGCACCGATCGGGTTGAAGTTCATCTCCCAATCCGCCCGTGCCGGAGCGCTTCCCACGATCTATGCGGTCGACGTCGCAGGCGGCGGCACCTACAGCGGCCCCACATCGCTCTTCGAGTCGCGTGGCAAGCCGGGCCCGGCGTCCATGACTCGTATGGCACAGGATCCCGCCCTCGCCGCGAAGCTGTGGGACGTCAGCGAGAAGCTCACCGGAGTCGGCTACCCGTTGTGACACTCCGACTGCGCGCTCGCTCACGACGGTGCGCGCGCGGTCGGGGTAGCCGGCAATCAGGCCACCGAGGCCCCTCGGAGGTACACCTCGATCGGTAGCTGCAGCGCTACAATGTCTTTCGATGTGCGACGACCGAAAACGACATCGGCTACCAAGCCCTCGCACAGCGAGACCAACCCGTCCCCGTGAGCCGGTTCGTCGAACAACGCCTGTGCCCGCTCGAGAGAGAACAGCGAGCGCGCGAGGACAGTCCGAACATCCGGCGCAACAGCAGGATCGAGCATCAACGCGTAACGGGCCCGCAGCTCGATCATGCGATGGGTGAGCGCTGTGTGGAGATACTTCGCGACCACCGTCGCCACATCGGTCTCGTCGCTGGCTATTTCCAGGAACGACGCACGCGACAGTTCGACCAGTCGGGCGGCCACTGCCGCCAACAGATCGGACTTGGTTCGGAAGTAGTACGACGTCGATCCGGCCGGATAACCGAGCGCCGAATCGATCGCGCGGTGGGTCAACGCGCGTAAGCCGTCGTGCGCGATGACACCCAGTGCGGCGTCGGCGATGGCGGTTCGGCGATCCATGGCCGTGACCCTACACACTCCCTCTACGAATGTAGAGTCCGTCGGCGTACGGTTCGTTTCATGAGGCCAACTCCACCGCGAGACACCTTCGATACCGACTTCGTTCTCGACGACGCCCAGGCCGCAGCCGCGGACGCGCTCTCGACGCCCGGAGCGAAGGGCATCTACCTCTGGGGGCCGGTAGGTCGCGGAAAGACGTGGCTGCTCGACACCTACTTCGCGGGTGTCGGCATCGAGACGAAGAAGCGGGTCCACTTCCACAGCTTCTTTCGGGACCTGCACGCGGCGTACTTTCGTCGCAACTTTTCGATCGACGCAGCCATCGACGACATCCTCTCGACAGGTTCGGGTCCCGCGTCGCTGTTGTGCTTCGACGAGTTTCACGTCCATGACATCGGCGACGCCCGTCTCATCACGCGCATGCTCGACGCCCTCTTCGCTCGCGGCGTCGCCCTGGTCGTCACCTCGAACTATGCGCCCGACGAGTTGCTGCCGAATCCGCTGTTCCACCAGACGTTCGTGCCGACGATCGAGAAGCTGAAGAGAAATCTCGACGTGATCCGCATCGACGGGCCTGTCGACTACCGCTCCGCCGCTACCAGCCAGTCCCGATTCGCCTCGGGGACATGGACTCTCGAGCCTCACCCGGGTGGTCACACGTTTGCCGAGCTGTGCTGCGCTGCACGTTCGACGGGTGACTATCTGCAGATGCTCGCGGAAGTGACGTCGGTGACCGTCACCGAAATTCCTGCACTTGCGACTGTCGACGAATTCGCCGCTCGGCGTTTCGCGAATCTCGTGGACATTCTGTACGACCGCGATGTGCGTGCCGATTTCCATGCCGTCGTCCCGTTGCGAGAATTCGCCGACGGGTGTGTCGGTCTCGACACCGACCGGTTGGTGAGTCGGCTCGGCCAACTGCGCTCTCACAGGCCATGGCCTCGAACGTCTACATCGTCTCGAGCACCGTTCGATTTCCACCTGCCGACTTCGCGCGGTACATGAGGGAGTCGGCCGCGCGCGTAGCGTCTTTGACCAGGCTCGGCCCTGACGTCCACGCCTCGGAGCCGGGAGCGAACACCACCGCACCCGCACTCACCGTCACCGGAATTGGATCCGAACGATGAGTCAGCGTCTCGCTGACTTCGAGTACCAGTGCATGCAGCCGGTCCGTCCGACCGACGAGGACGGCCACGAACTCCTCGCCCCCTGTGCGAGCTACGACCCCGGACGTACCCACGTGGCCGCACAGTCGCTCGGCCACCAGGACGATGACGGCGTCACCCTGGTCGTGTCCGTAACGGTCGTTGACGGTCTTGAACCGATCGATGTCCACGAGAACGAGCACGAACGCCAACTGCTCGCTGTGAGCAACATTCCACAGATCCTCGATCGCATTCTGCAGTCCGCGTCTGTTTCGCGTTCGGGTCAGTGGATCGATCTCGGACTGTCGGGCATCCTCGGACACCAGCAACCACGCGATCTGGGCGAAAACCGGAACACCCGACGTGGCACCTCCGGCGACCAGCACCGCGGCGATCGCGTCCCACGGGCCCCACAATCCCTGTACGTATGCGGCGATGCCGATGTAGGCGATCACGAGATTGGCGAATGCGAGATGTGCGACGAGCAGTTTCGGTCCGAGGAAGAAGGTGCACATCGACCCTGTCAGCGAAAAGAGAAACGTGCCGATCAGAGCCGACGTGGGTACATCGAGGAGTATCACCGACGCAAGACCCACGTCGCCGAACACCAGAAAAGCGACCAACTGCCATTTTCGGTCGGGCAGGGGACCGACCAACAACCGCACGATCACGGCAACCTGAAGGATCAGGACGAAGATCACGTAGGCGACGGGACCCGTGCCGGCCGGCCCGTTCGGCGAACCCAACATCAGAAGCGACACGGCCGCGTACAACGCGACACAGCTGGCGAACACGACCCGGATCAGACGATGCAAAGGACGCGTCGACCTGTGCACGAAGACCCATTCGAAGTCGTGCGGAGTGAGGAACCAGTGGCGAATCACCTGAGCGGCGCTGGAATGAGCACCGAGCGGCGCAAGGGCGGTCCTCGGGGTCCGCCCCCGTGACGCCGCGGTCGATTCCCTCCGATGGCGACTGCGTGTCTCGCCGCGCACCTGCATCGAACGCCCGGTGCGGCTCTCGGCCGATGGCCCGCTCTGCCGCACGGTGGGCAATCGAAAGTCTCTGCGCATGAGGGCTCCCTGGTGAAACGACATTGTGCCCCGCTGACGCAGCGTACCGATCGATGTCCGGGTCGGAGACGAAACTCGTCGGTTCGACACGGGCAGTCCTCGACCGTCGGAAGAGTCATGGCCTCGAATCGACAGCGGATCGGGTGGCACTCACCATGTCGCTGGCCGGAATCAGGTGCCGATGGCGGCGCAACTGCGCTCGCGAACGGGCATCGCAGCCCCGCGCATAAAGGGAGCCCCGCACGTTAAGGGAGACACCCACTACTGACGGCGGTCGGGGGCGACAGCAGCAGCGGGTGTCTCAATGGGTATTCGCAGCACCCTCCCGGGTGGATGGGTATCGGATGGAAAATTCTTTCGAAGTTTTTTCGCCACCGGACGCATAGCCTGTGACCAGGCCTTCCACAGCCGCGAGCCTCAACCAAGCGAGGGTGCCGGCCAGACGAACAGCTGGACGCTCCACAATAGGTGCGCAGAGCTCAGACTCGCCCAGACCGACACCCCGGAGCACTCATGATTCAGGTTCTCACCCCACGCGAGGTTCCACTCGGCGGCCCACGAGCGATGAAGGTGCGCCGCACCCTGCCGCACCGCGACCGATCGCTCATCGGCGCGTGGTGTTTCGCCGATCACTACGGCCCCGAGCGCTCGCGCATGGACGTAGCGCCGCACCCGCATACCGGACTGCAGACGGTCAGTTGGTTGTTCTCCGGTGAGATCGAGCATCGCGACAGTGTCGGCTCGCATGCCATGGTCCGGCCCGGTGAGCTCAATTTGATGACCGCCGGCCAGGGCATCAGTCACTCCGAAGTGTCGACACCGAACACCGACATCCTGCACGGCATGCAGTTGTGGGTAGCGCTGCCGGCGGCATCGCGCTTCGTGGCACCGACATTCGAGCATTACGTACCGGAACCGGTCACCGCACCCGGACTCAGCGCCCGAGTCTTCCTCGGCACCGCGCTCGGCGAAACTTCACCGGTGTCGACGTACACACCGCTGCTGGGGGCGGAAATGGTGCTCGACGCCGGAGCGCGTGTCACCCTCGAGGTGGACCCGACCTTCGAGCACGGCATCATCGCCGACCAAGGATCGGTGACCCTCGCCGACACCGAGCTGGGCGCTGCAGAGCTGGGCTACGTGGAACCTGGTGAACACGAGCTGCACCTGCACAATCCGACTCAGGATCCGGTTCGATTCCTGCTGCTGGGCGGCCCGCCGTTCGGCGAGCAGATCGTGATGTGGTGGAACTTCGTCGGCCGCAGCCACGAGGACGTCGTCGAGTATCGGGCGGCGTACGAGGCCGAGAACGGCCAGTTCGGAACGGTCGAGGACTACCCAGGGTCGCGGCTGCATGCACCCGAACTGCCGAACGCCCGGATGAAATCCCGCGGCTGACGACGAAGAAGCCGATGATCCCGGGACTGGCGTCTATGCCGCGGGGGCGGTGGGCAGCACCCGCTTGATGACGTCGGTGAGCGAGACGATGCCGAGGAACTTCCCGTCTTCCTCGACGATCGCGAGCTGGACGCTTCTCTTCCGCATCTGCCCCAGTAGCTCGTACACGGGAGTCGACCCCTCGACCGCGAAAGCCTCACGCGCGTAATCGGCAGCGGGCTCAGCAGGATCGGCAAGCAACGTGTCGCGTACGTGGACGACGCCGGGTGTCGCACCGGAGCTGTCGGCGAGCGGTATCCGTAGGTGTCCGGATTTCAGCGAAGCGGCCTGCACATCGGAGACCGTGGCACCGTGTGGAACCGAGGTCGCCTCGGAGTCGGGCACCGTGATCCGATCGACCGTCAGCGACTCGAGCTCGATCACCCGAGTGATCTGGGTTTGCAGCTCGGGCTCGAGCACCCCGACCTGAGACGAGTACTCGACGAGATTACGAATGGTGTCGGCGTCACGCCCACCGACAGCAGCGCTCTCGACCGGTTCCACTCCCGACCGTTCGACGAGTGTGTTGGCGATCTTGTTGACCCACACCAGAAACAACCGGAACGGGCGAACGAATGCCCGAGACGGCAGCCCGATGATGGTGGCTGCGAGTTCCGGATGCGCGATGGCCCAGGACTTCGGGGCCATTTCTCCGATCACCAGATGCAGAAACGTCACCAGCAACAGGGACAGTGCGAACGCAGCGGTTCCGGCCAGCCAACCCGGCACACCCCACGAGGTGAACACCGGACCGAGCCAGGAATCGACCGCGGGCTTGGTGACGGCACCGAGCGCGAAGGTGCACGCCGTGATTCCGAGCTGTGCACCGGCCAACATGATGGTGAGTTCGTTCATGCCGCGCAGAGCGGCCCGCACCGAGCGGCTCGTTCCGGCCTTCTCCTCCAGTCGATGCCTGCGAGCACCGAGCAACGCGAATTCGATGACGACGAAGAATGCACTGAGCGCGATGAGCATTACCGTCACCGCGACGACGGTCCACGCGTTCATCGTCCGGTCCCGTCCGAGGACTCCGGGTCGTCTTTTTCCAAGACGTCCTCGTGCAGTCGTATTCTCAGTTCGCTCGGCACGTGGCGGTCCACCTCGAGCACCTCGACTTCGAGGGAGGGTCGCGGCGGCGTCTCCTCCATCAGATCGGCACCGAACACGGCGAGGTCGACGCGTACCGTGTCTCCCACCTCGGGCAGGTTGCCGCCCTCGGCGATGAGCAGGCCGGCGAGCGTCTCGTAATCGCCTCGCGGCAGGAGCATGTCGCGACCGATGATGCGCTCCACCTCGTCGACGTGGACGTCACCGTCCATCAGCCAGACTCCGTCTTCTCGGTTCTGCACACCGGCGATCTCCTCGTCGTCGTGTTCGTCGGTGATCTCACCGACGAGTTCCTCCGCGAGGTCTTCGATGGTGAGCACTCCTGCGAACCCGCCGTACTCGTCGATGACGCAGGCAAGCTCGTTCTTCGTGCTGGACAACAGCTCGAGCGCATCTTCGAGCGACATGAGTTCCGGGACGATCAGCGGGGCACGCATGATCTCGGTGACCGGACGAGGGTCGTCCGGCGCGGCGGCCAGCACCTCGGCCAGCTGAACCACGCCGACAGGCTCGTCGCGGTCGTCGATCACGGGATATCGCGTGTGTGCGCGCACCATGCGCGCGCGCATCTCACCGATCGGAGTGGTGGGCCCAACCGCGTCGACGCGGCTGCGCGGAATCATCGCGTGTTCGACGTCGCGTTCCGGAAAGTCCAGGATCCGGTCGAGCAGCAGCGACAGATTTTCGCTCAGATCACCGCTGGCGCGGGAGTCCTCGATGATGCTTTCGAGGTCCTTGGCGGTGGCGCTGCTGTCCACGTCGTGTACCGGCTCGACTCTCAGCAGTCGAAGCATCGCATTGGAGGACTTGTCGAAGAACGTGATCAACCACCCGAAGGCAGCGAGGTAGATCAGCGTCGAGCGGGCCAGGCGGCGCGACAGTGGGTCGGGATCGGCGATCGCCAGGTTCTTCGGATAGAGCTCACCGAAGATCATCTGCACGACGGTCGCGAGCACCAGCGCGCCTACCGTGCCGATCGAGATACCCACCGCAACAGGAACTCCGGCACTGCTCAGCAGTTCACCCAATGACTCACCGATGAACGGCTCGGCCACGTAACCGACCATCAGACCGGTCACGGTGATGCCGAGTTGAGCACCCGAGAGCATGAACGACGTGCGCTTGGTGACCTTCAACGCCCGCTCGGCCGACGCGTCGCCCTTCGCTGCTCCGGTCCGCAGTGTCGCGCGATCCACGGACATGTACGCGAATTCCTGGGCGACGAAGTAGCCGTTGGCCGCGATGATCGCGGCGGTGAGAACGAAGCCGAGCAGAAGCGACAGAAGCGCGGTGATCACCACGTGGTCACCGGGTGACGGGCGAACAGAGGCCGTTTCGAGGTCGGCCGATTCGAATCCAAGGAGTGCACAGTGCGCTCGACGCCTCCGGTGTCAGGGCCGGATCGATCGACCCGAATTGGGGGAAATGTCGCAATTCTATAGGTGGTCGGTACACCGCGCCGACGACTCCTGCTTCAGAACAGGGTGGGCACCCCGTCGTCGGAGGTCGCGTTCTCGTGTGCCGTCGCCGAAACAGACGACAAGGAGGGACGAGCCTCGGCAGGCTCGGTGACGGCAGGCTTGATGACGGCGGGGTTGTTGGCACCCGACGCAGCCATGGCGCGAGCTGCTTCGCCGGCCAAGGCGTCGGCTGCTTCGTTGAAGTGATTCCCGACGTGCCCGCGGACCCACCGGAACCGGACGGGCCCCTCACGGTCGGTGATGGCCCGCTCGATGTTCTGCACGAGCTCGAGGTTGCGAACCGGCGTGCCGCTCGCGGTCTTCCAGCCCTTGCGCTTCCAGCCGGCGAGCCACTCGGACGCACACTTGATCGCGTACTGGGAGTCGGACTCGATCAACAGTGGTTCGGGGCCGGGGTGGGCCAGAACTGCCTCGAGCAGGGCACGAAGCTCGGCGACCTGATTGGTGCCCGAGGGCTCGCTGCCGGAGTTGCTCGGCCCTGTGTGATTGACCCACGCCCACCCGATTGCTCCGCCGGGGTTACGCAGACACGAGCCGTCCGTACTCACGATGATCACGGTCTCAGACCCTACGTCGGGCTACCGACAAACTCCGGGTGACTCGCTCGGGAACATCGAGGTACTCGACGACCCCGTGCCGACGGCGCGATCGGCCCCGCGCAGCGGCTCACGCCGTGCGGCTTCGAGCGGCCTTTCTACCGTCGACGGTGAGCAGCACGAACGCCACCGACGCCAGCGCCGCGATCAGCGCCGAGAACACCACGCCCGCCGTCACCAGACCCCACTCGGTCGCCGCGAACCCGGCACCGATCACCGGAACCGAAATCGCGATGTAGAGCACCACGAAGAAGGTGGAGGTCACTTCGGCCCGACGGTGCGGCGGAAGCCGAGCGCCGATCGCGGCCATCCCGTTGCTGAACGTCACGCCCTGCCCGATTCCGCACAGCAGGGCCGCGCAGACCAACACGATCAGAGACGTGGTGAGCAAGGACGCGGCGAGCAACACCAGACCGAACACCAACACCAGGCAGCCCCAGCGTTGAGCCGATGTCGGATCGGCGGCACGCAGGGTGATCTGGGCGGTCGCCGACGCGGCGAAGACGGCGAACACCACCACACCGGTGACGGCGTGATTGCCGATCCCCAGAACCCCGGCGATGAAACCGGGTGAGACGGCGGTGAACAAACCCAGCACTGCGAATCCGGCGAATCCACCGACGGCCGCTCGCAGGAAGGTGCCGCGTACCTCTGTCGGCACGGACAGGCGCTGCACGTGGGGCCGGGCACCGGCAGCGACTCGGACGGTCTCGGGCGCGAAGTACACCGCGGCTGCGGCCACGAGAAGCAATGCGATGTCGACGTAGAACGTCAGCCGCAAGGGCTGCGGCAAATACTCCACCAGGAGACCCGCCACCAACGGTCCGAGTCCCAGACCGCCGATGTTGGCGGCCGTGGCGATTGCCGGAGCCCGATCACGCCACTGCTCGGGAACCAACTCGAGCAGAGTCACCGTGGCGGTACCGACGAAGATCCCGGCCGAGATACCGGACAACACGCGCCCGATCACCAGCGCGGTCAGCGACCCGGCAGTCACGAACACCACGGCACTGACGAGACCGAAAGCGATGGCCGCCAACAGCATCGGACGGCGACCCAGCGAATCGGACCAGCGGCCGAAAGCCAGCAGCGCCGCGAGAACCCCCACGGCGTAAGCGGCGAACACCAGCGTGACGACGAATACGGTAAACCCGAATTCCACCTCGTACAACGCGTAGAGCGGCGTCGGCATAGTGGTGCCCATCATCGCGACGACGAACGCGAAGGCGACCCCGACGAACGACGCTGCACTCGATCGAGTCACGGTGATCCTCCTGATCGTGTGGATGGCACGCCCGCCCTGCGGGCACTATGTATCTTGCCGCCGGCGCTGGAATGATGTGCACCGGCGGCCCCGCTCAGAATCCACCCCGCTCTACGACCACGCCCGTTCGGAGGTGACACACCGATGCCAGACGATGCCGGTACCGACGGGATCGCTTGCCTCGTCACGTCCGACAAGAGGATGGACGTGCGCATGTCGCTGTCGCCGCTGCGTCGTGGCCGGGGCGATCCCACCTACGAGTCGACGCCGGACGGCGGGATCTGGCGGACCTCGAGGATGCCGTCGGGACCGGTGACGTACCGCCTGATGCAGGCGTCACCGATGAGCGTTCAGGTTCGTGCCTGGGGCCGCGGCGCAGCCGAATTGGTGGACGCGGTGCCTGCTCTGCTCGGCCTACACGACGATGCCGGCGCGTTCGCACCGGAGCATCCGATTCTGCGCGAGGCGCACCGGCAATTGCCGCACCTGCGTCTGGGCCGCACCGGACTGGTGCTCGAAGCCCTGATTCCCGCGATCATCGAGCAGCGCGTACACGGTATTTCGGCGTTCGGTTCGTGGCGGTACCTGGTGAGCAAGTTCGGTGAAACGGCACCGGGGCCGACGCCGAAGCCGATGTTCGTCTTCCCCACACCCGACGTGTGGCGTCGTATCCCGTCATGGGACTACCACCGCGCCAATGTCGACCCCGCTCGGTCGAAGACCATCGTCCGCGCTGCCTGCGCAGCCGGACGTCTGGAGGAGGCGTCGACGATGACGTCGGCGGACGCGGCTCGCAGGCTGCGCGCGATCCCCGGCGTCGGCATCTGGACGGCGGCGGAGACAGCACAGCGCGCACTCGGGGATCCCGACGCGTTGTCGGTGGGCGATTATCACCTGGCGTCCGTGGTGGGCTGGTCACTGTTGGGCAGGCCCATCGACGACGCCGAGATGGTCGAGTACCTGCGGCCTCTGGCCCCGCATCGGCATCGCGCGATTCGTTTGCTGTACCTGAGCGGAAAGGCCACCAAACCCAAGTTCGGTCCGCGCACCGCTCTGGTCGATCACACGTGGCACTGAGCTCCTCCGGGCTCGTACAGTCGAGTTGTACGCCAACGTAAGGGGTTTATCCGTGGTTTCCATCGGCCGTTCCGATCTCGACATCTTTCCGCTCGCTCTCGGCGGGAACACTTTCGGCTGGACCAGTGACGAGGCCGCGTCCTTCGAGATCCTCGATGCCTTCACCGCAGGCGGGGGCAACCTCATCGACACCGCAGATTCGTACTCGGCCTTCGCCGACGGCAATTCGGGCGGCGAATCCGAGACGATCATCGGTAGATGGACCAAGGCCCGCGGCAACCGGGACGATGTCGTCATCGCCACCAAGGTCAGCCAGCATCCGGAGTTCCGAGGATTGGCCCCGGACAACATCCGGGCGGCCGCCGACGCGTCGTTGGCCCGGTTGCAGACCGACCACATCGACGTCTACTACGCGCACTACGACGACGAGACGACGCCGCTGGTGGAGTCCCTGGCCGCGTTCGACGAACTCGTGAAAGCAGGCAAGGTTCGCTACGTCGCCATCTCGAACTACACCCCGTCGCGGGTGCGTGAGTGGCTGGAGCTGGCGAAGGAACACGCGTTCGCGGCTCCTATCGCGCTGCAGCCGCACTACAACCTCGTCGCTCGCCGCGACTACGAGGGCGAACTGCAGAATCTGGCCGTCGAGAACGACCTGGGTGTTTTCCCGTACTTCTCTCTTGCCGCCGGATTCCTCACGGGCAAGTACCGGACGCGAGCGGACCTCGACGGCACGCAGCGCGAACGACTGACCACCGGATACTTCTCCGATGCCGGTCTGGACGTGGTGGAGGGGCTGCGAGAGATCGCCGAAACGCGCTCCGCCGAGATCTCGAGCGTCGCTCTGGCCTGGCTGCTGGCGCGTCCGGGCGTCACCGCGCCCATTGCCAGCGCGAGCACGCTCTCTCAGCTGCCTGCCCTTCTCGACGCCCCGGCATTGACGCTGACCAGCCAGGAAGTCGAGAAGCTGACGACTTTGTCCGACGCGGTGGCCTAGAACACGAAAGTTGTAGTCAGCAACGGGAACAGAACGAGTACCCCGGTTGCTGACTTTCGGGTGGCCCCAGCATCGAACACGACAGCAGCCGAGACAGCCGTAGTCGAAACACCGACGACGACGTCCCCCGAGCCGACATCCAGGGAACGCCTGCGGGTGATTCTCGTTCTCGGCGCACTCATCGCCCTCGGTCCTCTGACCATCGACATGTACCTGCCGGCTCTTCCGGCCATCGCCGACGATCTGAACACTCCGTCGTCCGCCGTGCAGCTCACCCTCGCCGGCACGTTGGTCGGACTCGCCCTCGGCCAGCTCGTGATCGGGCCACTGTCCGACATCGTCGGCCGGCGCCTTCCCCTGATCGTCGGCACCGGAGTCCACATCTTGGCGTCCGTGGCGTGCATCGTGGCACCGAACATCGCCGTTCTCGGTGGTCTACGCGTCGTGCAGGGTCTCGGAGCTGCCGCTGCAGCCGTGGTGGCGATGGCCATCGTGCGAGACCTGTTCAGCGGCCGCGCGGCCGCCACCGTGCTGTCGCGGCTGATGCTCGTCATGGGCGTCGCCCCCGTGTTGGCTCCCTCGCTGGGTGGTGCCGTGCTGTTGGTCGGATCGTGGCGTCTGGTCTTCGCCGCGTTGGCGATCATGGGAGTGGCGTTGATGACGCTGGCGATCGTGTCGCTGCGCGAGTCCCTGCCACCCGAGCGTCGTCGGGCCAGCGGCGTCATGCCCGTGCTGCGGACCTACCGATCACTGTTGGGCGATGCGCAGTTCGTCGTCCTCGTCATGGTCGCCGCCCTGGCCATGTCCTCGCTGTTCGCCTACGTCGCTGGGTCGTCGTTCGTACTGCAGGAGGAGTTCGGCCTCGACGAGCAACAGTTCGCGATCGTCTTCGCCGCCGGCGCGATCTCCCTCATCGGCGCTTCCCAGCTCAACGTTCTCCTGCTCGGACGCTTCGCGCCGGTACAGATCGTGCTGTCGGCTCTGTCGTTCGGCGTCGTCGCCGGGGGCGTCATGGTGGCGTTGGCGGTGACCGGGGTCGGCGGTATGGCCGGGTTCGTCGTTCCACTGTGGTTCGTGCTCGGGGCGGTCGGATTCGTGATGCCCAACGCGCCCGCACTCGCGCTGTCTCGGCACGGTGAAGCCGCAGGTGGTGCCGCGGCACTGCTGGGAGCAGCGCAGTTCGGCCTCGGTGCCATCGTCGCCCCGGTCGTCGGCGCGCTCGGAAACGACGCCGTGGCCGTGTCGATCACGATGGTCGTGACGTCCGCCGCAGCATTGATCGCCCTGGGCGTCATCACCGCGCGGTCATCGGATCCGCAACTCACTCGGGGAGCGGCACCCACCCACTAGGGTGACCGCCATGACCGAACGCGAGCGCGATGCGCGCGGTAAACCCCTCAACGGCAGGCCTCGAGACGGTCTGGGCCGTCCCCTCGCTCGTGGTAGCAGCGGAACCCCACGGGTGCCGGACGACGTACGGCTCCCGCCCGGCACAGCACTCGCGGAAGCGCAGCGGTTCCTGGACGAGAACATGCCGTTCCACGCACACGAAGTTCTCGAGGGCACGTGGAAGAGTTGCCCGCCCGACGAGCGTCCACTGTGGCAGGGACTCGCCCAACTCGCCGTCGGCCTGACCCATCTGATGCGTGGCAACCGCATCGGTGCCGCTTCGCTGCTTCGGCAGGGACACGATCGCCTGGTCGGCTTCGAGGTCGATCCTCCGCACAATATCGACGTCGGCGGCTTGCTGGGCTGGTCGGAAGGCTTGCTCGACGACCTCGAGACCGGAACTCTGCCGGTCTCCCCCGGCATTCCGATGCTGCGCGTCACCGATCCACGCCGGGGCGTCCTGGCACCCGATTCCAGCTCGAGCTAGCCTGTGGGAATTAGGTAAGGCTAGGACAATCTGCTCTGGAAGTGGGGTTCGTCGGCGTGACCGTGTTCGCACCGCTGAGAGTCGTTCGACAGGGACTCACGTGCGGGGAGACCATCAGCCCAGCTCAGCTCGGGCGCACCCTCTGCACCGAGGTTGCCGAACAGGTTCCGTACTGGGTTGCTGTCTTGACCCCCGCGGAGCGGCCACTGCTCGACGCCCGATCGGCATCGCAGCGCTCCGAGCAGGCCTCGGTCGTGCTCGCGTTGCCCGAGAGCCAACACCGAACCCACGCGGCGCTGCTCGCAGCGCTCGGGTCGGCGATATCCACCTGGCAGCAGAACAACCGCCGTGGCTCATCGGCCGGCGTCCTGGTGGATCTGGACTTCGGAGCCACGGGAGTCGTGCATCCGGTCCGGCTTCCCGCAGTCCACACCGACACGCTCGCCGTACCCGCTCACGGCAAGAACCTCGTCGACGATGTGACGAGAAAACTGGAGTCGGTGCCCAACGGCGGCCGCGACTACGCGCTCACCCGCAACTATCCCGCGATCGCCTCGCGTGCCGGGGCGCAGATCATCGTGCGTGACGACGCTTCGGCCGTGCCGAACGACGGGTACGCCCTCGACATCGCGATCACCGTCTCCGAGGTCGGTACCACCGTTGCACAGGTCAGCTGGGCCGGCGACCTGCAAGGAGTGGACGAGCTGCTCCGTCTGTGGTCGGTGGCCGCGCAGCACCTGACGGCGATGGCCACCGCCGCTACAGGCTCTTCAGCAGCCTGACGTCGTCCTCGATTCCCTCGGGCGGCGTTTCGAGGATCACCGGCGCGTCGGCGGCCAGTGCGACGGCGGTCAGTACTTCGGCGTCGATGGTTCCGGTGCCGAGGTTCGCGTGCCGGTCCCTGGCGGAGTCGAACTCGTCGCGCGAGTTGTTCAGGTGCACCAGGTCGATTCTCCCGGTGATGGCCTTGATTCGGTCGACCACGTCGACGAGATCCTCACCCCCGGCCCACGCATGACAGGTATCGAGGCAGAAGCCGGCACCGAATTCACCGATCGCGTCCCACAACCGGGCGATGTCGTCGAAGTGCCGCGCCATCGCCGAGTCTCCGCCCGCGGTGTTCTCGACGAAGATCGGCACGGCAAAGCCGCCCTGGTCCGCTTGGCGCTCGAAGAGCTTGCGCCAGTTGTCGATTCCCTTGGCGGTATCCTCGCCCTCGCGAACGTGGCCGCCGTGGACGACGAGTCCGATGGCCCCGATTTCGGCTGCAGCGGCAGCCTGCTCGACCACGGCCTTCCTGGATGGAATGCGGATGCGGTTGTTCAGGCTCGCCACGTTGAGGACGTAGGACGAGTGCACCACCACGTCGACGTTGCCCTCGAGCAGCGCCGCACCCTGCGGGTGCGGGGTGAGCTTGTTCCACTTCTGCGGATCGGTGAGGAACATCTGAACGAGGTCGACGCCGAGTGCCTCGGCTGTACCGAGAGGGTCGCTGCTGTCGCGGACATGTGCTCCGATGCGCATGCTTTCCATCATAGGGCCGGTGTTCAGGGTCTCCCCTGATAGCGACGGGCGCAGAACGCTGGAACACTGGCTCGCATGAGCGACATTGCCGCACGCGCGGTCGACGTATCGAAGGTCTACGGTTCCGGGGACACCCAGGTGCACGCACTGTCCGGGGTGAGCGTCGACTTCGCTCGCGGAGAATTCACCGCCATCATGGGCCCGTCGGGTTCGGGCAAGTCCACACTGATGCACTGCCTGGCCGGACTGGACACTGCGTCCTCGGGCACGGTGACCATCGGTGACACCGAACTGACCGCACTCTCCGACAAGGAGATGACCGGATTACGCAGAGATCGAATCGGATTCGTGTTCCAGGCCTTCAATCTGGTGCCGACGCTCACCGCACTCGAGAACATCACCCTGCCCCTCGACATCGCGGGCCGAGTGCCGGATCAGGGATGGCTCGACACCGTCGTGGACCGACTCGGCCTGCGCGATCGTCTCGATCACCGGCCGAGTGAACTCTCGGGCGGACAGCAGCAGCGCGTGGCATGTGCCCGTGCGCTGGCCGGCCGACCCGACATCGTCTTCGGCGACGAGCCCACCGGCAACCTGGACTCTCGCTCGTCCGGCGAGGTGCTGTCGATTCTGCGCACCGCCGCAGACGAATTCGACCAGACCGTCGTCATCGTCACCCACGATCCACGCGCGGCCAGTTATGCAGATCGCGTGGTGTTCCTCGCCGACGGCGCAGTCATCGATCAGCTGAACTCGCCCACGGCCGACGCCGTACTCGAGCGGATGAAGAAGCTGGAGACAGTTCGATAATGGCGCACTCGGTCTCCAACAAGGCCCCTAAAAGGGGTTCGTCGGGCAACCCGATGCGCAAGGTGTCACTGAGAAACCTTGCAGCACACAAGGTTCGACTGGCTCTGACGGTACTCTCCGTTGTCCTCGGCACCGCATTCGTCGCGGGGTCGTTCGTCTTCACCGACACCCTCCAACGCACATTTTCGTCTCTGTTCGCCGATACCGCGCAGGGCGCAGACGTACGAGTGAGCGCCGAGGACGCACGCTCTTCCGGCGTGCCGACCGAGGACATCGCGGCGATCTCGGCGTTGCCGAACGTGCGCGCCGTGTCGCCGTACGTCGGGGGTCAGATCGTTCTGCTCGACTCCGACGGTGCCGCTGTGCAATCCGGCGGCGCACCGACCATCGGTGAGTCGTACCTGCCGGAGGACCAACGACTCGGCGACCCGACGACCTTCGTCGACGGCTCCGCCCCCACCGCCCCCGGGCAGGTCGCGATCAACGCCGGCGGTGCCGAGCGCGCCGGCCTCGAGGTGGGCGACGCCACCCAGGTGCTCGTGCCGTCCAAGGGCATCACCGACATCACGATCTCCGGAATCTATTCCACCGCAACCGAATCCGGCGGATTCATCGGACTGCAATTCGTTCAGAGCCAGGCGAACGAGCTGTTCACCGACGGAGCTCACGTGCAGTACGTCGACGTCGCAGGCGCCGACCTCGCCGCCCAGGGGCTCACCCAGAGCGATCTGCGAGACGAGATTGCCGCCGCGCTCCCCGATCTGAAGGTGCAGACGGCCGCGGACGTTCAGGAAGAGACCCAGGCCGAGGTGGAGTCGGCTCTGTCGTTCATCAACTACTTCCTGCTCGCGTTCGGCGGGATCGCTCTTCTCGTCGGCACGTTCATCATCTACAACACCTTCTCGATGATCGTCGCCCAGCGAGTCCGTGAGCTCGCCCTGCTGCGTGCCATCGGGGCGAGCCGCGGCCAGGTCAGCCGGTCGGTGGTACTCGAAGCTCTCGTCGTCGGCATCATCGGCAGCATCCTCGGCTTCGCAGGCGGGGTCGGGCTGGCCTATGGTCTGCGCGCGTTGCTCAACGCCTTCGATCTGGGCCTGCCGTCCGGTCCACTGGCACTCGAGCCCCGCACCGTCGTCGTCGCTTTCGCGGTCGGCATCATCGTCACCGTTCTCAGCGCGTACGCGCCGGCGCGTCGGGCAGCGAGAATTCCGCCGGTCGCCGCGATGCGAGAGGAGTTCGCCTCCGCAGGCGACACCTTGCGCACACGAACGTTCGTGGGAGTCGGGTTGGGAATCGCCGGTGCTGCCGCGCTGGTCGTCGGCGCACAATCGACCGGCGGAGCCGCGGCGGCCACGGTCGGGGCAGGTGCAGTCGCACTCATCGTCGCCACCGCGCTGGCCGCGCCCTCTCTGTCGCGGCCCATCGTGGGGGCACTGGGTGCCGTCATCACCCGGCCGTTCGGCGCGATCGGACGATTGGCCCGGACCAACTCCGTACGCAACCCGCGTCGGACTGCGGCCACCGCCTTCGCCCTGATGCTCGGGCTCATGCTCGTCACCGTGATCGGGGTGCTCGGATCCACTGCCAAAGCCAGCGTCGATTCGCTCGTCGACACCGGCGTCGAGGCGGACTACATACTCTCGGGACCTCAGTCGATCGGCGTTCCGACCGGTGCCACCGCTGCTGCGCAGGAGGTGACCGGCGTGGACCGCACAGCGGTGCTGCACCCGGTGTTCGTGACGATCGACGGCGAGGAGGAGTTCGGTGCCGCCATCGACGGCTCGCCCGAGGGACTGTTCGATCTGTCCATGGTCCAGGGCACCGCGGACCTGGTCGACAACGGCTTCTCGGTGTCGGAAACCGAAGCGGCCACACGCGGATGGACGATCGGAACCGAGGTCGTCTTCGACACCGTCGACGGGGCCTCGGTTCCGGTGACCGTCACCGGGGTGTTCACCGACAATCCGCTGCTCGGAAACTGGATCGTCTCGGGCGACATCTACCAGGAGGTGACGCCGTCCATCACCCGGTCCGATCTCCTGGTGCTGGTCAAGGCAGTGCCGGGAACCGATCTCGACACACTGCGCACCGACCTCGAAGCCGCCACCAAACCCTTCGTGGTCGTTCAGGTTCAGGACGTCGACGAGTTCAAGGGCAGCCAGGGGCAACAGATCGACACCCTGCTCGCCGTCTTGTACGGCTTGCTGGCATTGGCCGTCGTCATCGCCGTCCTCGGCATCGTCAACACGCTCGCGCTGTCCGTCGTGGAGCGTCGACGTGAGATCGGCATGCTCAGGGCCATCGGAATGCAACGTCCACAGGTGCGACGCATCATCTACCTCGAGTCGTTGCTCATCGCGCTGTTCGGCGCGATCGTGGGCGTCGTCCTCGGTATCGCGTTCGGCTGGGGATTCGTTCAGACGCTGCGCGACGAGGGCCTGGGAACCATGACCATCCCCTGGGGGCAGGTGGCGGGCATGCTGGTGGGGTCCGCCGTCGTCGGGGTGCTGGCCGCACTGTGGCCTGCGGTGCGTGCGGCTCGCACCAAGCCTCTGGAGGCGATCGCGGACCTGTAGCACCTACCGAACCGGACCGGGCATTTCGTAACGACACCTGATCGTTGTGAAATGTCCGGTTTTTGGCTTGCGCGTAAAGGTGAATCGCGTCTACCTTTGAGCAGCAAAACAGTCTGGAGGTAGGTTTACGCCCCGCTAAACCACTCCGCGATCACGGGTCGGGCTCGTGCAAGGAGAATCATGTCGGTTCAAGACATCGATGCACCCACCCGTCCCACGCTGGCCCCGATGTGTCGACCCGAGAGCCGGGACACACTGATGGCCCGCTATCGGGAGGTGGCGCATGCCCTACCGAACGCCGTTGCTCTGTCGGTGGGCGGGACCGCGCTGACCTTCGACGAACTGCTGCACAGTGCGTATTCGCAGGCCCGAAAGATCGCCACCCTCTTTCCCTCGGATTCTCGGCCGCTCGCCGTCGACACCGACGACTCGCCCGGCTCGATCGTGCTGATGTTGGCCGTCGTCGCCTCCGGTCACCCACTCGTTCCGCTCGACCCCATGCTCCCCGCCGAGCGCCGCGCGTCCATCATCGACCGAGCGAACGCCACTGCGCTCGACGCCGCCGCCGTTGCCGCAACCGTGGATTCCTGTGTGCCACTACCGACGCTGTCGGGTGATCACACTGCGGTCGTCAACTACACCTCGGGATCGACGGGTACCGCCAAGGGCGTGGTCCTGAGCCACCGGATGTGCCTGACCAAGGCATACGAGGTCGCGACCGCGTTGTCGATCGGCCCGCACGATCGCGTCGGAAACTCACTCCCGGTCAGTTTCGGTGCCGGGTTGAACACCCTTTTCGCAGGCATTCTCAGCGGGGCTGCGGTGTTTTGCCGAGACCCTCGGTCGGGCGTCGCGTCCGACACCGCCGACTGGATCGCGGCGCATTCGCTGACCACCCTGCACTGCTCGTCGTCACTACTGCGCACGATTGCGGCAGCCGAGCAAGCACACACCAGCATTCCCAGTCTGCGCGTGGCCACCACGTACGGGGAATCTCTGCATTCCGACGACGTCGACAATTTCCGGCGACGGTTCGACAGTCGTGCCACGGTGGTCAACTGGTACGCGACCACCGAAGCCGGTGCCGTCGCCCACAGCCAGTTCCCACCGGAGCGGTCCCTGCCCGCGGGCTTCCTCCCTGCCGGGGTACCCATCCCGGGCAAGCTCGTCGAGGTCGTCGCCGCCGACGGCTCGGTGTGCTCACCCGACACGATCGGCGAAGTCCGAGTCACCTCGACCTGCCTGGCCGACGGCTACCTCGGCGAAGCAGGTCTCGACTCCGAACGATTCACGGCCCTCGGCGACGGTCTTTTTCGGTATCGCACCGGCGATCTGGGACGCCTGGACGAACACGGGGTACTGCATCTGGCCGGACGTATCGACGATGCCGTCAAGGTTCGTGGCTACCTGGTCGAGCCGGCCGAGATCGAGGCGGCACTACGCGCCATACCGGAGATCCACGAGGCCGCGGTGATTGCCAGACGTACCGGCATGGATACCGACCTGGTGGCCTACGTGTGCTCGGTGCAGTCCGCCAAGCGACCCTCCGTCGGCGAGATCAGAGCAGCGCTGCGCCGGACTCTTCCGGAATGGATGGTGCCCGCGCACATCGTCGCTCTGGACGCGATGCCACGCAACGAACGCGGCAAGCTCGATCGCATGGCCCTGCCCGAGCCTGCGGATCGACGAGTCGAGCGCACCGCGGCCGGCCCCACCGAATACATCGTGGCCGAGGCTGCGCGGGCTGCCATCGGTCTCGATGCCATAGGCCGGGACGAGGACTTCCTCGCACTGGGCGGGAACTCGCTGACGACAACGGCAATGCTGGCCCGACTACGGGAAGGCCTGAAGGTCGAGCTCACGGCCGAGGATGTGTTCGCCGCGACGACCGTGCGAACCCTCGCGGCAACCGTCGATGCACGTCTTCGCAACGAGGCCACCGCTCGTCGGCGCACATCCGGGGAGCACGACGTGCTGGTGCCCCTGCGCACCGAGGGCAGCAAGGCACCGATCTTCTTGGTCGGCGGAGCGGGCGTCGGCGCGATGGCATTCCTCAATCTCGTCAAGCACATCGACGACGACCACCCGGTGTACGCACTGCAGGCACACGGCCGGGGTAAGCGCGGCCTACCCGACCGCACCATCCGGCGCACCGCGAAGCGTTACGTGGACGCGGTGCGCACCGTCCAGCCCGAGGGGCCGTTCCATCTCGTCGGTCACTCTCTCGGCGGGTGGATCGCCATTGCGATGGCGGAGAGAATTCGAGACCGTGGTCTGGGCTCTCCGCATCTGCTGCTCCTGGACACGCGACTGTTCCGGCATCTGCTCGACAAATTGCCCGGCGGTACCGAGGTTCCGGCTGCGCCGCCGGCACAGACACGCGAAGAAGCGGGCTTCGACCTCGGCCGCGTCGGCACAGCCGCTCTGTGGTTGCGGATGCAGTTCGCCGGACTGCTCCGGTACCCGACGACCATGGAATGGTTGGTCTTCGCAAGCATCGGGTACGTAGCGCTGAACAAGCACGTGCCAACTCCGTGGTCAGGTTCGATGACCGTGGTACGCACAGCAGAGAACGTGAAAGATCCCCGGTCGTGGCAGGCAGTTGCTCGTGGCGACCTGACTTTCGTCGATATCACCGGTGATCACGTCGACATGCTGAGCGCGCCGATGGCCGAGGAACTGGCCAAGATCATCGACGACACCGTGGACGGCGGGCGCTGAAGCTCGTCGCCCCGTACAGACGGTCTGTCGCCGCGGCGGCGCAGCTTGTACGTTTGTGCCACATGGCTCGACGAGCTTCGCGACAGGCCCGAACCACACGACAGGGAGGTCGACAATGAGTTCACCGTACGAATTGCAGTCCGTGGAACTTCACAAGGACGTCCTGCGGTACGTCGACATCGGCGACGGTCCTCCCGTGATTCTGGTGCACGGCCTACTCGGATCGCATCTGTCCTGGGGCACCCAGCTCGAGCGTCTGTCGCACAAGTACCGGGTCATCGCACCCGATCTGTTCGGACACGGCGACTCCGACAAGCCGGCCGGCGATTACTCGCTGAGCTCGCACTCGGCCACCATTCGAGATCTGATGGATCATCTGCAGATCGACTCCGCGCCGATGGTCGGTCACTCGCTCGGCGGCGGCATCATCATGCAGCTCACATATCTGTTCCCCGAGCGCGTGGATCGTCTCGCATTGGTCAGTAGCGGCGGCCTCGGCCCCGAGGTGAGCCTGCTACTCAAGGCCGCGACGCTTCCCGGTAGCGAGTTGGTACTTCCGCTACTTGCGTCGGATTGGTTCCGCAAGAACACCGAGGGTGCGCTGGCGCAGCTGGGTAAGTGGGGTCTTCCGGTCAAACCAGGCCCGAGTATGGCCGAGACGTGGCGATCGTTCCAGTCGGTTGCCGACCGTTCCACCCGCGGCGCCTTCCTCGCGTCGACGCGAGCCGTGGTGGGCCCACGCGGTCAGACCGTCAGTGCCAAGCAACATTTCGCGAAGTTCGAGTCCATTCCGTCGCTGCTCGTCTGGGGCGGTAAAGATCGGATGATTCCGGCCAAGCACGCCGACAACATTCGGCGTGAGGTGCCCAACAGCCGCGTCGAGATCTTCCCCGATGCGGGTCACTTCCCGCAGCTCGACGAGCCGGATTTCTTCTTCCGCCTGCTGGACGATTTCCTGGGTGACAACGCGACGGAAAACGACGCGACGGCCGAGATCATTCCGGCAGTCATGCCGATGCATCGCCCGTGAGCGTCATTCCGATGTTCCCCCTCGGGAGTGTGTTGCTCCCGGGCGAACGGCTACCGCTGCACATCTTCGAGCCGCGCTACCAGGCACTGGTGCACGACTGCCTCGAGCAGGACGATCCGAGCTTCGGCGTCGTGCTCATCGCGCGCGGCCACGAGGCCGGCGGCGGCGACGTTCGGCATGACGTGGCGACGATCGCTCACATCATCGGGCACGAGGCCATCGGTGACGGTCGGTATCTGCTCGAGTGTGTCGGAGGCGAGCGAGTCAGGATCGACGCCTGGCTGCCCGACGATCCCTATCCGTTGGCCGACGTGCGACCGTGGCCCGACGAGGACGCCGACTCGGTGATCGCCGATACCGAATTCGACACCACGTGGGCACGGGTCGAGGATCTGTACGAGCTCATCGGCCGGCTCGAATCCGCCGAAAACATTGCCACTCCGGGCTTTCCGGATTTTCTGAGCCTGCCGATCTCGGCCGCCGAGAAGATCTGGTCGCTGGCCGCACTGATCCCGATGGGTCAGTCCGATCGGCTGGACATCCTGTCGGCACCGGACGCCCGAGCCCGCAAGACCGCACTGGACGACGCCATCGAGAACGTCACGGCCGTCGTGCAATTCAGACTGCAACCCTGAGGGGCCTTCCACCCACACCACTCAGGCCGGCCGCATGTGGTCTCATGAAACGCTCGGGTCGACACCCCTTACGCGAGATCCGGTGAGCTGTGGCAACGGATGCTCCACTTCGTGTCGCAGATCGGGAACTTCCCGACTGTGAGCTGCCGAGTGGAGCAAAAGTTGCATCGCACCGTCATCGACAGGGCGTGCAGGATTGAACGAAAAACCACGGCCCTCGTGAGGACCGTGGTCTTGTTTTCGTAGCGGGGACAGGATTTGAACCTGCGACCTCTGGGTTATGAGCCCAGCGAGCTACCGAGCTGCTCCACCCCGCGCTGTGTGTCCCCAACGGTACATGCCATCTCGATAGTCTCCCAATCGCCTGGTCAACGCTCTACGGTTTTCGGTATGCCCACCGAGCACTCCCCCGTACTGTCCTTCCCGCACCCGGCCGTCGCCCAGATCACGCTGAGCAACCCGCCGGTCAACGCGCTGACCCGTCCGGCGACGCGCCGGCTTCATACCGTTCTACGAGAACTGGCGGTGGGCAACGAGATTCGAGCGGTGGTGCTCACCGGCGAGCGGGTGTTCAGTGCGGGTTCGGACATCTCCGAGATGCCCTCGATGCAGGCCGACGGTGATGTGCTCGCTCGCAAGAGCGCCTTCGAGACCGCCACGCTCGATCTGCTGGCGGACCTGCCGCTTCCGACGGTCGCGGCGATCGACGGATTCGCGTTGGGCGGCGGACTCGAGATGGCCATGTGCTGCGATCTCGTGGTCGCGGACGCAGGCGCTCGGCTCGGGCTACCGGAGATCGACCTCGGCGTCATCCCCAGCAGCGGCGGGTCGATGCGGGCGCTGCGCCGAGTGGGCCAGGCTCGCGCGGCCGAGCTCGTCCTGCTCGGCGAGCCCATCACGGCCGAGACCGCGCTCGAGTGGGGTCTGATCAATCGGGTGGCTCCGCGCGGTGAATCGCTCTCGGTGGCCTTGGACCTGGCGCACGTACTCGCTCGGAAGTCCCGCTCGGCGGTGCACGCGAACAAGCGGGCCCTGGCGCTCACTTTCGGGGAGGAACCCTACGAACCAGCACAACGGGCGCTGCCTGTGTTCGAGGAAGCCTTCGGGTCGACGGACGGCAAGGAGGGTGTGCGTGCATTTCTCGCCAAGCAGTCACCGAACTTCGGCTAGGCCTCGCCGGTGCACGAGAATCATTGTCCCCGTGATGATCTCCCATCCGATGATCGTGTACACCGAGATGCGCTCGAACGTCCCGCCGTCGAGGATCCCCGGGTCGGCGAGGAACAGGGCCAGACCGGCCAAACCGACGGCCCCCGCGGCCGCGCTGCCCACCGTGTACCACCGCGGCGCACCGACGCGACTGCCGTACCGACCGACAGCCAGCAGTACCAGGTTCCCACCGATGATCGCCATCCCGGCGCCCGCCGCATGCGGCACCGATGCTCCGTCGACCGACGCGTGCGCCAGCCCGACCACGACACTGCCGACGCCGTGCACGATCGCCGTCCCCAGCAGAATCCACCGCGCTCGACCCTCGAACAGCACGGACAATCCGAGTCCGGCGAGAACGAACAGCGTGCCGTCGACGACGAACCCGGTGTTCATCACCGCATGCCACGGTGAGATGTCCGGAATCCCGAGGTCACTGATGTTGTTGCGCGCGTAGCTGTACGGCGGATCGCTCCAGCCCAGTGCCGCAATCGCTTCGGCGGCAAGGTAGGTCAACCCGCCGACGAGGAAGGCCCCGGCGGCCAGGACGGTGGTTCTCTTCACAGCGGCATGGTCCGATCTCGAGAACCCAGTTACACCCGGCGTGTACCGATTGGTACAGTACCGGCTCATGAGCGATCGCCACGACGTGGTGCCGATACTCGCAGGGGTGTTCCGCGACCACGGGTTCGACGGTTCGTCTCTCGCGGTCATCAGCAGGCAGACCGGCCTGGGCAAAGGCAGTCTCTACCACTACTTTCCGCGCGGCAAACAGGAGATGGCCGAGGCAGTCCTCGACGACGTGGAACAGTGGTTTCACCACAATGTGTTCGAGCCGCTCCGGCACGGGACCGATGCGGCGTCGGCCACACACGAGATGTTCGAGCAGACCGCTCGCTACTTCCGCTCCAACCGTCTGGTGTGTCTGTTCGGAGCGTTCACGCTCGGCCTCGAGCGTGCCGCGTTCTCCGGACGCGTCGCAACACATTTCACACACTGGATCGAGGCACTCACCCCGGTCCTGAACCGACTCGGACACGGTGAGTCGGCAGCCGGTCTGGCCGAGGAGATCGTAGCCGGAATCCAAGGTGCGCTGGTGCTCTCACGTGCCTCGGACGACCAGACCACATTCGATCGATTGTTGTCGCGCCTGGAAGCGTCGACCGCACGCCTACCCGAGGGAGTGCACGCATGACGCCCGAGCCCACGACGCCCGAGCCCGCACCCGAGCTGAAGACTTTCGGGATACGAGAACTGCTGCGGCTCATCGTCATCGGATCGGTGTTGACGTACTTCCAGTTCGTCGCGATCGGACGCTGGGTTCGTGCGCCCCGACGCGGGTGGCCGGTGCATGCCTCGGAGGCCGTTGTCGATGCGTTCTTCGCTCTCGGTCCCACTTTCGTCAAGGTCGGACAGCTGATGGGATCCTCCCCGGGACTGTTCCCCAAGGTCCTCGCCGATACCTGTCTGCGGTGCCTCGACGAGGTTCCGCCGTTTCCCGGTTCGCAGGCACGCGCGGTGATCGAGGCCGACCTGGGCCGCACCATCGACGATCTGTTCTCCTCGTTCGACGACGTGCCGCTCTCGTCCGCGTCGGTTGCTCAGGTACATCTGTGCGTGCGCCGCGACAACGGTCGCGAAGTTGTCATGAAGGTGCAGCGGCGGGGCATCTATCACCGGATGAAGATCGATCTGCGGATCGCCTACCTCATCGCCCGCGGGCTCGAGAAGTTCATTCCGTTCTTCGCCACCGCCAATGCGTCGGCCATCATCGTCGACCTGCATGCCGCCACTTTCGCCGAACTCGACAGTGCCGTGGAAGCCAAGCGACAGGACAGCTTTCGCGCGGCCATCGGTGCATTCGGTGACAACGAGCACGTCACCGCTCCCGAGGTGTTCTTCGACTACTGCGGTGGCCGAGTCATCTGCATGGAACTGATGCAGGGCTCTCCACTCGATCGCTACGAGCCCGGAGAGCAATCCGAGCTGATCGTCCGCCGAGCTGCCAAGGTGTGGATGGAAGCGCTCGTGCTGCACGGTCTTTTCCACGGCGACGTGCACGCGGGCAACGTGTGGGTGCTCGACGACGGCCGAGTGGCCTTCCTCGATTTCGGTGTCATGGGCGAGGTGGACGAGCAGTGGCGCGCACTGCTACTCGACCTGTTCCATGCCACCGTGATCGACGGTGATTTCACCAGGCTCGCCGGCACCGTCAAACGTTTGGGAATCGTTGCACCACAGATGGGTTCGGATGCCGAGGTCGGAGCGATACTGCAGTCGGTGTTCGCGCCGATGCTCTCGACGACCCTCGCGCACTTCAGCCTGGCGGACTTCATCCGCGCCCTGGTCAGCATGGGCAAGCAGTACAAGACATCGAGCCCCGAGGAATTGATCCTGGTGGCCAAGCAACTCGGTTACTTCGAGAGGTATGCCATCGAACTCGCGCCCGACTGGGCTCTCGGCACTGATCCGTTCGTCTTCAAGAACGTCTTCCCCGCCGAGATCGCGGCCCTGTCCGAGGCACGGGGCATCGAGTTGCCGGAGTGACCCGGCAACTCGATGCAGGGCAACAGGCGATATCAGCGCGAGAAGTCGAGCACCACTTTTCCTGCGGCAGTGCGATTTTCCAGTGAGGCAATGGCAGCGGCGGCTTCGTCGGCCGGAAACACCGAGGGCTCCGGAGCAACGAGGGATCCGTCGGCCAGTAGCGGTTGAATTTCGGCCCACTGCTCGGCGAGGTAGCCCGGTCGCGTCATCCACCACGCACCCCAGCCGACGCCCACGACGTCGACGTTGTTGAGCAGCAACCGGTTGACTTTGACCGTCGGAATCTCGCCACCGGTGAAGCCCAGTACCAGGATTCGCCCCGACGGCGCGAGCGAACGGATGCTGTCGGTGAACCGGTCACCGCCCACCGGGTCGACCACCACATCGACACCGCGACCGCCGGTCAGTTCCTTGACTGCGTCCTTCCACCCGTCGACGAGCACGACGTCGGTGGCTCCGGCGGCGCGCGCGATGTCGGCCTTGGCCTCCGAGCTCACCACTGCGATCACCCGCGACGCACCGAGCACCGGAGCCATCCGCAGCGCGGAGGTTCCGATACCGCCGGCTGCGCCGTGCACGAGTACGGTCTCACCGGCTGCCAGCCGGCCGCGTTCACGGAGTGCGAAGTGCACCGTCAAATCGTTGAACAGCAGCCCCGCCCCTGCGGTGAGCGATACCGAATCCGGTAGCGCGAACACCGTATCGGGTGACACCACGGCGACCTCGGCCATTCCGTCGCTCAAGCCGGTCAGCGCCGCGACACGATCGCCCGCCGAGAAGCCGGAACCCTCCGGAGCCGACCGTACGACGCCGGCGATCTCGCTGCCGGGAACGAACGGCAATTCCGGCTTGTACTGGTACAGCCCACGGGTGAGCAACGCGTCGGGAAAGGCCACGCCCGCGGCATGAACGTCGATGACCACCGCCCCGTCGCGTGGGGCGGGTTCGGCGATGTCCACCACGCTCACCGAGTCGGGTCCGTCGAGGCTGGAGATCTGTACCGCACGCATGAGTTGTCCTCTCGGTCGGGATCGTTCCCTGCCCGCCACCGTACAAAACCGTCTAACTCACCGTGGATACCGGCATGCACGCGGAGGGGTGTGCTCCAATCGAGGGGTGAACACCACCCCCCTCACCATGGTCCAGCCCGACGGGAATGCACGCGGCGGCGTCATCGTCATTCAGGAAGCCTTCGGCGTCACCGACCACATCGTCGACGTCTGCAATCGTGTCGCGGCCGCAGGATGGGTCGCCGTCGCTCCGCATCTGTTCCACCGGCAGGACGGCATCACCGTTCTCGATTACTCCGACATGAATTCCGCCATGGCGGCCATCGGCAAGCTCGAGGCGGACGAGGTCGACGCGGACGTCGACGCAGCGGCGAGTGCCCTCGCCGAACTGGGATTCGAGCCCTCGTCGATCGCCATCGTCGGCTTCTGCATGGGCGGCACCGTGGCCTTCCATACCGCTGTTCGACGCCCCCTCGCTGCGGCAGCTACCTTCTACGGCGGCGGAATCACGAAGGGCCGCTTCGGTTATCCCGCGATGGCCTCGGTGGGCGACGCGCTTCAGACCCCATGGCACGGCTTCTTCGGGGACCTGGACGAGGGCATCCCGTTCGAGGACGTCGAGACGCTACGCGGATTCACTGCAACCGCCCCGGTCGCCACCGAGATCACCCGGTACGCGCACGGCAAGCATGGTTTCCATTGCAACGACCGCCCTGCGGTGTTCGACGCCGATGCCGCGGCCGATGCGTGGGGCAAGACTCTCGAGTGGTTCGACGCGCATGTCGCACGCTGAGCAGCCGCGGTCCGACGCCGACCTCGCCGAGGAGACGGCACGTATCGTCGCCTTCTGGACCGAGCTGTCGTTGCCGGGCCTCTTCGACGTCCACACGCACTTCATGCCGAAGAACGTGATGGACAAGGTGTGGAGCTACTTCGACAGTGCCGGGCCGCTGACCGGCAGCGTCTGGCCCATTTCGTATCGCTTCGCCGAAGACCGGCGACTGGACGTCATTCGCGAGTTCGGAGTGCGGCACTTCACCTCGATGATCTATCCGCACAAGCCGTCGATGGCAGCATGGCTCAACTCATGGGGTGCGGACTTCGCGGCGCGTACTCCCGACTGCCTGCACACCGCCACGTTCTATCCCGAGGACGGTGCCGCCGAATACGTCGAGCAAGCACTGACGAGCGGTGCCCGAATCTTCAAGTCGCACATTCAGGTCGGCAACTATTCACCGAACGATCCTCTGCTCGACGGTGTCTGGGGCGCGCTCTCGGACGCCCAGGTTCCGGTGGTGATTCACTGCGGATCCGGCCCGGCGCCCGGGTCGTATACCGGTCCGGAGCCCATAGCCGCTCTGCTGCAGCGGTTCCCGACGTTACCGTTGATCATCGCGCACATGGGCATGCCCGAGTACGTCCAGTTTCTCGATCTGGCCGATCGCTTCGAGAACGTTCGACTCGACACCACCATGGCATTCACCGACTTCTCCGAGGCGGCGGCACCGTTTCCGAGTAACGAGTTGCCGCGGCTGCTCGATCTGCAGAACCGCATCCTGTTCGGCAGCGACTACCCCAACATCCCGTATCCCTACCTTGACGCTCTCGATGCAGTACGCCGCCTGGACCTGGGAGACGACTGGGTTCGCGCCGTGTGCTGGGGCAACGGCGCTGCACTGTTCGGCTAGAGCAGCCGGCCTAGACCCAGAACTCGGCAATACGCGCTGCGATGGCATTGCCATGCGCTCGTCCGGCCATTGCCGCAGCCGATCGAACGGCGATGTCCGTCGCGTCGGGCCCGATGGCCTCCGACGAATCGGCATCGGGCACAATGACTTCCACTTTGGAGCCGCCCTTCACCAGACGCTCTCGTTCGATCTCGAAGGGATCGTCCTCGAGGTCGAGTGCACCGACCTTGAGCACCAGCACCTTCTCGAAACCCACTGCGAGATCGGCATTTTCGCTCGCTCGAATGCCGCCGTCGACGTAGCGATGGTCGCCGATCGTCACCGGCGGCCACATGCCCGGAATGGCGCAGCTCGCGGCCACCGCGTCGATCAATTGAACGCCCGAGCCCCGATCGAGAACCCGATGCCGACCGGTCACCGCGTCGACGGTGACGATCCGCAGATCACGGCTCGGCCACGAGTGCGACGGCAGCCGTCGTTCGATGATGGCCCGGCGCTCGCGCTCGGTGATCGTCGACGCCGACAGCGCCTCGCTGCCGATGCGTCGGCGCGTGTCGATCGCACTGCCGTCCGAGTTCTGCGCCGCCCGAGCCAGCATGGAGACCAGTTCGTCGATGGTTGCCTCGGCGTGCGGCTCGTCGTCCTGTTTCGATTCGTCCGCCTGGCGCTCGAACAGCTGGGCCAGCGGTGCTCCGCTCGAGATCTGCGCTGCGACCGAGGATCCGGCCGAGGTGCCCAGCAGCATTTCGGCATCGGTGACGTCGGCTCCGGATTCCGCCAATCCCAGTAGAACACCCGTCTGCCACGCAATTCCTGCGACTCCGCCGCCGCCCAAAACGAGTGCTCGCCTGGTCATGGCCTTACTCCCTTCATCGACAAGATCCGTCAGGAACTTACAGCGCTGGTCTGTACGCGCGGACGCAGCCAGGCGATGAGGTCGTCGAGCACGCGCTCCTTCTCCGGTTCGTTGAACACTTCGTGGAACAGTCCGTCGTACTTCTTCAGGGTCAGGTCGTCGGATCCGGCACGCTCGGCGATGAGTTCGCTGCCGGAGACATCGGCCAATCCGTCGGCGGTTCCGTGCTGGAGCAACACCGGGATCGTCAACGACGGCAGGCGTGCCGGGAACGTGTCGCCGACACCGAGCATCGCCGCGGCCAGGCCCGCCGAGACGCTGCCGTGGTAACCCAATGGATCTGCGACATAGGCGTCGACGACGTTCTTGTCGCGCGAGACCAGGTTGGGATCGAGCTTGAGTACGGGAGCAGCCGGCACCAGCCGTCCGAGGATCTTACCTACCGCGATCAGTGCTTTCGGTTGCCCGACGCTGGGTACCACTGCCGGGCCGGACAGCATCAGCCCATCGATGTCTGCTTGATGGTCGAGGGCGTAGGAGAGTGCGATCGCGCCGCCCATGCTGTGGCCGAGCAGGAAAGTGCGCGTGTTCGGGTACTCGTCTGCTGCAATTCCGAACAGGGTGTGCAGGTCGTCGGTGAAGTCGGACCACTGGGCCAGCGTCACCCGCTTGCCGCCGGAACGCCCGTGGCCGCGGTGATCGGGCGCGTAGACGACCAGGCCGAGAGAGCACAGCCGTTCGATGACGTGTCGGTACCGGCCTGCGTGCTCGGCCAGGCCGTGGGCCAGCACGACAACCCCGGTCGGCGTGTTCTCGGCTGCAGTCTCGGGGGTCCAGACGTCGTAGACGATTCGGGTTCCGTGGACTCCGGCGAACGACGAATCGACATGCTTCATGCGGTCACCGTACAAGGGTGGCGGGGCGTGCGACGGCCCATCGGCGAACCCGCAAAGATTCGCTCTAGTAACTTTCCCCGTCGAACGGGCGATGTCATTGTGAGACGCCACTACCGCCCTGCCTCGACCCCGAGGCCCGGCCACACACCAGGAGTACGAACCCCTCGATGCGCGATCAGTCCGCCACCAGCACGTCGCCTCGGTGGCGCGATCCCAAGCGCTACCTGTGGCCGCTGGGATTGACGATTCCGCTGAGTCCGTTCCTGGCGTGGGGTCTGGTGACCGTCCTCGGGCCAGGTGCCTTCTGGACTCTCGGCTTGATGATCATGGGCGTCGCGCTACCCCTGGTGGACAGGTTCGCGGGAGTCGACCGCAGCAATCCCCCCGACGAGGCGATCGCCGCGCTGGAGAGCGACCCCTACTACCGGTGGTGCGTATACCTGTTTCTGCCGCTGCAGTACGCGGGGCTCGTCGCCGCCTGTTACCTGTGGGCCCACGGACCGCTGGGGGTTCCCGAGCGGATCGGCCTGGCCATCACCGTGGGGATCGTCGGCGGAGTCGGCATCAACGCCGCTCACGAGCTGGGCCACAAGCGGGCACGCCTCGAACGTTGGCTCTCGAAAGTGACGTTGGCACAGACTCTGTACGGCCACTTCTACGTCGAACACAACCACGGCCATCACCTGCGCGTGGCCACCCCCGAGGATCCGGCGTCGGCGAAGTTCGGTGAATCGTTCTGGAAGTTCCTGCCCCGCACCGTCGTGCACGGCCTGCACTCGGCCTGGGAACTCGAGTCCCGACGCCTCGCCCGGCAAGGCCTGTCACGGTGGTCGTACCGAAACAACCTGTTCAACGCCGCGGCCATGAGCGTCGCGCTGTTCGGCGTACTGATCGCCGTCTTCGGCACAGTGATCGTGCCGTATCTGATGCTGCAGGCCGCGATTGCCATCGTTCTGTACGAGGCGGCCAACTATCTCGAGCACTACGGGCTGCTACGCCAGAAGCGGCCGAGCGGGCGGTACGGCAAACCGACCCACCGGGACAGCTGGAACAGCGACCACCTGTGGAGCAACCTGTTCCTCTACCACCTGCAGCGCCACAGCGATCATCATGCGAATCCTGTACGCCGCTATCAGGCCCTGCGCACCGTCGACGAGTCCCCGCAGCTACCGGCCGGGTATGCGGTGATGATCTTCTGTTCGCTGGTTCCGCCGTTGTGGCGCAAGGTGATGGATCAGCGACTGATCGACTTCTACGACGGTGATGCAGACCTGGTCAACGTCGACCGATCCGACGCCCGGGCAGTACGGAAGCTCGAGCAGCTGTGCGGGGAGCGAGCCGAGGCGCACCGGTAGCTCACACCGCTGCTGGCTCGTCGGTCTGCGCGCGCAGGTAGCGCCCGAAGTGCGGAACCGTGAATGCGATGGTGCCGCGCTCGGCCGAGTAGATCAGGCCCTTCTTGATCAGGCCGTCGCGGGCCGGGGACAGTGACGCCGGCTTGCGCTTCAGCTCGGTGGCCACGGCCGAGGTAGGCACCGAGCCGTCGTCCACCGACAGTTCGGCCATCGCGCGCATGTATTCGCGTTCGGCGGGCGTCGCGCGTTCGTAGCGAGAACCGAAGAATCCGACGGCCAGCTCCTCCTCCGCAGTGGGGGCGGCGACGCGAACGTCCTCGACGGAGATCGGGCTGTCGGCCGCGAGATCCCACGTCGCCTTGCCGTAGGCCTGCACGAAATACGGATAGCCGTCGGCAGCGGCGTACAGCGCGTCGAGTGCATCGGGGGTGAATTCGACGTCCTCGCGGTCGGCCGGAGCGATCAGCGCGAGATCTGCCGCGGCGCGCTCGAGCCTGCCGATGCGGTGGTAGCTGAACAGACGCTCGGAGTAACTCTTGGACGCCGACAGCACGGCAGGCAGGTGCGGAAGTCCGGCCCCCACGATGATCAGCGGCGCGGTGTCCTGGCTGAGTTCGTGGCAGGCCGCGCACAGTGCGGAGATGTCGGCCGGACCGAGGTCCTGCATCTCGTCGATGAAGATGGCGATACCCACACCCACATCGCCGGCCAGCGCGGAGGCGTCGAGCAGCAGTTCCACGAGGTCGATCTCGATGTCGCCGGAGTCGGCGCGGCCGGTCTTCGCCGGGACGTCGATGCCGGGTTGCCACCGCTCCCGCATTCCCTTGTCGGCGGTGGAGCGCAGGGCGAAGGCCTTGAGCACGCCGAGGAATTCGTCGACGCGTTCGGGATCGCGATGCGAGGCTGCGATCCCGCGAACTGCCATGTGCAGCGCGGACGACAGTGGTCGACGCAGTTCCTGGTCCGGCCGAGCTTCGATCTTGCCGGTTCCCCAGCCGCGCGCGATGGCCGCGGATCGGAGCTGGTTGAGCAGGACTGTCTTGCCGACGCCGCGCAGCCCGGTCAGTACGACACTGCGCTCCGGCCTGCCTCGGGTGATGCGTTCGAGTACCACGTCGAAGGCGTCGAGCTGCTTCTTTCGACCTGCGAGCTCGGGTGGGCGCTGGCCGGCGCCGGGAGCGTAGGGGTTACGCACGGGGTCCATGGGGCCAAAGTTACAACGAATCGTGCGGTATATGCGGACATCTAGCCCGTGTCCTAGACGTCAGTATTCGTTCGATACTTGCGACACGACGAAGGTCGGGGCTACTGTCGGCGTCGTGAAGCGCATTCTCGTAGTACGCCGCCGTAGCGGGGTCTGATTCGGACCGACCCCTCGCTGCGGGTCGTTGTGCTACCTGTTCGGTCCTCCCTTCACTTTCGGAAGACCAACCTCCATGAACGCACTTGCTTCTTCTCTTGCCACCGACCCGTTCCATGCCCGTTTCGGGTGCGCTCTGCCGCGCACGATGCGCAACGAGATCACCCGGCACAACATGTCGTGGGCGAACTTCACCGACCGCTTCTCCCCCACCTCGGGCCCGCTTCGCCTCGGTTCGTGGACGGCGGCCAGGACCACCGGCGGTAAGACCTCGTTCGACGCGACCTTCGGCATCGCAGACACCATCATCACCTGTGCAGCAACGACTTACGGGCCGATCGAGGCGCTGACGTCGATGCTGTACGACGCCGGATTCCGTCTCGAGATTCTCTCGTTCCATCAGCAGATCATCGGCGGGGAGACGGCCACCTTCGTTCTGGTGGAGCGTGACGGTCGCCGCGAATGGGCGATGGCCATCGATGCCGATTCGACACTGTCGTCCATCCGGGCCATCGTCGCCGGGGCGAACATTTTGCATCGGTAACTGCCGCCTGACGCCGAGATCGCAGTTGTGCAGCGCACGAGGACTGTTTCGTCCGCACAACTGCGAACTCGACACGCTCCTCGCGTTGGTAGCGCTTTCTTCGCCTCTCTAGCGTCCGAGCAATACAGGCGAAGATCTCGCTAGGGCATCTCCACCGTCTGGGCACGCTGAATTTCAGCGAGTGCGCGGCGCACATACGTCTCGGCGCGGCTTTTCCGCACCGCGAGCAGATCCGCCACCACCAACAGGGCGTGCGCAGGCCGAGGCCGAGAACGCGACTGCTCGTCGACGTCGGTCACGCCCAGCGCACCGGTGAGCACCTCGACGAATCCGGCGATGTCCAGGCTCGGAAGCCAGCCGGCTCCTCGGACCGTTCTGCCGAGGACTTCCTGGACGTTCTCACCGGTCAAGCCATCGCTGTATACCTCTTCGAGCAAACTCCGTACGATCTCCGCATGCACGTGCCCGGCTTTGGCCGCGTCCGAGCGGTCCAGCAGTTCGACGGCTTCGTCGAACGCGATCGGATCCTGCGCCACGACAGCAGCGAGAGCATCGACTGTGGCGTCCGCGATCCGACGCACATCGACGGGCCACTCGGCAGGCCAGGCCACGGGGATGCTGCTCGGGGGAACAGCCGCGGGGGAGGGATCGGTCATCGCACGAGTCTCTCATTTGCTGCCGACACGGTTCCTTTTACCTGTAACCGGTGTTTATACTAAGTCACGCACTGTGGCATCGGCCACATCGCGGACGTGGAGGAGGTCGACTCGATGAACGAGCGAAATGCCGTCGCATCGGATCCGGGCGAAGTGATGCTTCAGGCCAGGAACGTCAAGTTCGACTGGAGCGATCTGCCGATGCACTGGGTGCCCGGCGATCCGTACACCACGCACGTGCTCAACGTGCTGCACCTGATTCTGCCCGCCGGCGAGCACTGGTTCGTCGATACGTTCAAAGAAGCTCTGCCCTACATCGACGACGAGAAGCTGCGCGACGACGTCATCGGCTTCATCGGCCAGGAAGCAGTCCACGCCGAGGCCCACACCGGCGTCCTCGTACACCTCGAGGCCAATGGACTCGACCCGAAGCCGTTCACGGATCAGATGGACTGGACCTTCGGCAAGGTGCTCGGAGCCGACTCGGTCACCAGCCTGCGCTCCAAGAACAACCTGGTCGAGCGACTGGCCCTGATCGCCGCCATCGAACACGTCACGGCATTTCTCGGCGACTGGGTGCTCAACGCCGACGGCCTCGACCGCGCGGGCATTCACCCCACCATGCTCGATCTGCTGCGTTGGCACGGTGCCGAAGAGGTGGAGCATCGTTCGGTCGCCTACGACACCCTGCGCTACTTCGACAAGCGCGAGGTACGACGCCTGCGCACCTTCGTGGTGGTCGTTCCGCTGATGGCGTACATCTGGCAGCGCGGAATCATCTTCCTGATGAAGAACGACCCCGAGCTTCAGGGTGCTCCCAGATCGGTCCGTAAGCCCCGATCGGCCCTGTGGCGCAAGTCGGTTCGCCGCGGCACCCTGCCGGCACTGACGCACGTCGGCCGCAGCATGTCGCGCTACCTGAAGAAGTCGTACCACCCGAGCCAGGAAGGCTCCACCGCTCAGGCCGTGCGCTACCTGGCGTCGTCACCCGCCGCTCAGGCCGCGGCGCGGTGAAACTTTCGACGCGTCGCGTTCCGCGGTTGCTGCCCAAGGACGCGCCACCGGATCTGCGGGGACGGGCTCGGCGCGATCGCTCGATGCAGATGCTCGGAACGTTCCTCAACGGCTACATGCACGCCACTGCCGGCAAGGAGTACGACGACGCCGTCGCCGGCCACAACCCCGATTCCGCGCTGCGGCTGGTGGTCGTGGACCGCGAGATAGTCGCCGAGGACAACGATGTCGCTGCCTTGACCCTCGCGTCGCCGACGGGGGAGCAATTGCCGACCTGGCATCCCGGCTGCCACCTCGATCTGCACCTGCCGTCGGGTCGCCGTCGGCAGTACTCACTGTGCGGTGATCCGTCCGACCGCAGTTGCTACCGCATCGCCGTCCGCCGAATACCCACCGGCGCAGGCGGATCCATCGAGATGCATGCGCTCGAGCCCGGCACCGAGGTCACCGTCCGCGGCCCACGGAACGGCTTTCCCTTCGTCGCCGAGGGCAGTGCGCTGTTCATCGCCGGCGGCATCGGCATCACCCCGATCATCGCCATGGTCCGTGCGGCAAGGATTCTCGGGATGGACTGGCAGTTCGTGTACTGCGGTCGCTCCCGCGACACCATGCCCTTTCTCGACGAGATCGAGAGCTGGGAATCGGATCGAGTTTTCGTCCGGACCGACGACGTGCACGGCTACCCCGCCGAGGGTGAATTGCTCGAGCGCGCCCCGGCCGGCGGTGCCGTCTACTGCTGCGGACCCACCCCCATGCTCGACGCCGTCCGCCGCGACTTTCGCGAGTGCCCCGCCACCGCACTGCATTTCGAGCGTTTCGGCCCGCCGCCGATTCTCGACGGCCAGCCGTTCCAGGTGCAGTTGATCAGCACCGGAGCTGTGCTCGATGTGGCCGCCGATGCTTCCGTATTGACCGCAGTGAAGGAACAGAAGCCCAATATCGCGTACTCGTGCCAGCAGGGCTTCTGCGGTACCTGCAAGGTGCGTGTGCTCTCCGGCGAGCCCGAGCATCTCGAAACGCGATTGACCCCCGAAGAGCAGCGAGATCACATGCTGATCTGCGTCTCACGTGCTCGCAGCGCGCGTCTCGTACTCGATCTATAGAACGGAATGGCATTGAGCAGCAACGCAGTTCGGACGACGGTCGTCAACGAGGGTATTCGGTTGGCGGTGTTCGAGAGCGGTAACCCCGACGGTGACCCCATCGTCCTCGTGCATGGGTGGCCCGACACTCACGAGCTGTGGAGCCACATCGTGCCGCAGCTCGAGGACCGCTTTCGGGTGATCAGCTACGACTCGCGCGGAGCCGGCGAGAGCACGGTGCCCACCGAGCAGTCGGCGTACAAGCTCGCCCGGCTGGCGTCGGACTTCTACGCCGTGGCAGATGCGGTCAGCCCCGATGCACCGGTACACGTGCTCGCACACGACTGGGGCGCCGTCGAGGTATGGGAGGCGGCGGCCCAGCCGCAGGCGAGGGATCGAATCCGCTCGTACACATCGATTTCAGGACCCAACCTCGACCATCTCGGCAAGTGGTCGCAGTCTCGGTTGCGTCATCCCACGGTCAACGGCATCAAGCAGGTTCTCGCCCAGGTTCGGGCATCCTGGTACACCGCCACCTTCCATGTCCCGATCCTTGCCAACCTGCGAATCAAACGGCAGTTCGCCAAGGGCTGGCCTGCATTCCTCGAGGAGTTCTCGGGCGTGGACCCGGCGCTCGTCACGCAGAACCCCACCCTGTGGTCCGACGCGACCAACGGAACCAAGCTTTACCGGGCCAACATCATTCCGCTGCTGACCAATCCGCGGGATCGCTACATCGACATCCCGGTGCATCTCATCGTCAACACCGAGGATGTCGCGGTGCGTTCGTACCACTACGACGACACCGGCAAGTGGGTGAAGAACCTCACCCGCAACGACATTCCGGCGGGGCACTGGTCGCCGATCTCGCATGCCGACGACATTGCACGATTGACGCGAGAGTTCATCGACTCGCTGGCCTGAGCCCTCGTCGGATCACTCGGCCAGATGCCCCCGCAGCGTCGAGGACGTGTATTCGGATCGAAACACGCCGCGCTGCTGCAGGATCGGGACTACGTGTTCGACGAAGTCGGCGAGTGAGTCCGGGTAGCGCGGGCACATGAGGTTGAAGCCGTCGGCACCGCGGCCGATCCACGACTGCATCTCGTCGGCGACGGACTCCGGTGTACCGATCATCGTGGCGTGTCCACCACCGGCAGCGAGGGTGCCCAGCAGTTCCCGCACGGTGGGAGCATCCTTCTCGACAATCCGCAGAATCGTCTCGTAACGGCCCAGCGGTCCGGTGAACTCGGACGCCGGTGGCAACGTCGGCACCAGGGAATCCAGTTCCCAAGCAGCACAGTCCTGCCCGGTGAACGTCGACAACATCGCCAGTGACTGCTCGGTAGGTAGTAGCTGATCCAGTTCGGCCTTCTTGCGTCGGGCCTCGTCCATCGTCGATCCGATGTACGTCACCAACCCCGGCATGATGCCCACTGCTGCACTGTCGCGGCCCGCGTGGGCGATGCGCCCCTTCATATCCTCGTAATAGCTCTGCGCTGCAACGAGATCGTAGGCGACGGCATAGATGGCCTCGGCGTACGTGGCAGCGAGATCCCGACCCGGCCCCGACGCCCCCGCCTGGAACAGCACCGGCCTACCCTGCGGCGACCGCGGCACGGTCAACGGACCGTCGACCCGAAAGTGCTTGCCGTCGTGATCGATGGCATGCACCTTGGCCGGGTCCGCGTACGCTCCAGCGCGATCGAGCGTCAACGCGTCGGCGTCCCACGAATCCCACAGCGCCAGAGCCGTATCGACGAACTCCTCGGCGCGCGCATAGCGCTCCTCGCGAGCCGGGATGGCGTCCATCCCGTGATTGCGTGCTTCGGCGTCGAACATGGAGGTGACGACGTTCCAGCCGGCCCGACCGCCGCTGATGTGGTCCAACGACGCCAGCATGCGCGCGGCGTGGAACGGCGTGTAGAACGTCGACGACACAGTGGTGACCAGACCGATGTGGGTTGTCGCTCTGGCCATGGCGGCCAGCGCAGTGATCGGTTCGAGAAACCAGGTTCCGGCTCCGGCCGGATCGCGAACGGAATGCCCGTCGGCGAAGAACACCGCGTCGAACTTTCCCCGTTCCGCGAGCTGTGCAAGCTCCTCGTAGTACGAGATATCGCCGAGATCTTCCACTCGCGAATCGGGGTGCCGCCACGCTGCACTGTGATGTCCGCAGCCGTACAGAAACGCGTTGAGGTGCATATCAGTTCTTGACCAAACCGCCGTCGACAACGAGGTTCTGGCCGGTCACCGAGCGCGCCCACGGCGAGGCGAAGAACAGCAGGGCATCGGCGAACTCCTCCGGCGTGGTCACGCGCTGCAGCGGGGTCGAGGCCGCGATGTAGTCGAAGACCTCGGCCGGGGTCGCGGCGCTGGCGTCGGTGGTGCGCAGCAGTCCGCCGGAGACCATGTTGACGGTGATGTTGTCCGCGCCCAGGTCCACGGACAACGTGCGCGTCAGTGAGAGCAGTGCGGCCTTCGAGGCGGTGTAGTCGTGGTACGGCACCACCGGATTCTGGAACAAGTTGGTGCCCACGTTGATGATTCGACCGAAGCCCGCCTCACGCATTCCCGGTAGGGCCGCCTGCGTGGTGAGCAGCGCCGCGCGAACGCTGCCTCGCAGCTGAGCGTCGAACCGATCCCAGGTGATCTTGTCGGCCTTCGGTCGAGCATCCCCGTCGAACGAGAAATCGGCCAGTGCGTTGTTGACGACGGTGGTGATCGGAGTGCCGAAATGCGCACGGGCCGAATCGAACACCGAGGCCACTGCGCTCTCGTCGGTCACGTCGCCCTGAACCGCGATCGCGTTCTCGCCGAGCCTGTCCGCCAACGCCTCCGCCGCCTCTTTGCTGGCGCGGTAGTCGATCACCACACGTGCGCCCTCACCGGCGAACGCCGCGGCGATCGCTGCTCCCAGTCCGCGGCCGCCGCCGGTGATCAACACTGTCTGCTCGTCGAGTCTCATGCGCTACGCCTCTCGTTCGAGGTCAGGACCGTCGCGAGGGACAGGAAATACCGAAACATCACGACATTCCCTTCGCTGGTCCTAACCAGATCAGGTTCGACGGGTGTGATCTCAGCCCTGACGGGCACCCCGTGTCGCGGTCGACTGTACCTGTAGCGGCCTCTACCGGTTTCTTGTGCTTGGAGTAGACAGCGGAATACGACCGTATGCCGTGATCATCCGATGACAGCCCAGCCGTGAGGCGGAACGCTCACTCGCCCGTCGTTCAGGCTCGCCTCACCGGCCAACAATTCGGTGCCCTGGACTGGGTGGTCGATGGCATCGTCGCCGAGGTTCAGCGCCACGGTAATCGAACCGTCGTCGGCGAAGGCACGGTAGACGAGCGCGGTGTTGGTCAATTCCAGCGTCTGCGTGCGTGCGCTGTACAGCCACGGGTTGCGACGTCGGACGCCGATGAGCTCCTGGTGAATGTGGAACACCGGCCAGCCGTACGGAGCCAGATCCTCGGATGTCTCCGGGTATTCGGGACGCACCTCGTCGTCACCACCGACACGATCTTCCTTGATGCCGCGGAAGGCCTGCTCGTCTCCGTAGTAGATCATCGGCATGCCGCCGACGGTGAACAGAACCACCAACGCGTGCACCAAGTGTCGCTCGTCTTCGATGACGCTGGCGATGCGATTGACATCATGATTTCCGACAAAGGTGGCGGGAACGAAAGCGTCGAGCCAGCCGTTGTGGCGCTCCAATGCATGCGAGAGCTCGAAGAAGTTCTTTTCGCTCAGCCCACTCCAGATCGCCTTCCACAGCTCGTACTGGGTGACCGAGTCGAGCATGGACGCCGACACGATCCGGTCGTAGTCGCCGTGAATGACCTCGCCGAGAAAGTATGCATCCGAATGCTTTTCGCGAACCTTCGGCAGCACCACGGACCAGAACCGGGGCGATACCGCATAGGCTGCATCGAGTCGCCAGGCGTCGACGCCGCGGTCCAGCCAGTGCGACAGTACGTCCACGACGTACTCCTGCACGTGCGGGCTCTCGTGGTTGAGGGCAACCAATTCGTCGTGGCCCTCGAAGTTGTGGTGCGTCGGCTCGTCCCCGGACCAGTCGAGGTGGAACCACCCGGCCGCCTCGGAGTCCGGGCCCTCGGCCAGGGCCTCACGGAACTTCGGGAAGCTCTGCGCCACATGGTTGAAGACGCCGTCGAACATCACCTTCAGCCCGCGTGAGTGCGCCGCGGCAATCAACGAGTCGATGTCCTCGTCGGTGCCGAGCCTGCCATCGATGTGGTAGTAGTCGACGGTGTCGTAGCCGTGCTTCTCGGACTCGAAGATCGGCCCGAGGGCGATACCCGACGCACCGAGTTCGAGCGCGTAGTCGAGCCATTTCTCGATTCTGCTCAGCCGGTGCAGGTCTGCCTGCGATTCACCGTCCCAGCCGTGCACCGGCGCACCGGTGAAGCCGAGCGGGTACAGATGCCACCAGATGGCGTGCTTCGTCCACTCCATCATGACTCCATGATCGAGTCGCGGCCCAATTCGGCAGCACCAGCGTGACCGGACAAACTGGTCACAAGATCGAATTCCGCAAGCAGGCAACGCAATACGTGCGCCACGCCTTCTTGCCCGCCGAGCGCGAGGCCGTAGAGGAACGGACGGCCGAGGAGAACCGCGTCGGCCCCGATCGCCAAGGCCTTGGCCATGTCCGCCCCGGTCCGTACGCCGGAGTCGAACAGGACCGTCAGTTCGTCACCGACCGCATCCACGATCGACGGCAACGCGTCGAGAGATGGCCTGGCACCGTCGATCTGACGACCACCGTGATTGGAGACCACGATGCCGTCGACTCCGTGCGCGGCTGCTTCACGGGCATCGCCGACTGTGCATATTCCCTTGAGGACTATCGGACCGTCCCAGTGCTCACGGAGAAACGCCAGGTTCTTCCACGACAGCCCGGGATTGGGGAACATCTGCGCCCAATGCATCGCGGCCGCAACGGGATTCTCCTCCGCCGGCTGGGCCAATCCGGCCTGGAACGCCGGATCGGTCAGGTAGTTCTCGATGCCGAGGTTGGCCAGGAACGGGAGGTAGCCGCGATCCAGATCGGCGGGCCTCCAGCCCAGCAACGTCGTGTCGAGCGTGAGCACCAACGTGGTGAATCCGGTGTCCTTCGCGCGCTGCAGGAAGCTCAGCAAGACGGATTCGTCCGTGGGCCAGTACAGCTGATACCAGCGCGGCGCATCTCCACCTGCCTCGGCGATCTGCTCGAACGAATGCGATGCCTGGGTCGAATGTATGTACGGCACACCGAGTTCCGCAGCAGCGCGGACAGTGGCCAACTCGCCCTCGGGGTGAGCGAGCGTCTGAATTCCCACCGGTGCGATCAACAGCGGTGCAGGCATGTCGGTGCCGAGCACGGTGCAGGCGTGGTCACGGGCCGCCGAGCTGCGCAGCATCCGCGGCGCGATTGACCATTTGTCGAACGCCGTCCGGTTGGCTCGCGCCGTCGATCCGCTGCCCGCGCTCGCCACGATGTAGCCCAGAGCCTCGGGCGACAGCTTCTCGGCGGCCTGATCCTCCAACCTCGCCAAGTTGGTCGTGATCGGCGATGTCTGCTGGGCGAACATCCCGGCGGCATAGATGCCGAGTTGGTGATCGCTGAAGTTGCTGGGCCTGGCCTCGGTCATCGTTCGACCCTACCGGGGCACCGCCGACGATCGGGCGAGAAAGGCGTCCAGCAGAGTCGAGCACCGCGCCCGAGCTGCGAGTTCCGCGTCGGCGATATCCCTCCTGATCTCGTCCACGTCCACCTCGTGTTCGACGCCATCGCGGTCCCATGCGGCCGCCCACGCATCGTAGGTATCGAGGTCGATCTCGGGATGGAACTGCAGTCCGAGGTGTGGGCCGAGAACGAACGCTTGTTGCGCGGCCCGGTTGCGGGCGATCACGGTGGCCTGCGGCGGCGCAGAGAAGGTGTCGCCGTGGAACTCCATCCATGGGCCCGGAGCTATGAACGCGGGATCGGAGGTCTCGACGTCGACGAATCCGTATTCGGGCTGCTCGGACTTGCGTACCGATCCGCCGAGAACGCGAGCGAGCAGCTGGCCGCCGAAACACACACCGAGAATCGGGACCTGCGCATCGATCGCCTCCTGCACATACGCGATCTCCGGAGCAAGCCAGGGCAGCGTGTCGTCGTACGCGGCGTCGGGTGAGCCCATGATCACCACCATCGTCGCGTTGGACAGTGTCGGCGGCGCGAGATCGGGGCTGTGGTCGAAAGAATGTACGTCCATCCGGAAACCCCTGGTGCGCAATTCGTCGGCGAGGGTACCGATGTCGCGACGTGCCAGCTCCGGATCTCGGTCGTGGACGAGCACCACGGCACGCAGGTCGTTCGAGAGTGTCACAGGGCTCCTTTACGGTGTTCGTGCACACCGTACGACAGACTGGATCCGATGCCACCTCGTAGACGCACTGCCCGATCCACCACTGCCCGCACCGTCAAGGCCGGGCAGAGCAGCGCTGCGCGAAAGTTCGCGGCCGCGAAGAACGGTGAGCCTGCTCCGAAGAGAACAGCAGCAAAGAAAGCCGCACCGCGCAAGAGAGCAGCCCCGCGCAAGACCTCGCCACGCAAGTCCGCCGTCCCGGATCTGCGGGTTCCCGATCCCGGCGAGCGGGTCTGGGTACTGGACGTGCCGTTCGAGGACAGGTCGGCGGCGGGTGCGGCCGGAGCGCGCTGGTATCCCGGCCCTCGGGTGTTCGCGTACTACGGCACAGAGTTGCCGGAGTACCTGCAGCCGTACGAGTCGATGCCGTACAGCCTGCAGCGGTGGCTCGAGGACGACGCGAACGACACGTGGCGCGACGAGGTGGTGCGGGAGCGGGCAATGCAGCCCAGAGACACTCAGCTCGAATCGGTTCGGCGCCATTTGGCCGCACTCGAGGCCGGATTCCCGTACTTCGCGCAGATGGACTCGACGGGTCTGGGAAAGACGCTGGCGGTGTGCGAGGCCGTGCGGCAGATGTCGGCCGCCGAGATCGGCACGGTGCTGGTCGTGGCCCCCAAGGGTGCGCTGCCGGGATGGCGTCGCACCATTGCCGACAGCGAGGCCGACATCGAGCCGTCCGACCGCAAGCGGTGGTTGCTGATCACCTATCAGTCGACAAAGAAGTTGCTGTCGGTTCCGCCCGAGACCGATCTGGGCAAACGCAAACGGACACAGAACAAGCGAACCATCTCGCTCGGCGAGCTACGGTTCGACATCGACGTGGTGATCGCCGACGAGTCACACGCGCTGATGAACATCGAATCGCAACAGTCGCAAATTCTGTGGCGATATCAGGAGGCGGCCCGCTCGGTGGTGTGGATGTCTGCCACGCCCGGGTATCAGCCGTTGCATTTCGCATACATGGCGAGGGCCGTCGAGCGCAGCCGCGGGGTCGAGATACTCGGCGACGACGAATATCTGGGCTACGCCGTGACGATGAAGTGGGCGGAGTTCCTCATCGAATCCGGTTTCGCAGTGAAGGCGGGCAAGGCGACGACCGGTCTGACCACGTGGCGGTGGGAGCCCGAGGACGCAGCGAAGCGGGCCGCCGATATCGCATCGGTACACAGTTGGTTGTCGGGAGGGGCTGTGCCGTGGTCCATTTCGCGCCCCTCGCCGCCGACACCTCGTGAGCCACTGGGCCAGGAACTCACCGCGGCACAGAAGCGCCTGTACAACTCGGCGTGGGTCGATTACCGCAAGGAAGTCGGCTTACCCGTCTGGAAGGCCGTCGGCGGCAAGCGCGTGCTGCAGAAGAACCCGAGCACCCGCGCCGCGACGCTGCGATTTCGCCAGAAGTGTTCGTACCTGCGCATTCCCGCGTCGGCCGACCAGGTCCGGACATGGGTCAAGGCCGGCAATCAAGTGTTCGTCTCGATGTTCTACCGCGAGTCCGTGGCAGCACTGGCACAGACACTGCGGGACGAGGGGCTCGAGGTCGCGGTAGTCGACGGGAGCATGAGCAGTCCCGAGCAGGAGGCGTCGATCAGGCGTTTCCAGACCGGTGCCGCGTCGGTCATCGTCTCGACCACTACCAGCGCGATCAACCTGCACACCAACGAACTACTGCTACCCGAAGGCACCGTCTCCACCCTTGCACCGCGAGTGACGCTGATTCACGATCCCCGGTGGACCCCCATCGACATTCGTCAGATCGAGGGTCGTGCCAACCGCATCGACAAGGACCACAACCACACGACGTCGACCTGCTACTACGGATACGCCGAGGGCACCGTGGAAGAGGAGATGGTGCTCACCGGCATCGAACGCATCGCAGATCTGGGATCGATCGTGGGGCAGGCGGACCTGATCGACCCGGAGGCTTTCCTCGCGGCGAAAGTGGATGCCGGAAAATAGCGACAATTGTGAGCAATCGTCAACGCTCCCGGGTAGGTTCGGTCCATCGGCAATTCGCCGATAGCGAGCTCACTTCGGCACCAGGAGTAGTCATGATCGTTCTCGGAATCATCCTCGCCCTCATCGGCTATTTCGCCGGCATTTCGATCCTGACGACCATCGGCATCATTTTGGTGGTTGTCGGCGCGGTTCTCACGTTGCTCGGTTCGATGGGTCGCGCAGTCGGCGGCCGCAAGACGTGGTTTTGACCCATCCGTTAGAACACACGTTCGATTTCTGTTAGTCTGAGCGGGCCCCCGAAGTTGGTGACGCAGCCAGCCGAGCCACTTCGGGCGGTCCATATCGGACGGTAGACAGTGTCGAAGGCGGTTGTGCGCGATGGCATCCCGCGATACCGACCAGGTTGCCGGATCGCTGTATCGCGTCGGCGATCGGTGGGCCGAACGAGCACCTACCCACTGCACAAACGGCCATCCGCTCGTTGCGGGATCGGTACTCGTGGGGTCACGTGCGTGCTCCTGTGAGCGAGGACATCACCGCACTCATCAGTGCCAGGCCTGCGGACTCGTGCGATACACCCCAGGACTCGGTGCGACGTGCAGCGACGCCAGCTTCGACTCCCGCGCCGCGCGGTCACGTCCGCCGATCGTGGACAATCGTGGGCATGAGCAACAGTGAAACCGTCGTCGACCTGGTGCAACTGAGGCACGATTTCACGCGCTTCATGATGAGTTACAAGTTCGGAATAGACGAACTCATCACCAAGATCAACATTCTGAAGCAGGAATTCACCCATATCCACCGCTACAGCCCCATCGAGCATGTCTCGTCGCGGCTCAAGACACCCGAGAGCATCCTCGACAAGGCACAGCGAAAGAACTGCCCCCTGACGTTCGACGCCATTCGCGCGAATATCTTCGACATCGCCGGTATCCGCATCACGTGCAGCTTCATCTCCGACACGTACCGCATCGCGGACATGCTCAGCAGTCAGAGCGACGTTCGAGTCGTCGAGGTCAAGGATTACATCGCACACCCGAAAGCCAACGGCTACAAGAGTTTGCACCTCATCGTCGAGATTCCGGTGTTCATGTCCGACCGCGTCCAACCGGTCTTGGTCGAACTACAGATCCGCACGATCGCCATGGACTTCTGGGCGAGCCTCGAGCACAAGATCTTCTACAAGTACCGCGGGGAGATTCCACCCACCCTGTTGGCGGAACTGACCGAGGCCGCTGAGACGGCCAACAAACTCGACGAGAAAATGGAAAGTCTGCACGACGAGGTCGAGGAGCTGAACGGCGATTCCGAGAACTCCATCACGCTCGGTGCCATGCCTCCGATGGCCCTGCCTCCCGAGTTGCTGCACATGTTGCTCACGGCTCAGTCCGAGGCGATCGACCCGGACTGACTACGCCTTCGAACGACAGAACCCCGCTGCTCGACGGGTGAGCAGCGGGGTTGTGTCCTACAGGCGTTATCCGATGTGCACCGGGTTGTCGCCGACGGGCAGGTCGTCCTTCTTGGCGCGGACGAGTCCGAGCACGACCGGGCATACCAGCGCGACCAGAATCGCGGCGGTGCCGAACGCCCAGGCGTAGCCCGATACCTCGGCCGAGAACGCGTGGTCGATGGTGGCCAGCACGAAGTCGCGGATCGGCTCCGGCAGAGCGGCCAGCATCTCGTCGCTGGGAACTTCCTGGCCGGCAAGCGCTTCCGCGGGGACTCCGGCGGGCGGAGTGGGGGCGGGGTTCTCGGCCAGGTACGAGGTCTTCGACGAGGTGTAGACCGTGGTGAACACTGCGGCACCGAGCGCGCCGCCGACCTGCAGGGTGGCGTTGATCAGAGCGGAGGCGGCACCTGCATCGTGGTCCGGAACACCGATGAGCGCAACGTTCTGCATCGGCACCATCAGCAGACCGAGGCCCAGACCCAGGAGCACGACACCGGGCAGAACGTGCGTGAAGTACGAGGTGTCGACGCCGATCTGCGTCAGCAGGAGCAGGCCGATCGCCGAGACGACAGGGCCGACGGCCATCAGCGGCTTGGGCCCGATCTTCGGCACGAGCGCGGACGCGATAGCGGCGGTGATCAGGATGCCACCGGTCATCGGCAATGATGCGACGCCGGCGATCACCGGACTCATCTCGAGCACGATCTGGAAGTAGAACGTCAGGTACAACGTTCCGCCGAGCAGGGCAGCGCCGATGACGGCCGAGCCGATGTACGCGGCACCGCGATCACGGTCGAGCAGCACGCTCAGTGGCAAGAGCGGGTTGGCGGACTTGGATTCGACCACGACGAACGCAGCCAGCAGAGCGATGCCCAACGCGATGAACGAGATGGTGGGTAGCGTCGCCCAGCCGTCTTCGGCTTCGGTGAAGCCGTACACCAGCGATGCCAGTCCGAGTGCGACGAGGATCGCGCCGGGCAGGTCGTAGCGAGTGTCTCCGTGAGCCTTGCTTTCCTTGACCAAGGGGACTGCCGCGGCGATGGCGATCACGGCGACCGGGATGTTGACCAGCAGGCACCATCGCCAGTTCGCGTATTCGGTCAGTACGCCGCCGAGGAGCAAGCCGACTGCTGCGCCGCCACCGGCGATCGCTCCGAAGACTCCGAATGCCTTGGCGCGCTCCTTGGTGTCGGTGAACGTGACCGTCAGGATGGCCAGGGCTGCGGGTGCGAGCAGCGCGGCAAAGACGCCCTGACCGGCGCGTGCGATGAACAGCTGCCAGCCTTCCTGGGCGAGGCCGCCGATGGCGGAGGCAACGGCGAAGCCGGCCATACCGACGATGAACGAGCGCTTGCGTCCCCAGTAGTCGGCGATACGTCCGCCGAGCAGCAGGAGTGCGCCGAACGACAACGCGTAGGCGGTGATGACCCAGGCGCGGCTGCTGTCACTGATGCCCAGGTCCAGCTGAGCCTGCGGCAGTGCAATATTGACGATCGTGCCGTCGAGCACGATCGTGAGCTGCGTGATGGCGACGATGCACAGCACCAGCCATCGGCGCTCGTAGTTCGGATTCGGATCCGACGCTTCGCGCTCGGAGACCTGCGACATGTTTCTACCCCACTCGTACTCGTTGATTCTGGGCACGAAAAATGTCCCGAGCAGAAAGGTATGCCACTTGGCACCGGGTGTCAAACGAACTAGTTGGTTGGAGGTATGGTGGCCGCCATGAGACCTGACGCCAGTGCGACGCGCGCCCGCATCGTCGCCGCCGCACGTGACGAATTCTCGGTGCACGGGCTGGCCGGGGCGCGGGTAGATCGCATAGCGGTCGCAGCCAAGGCCAGCAAGGAGCGCCTGTACGCCTACTTCGGGGACAAAGAAACCCTGTTCCGGGCTGTCGTCGAGGACGGATTCGCTCGATTCATCGACGAAGTGCCCTTCGCGGTCGACGACCTCGGTGGATACGCAGCGCGCGAATACCTCCATCTGGCAGCGCATCCCGAAGAACACCGACTCCTGCTGTGGACTCAACTCCAAGGCGGCATGGCCGGATCGGGCAACGACGACATCCACTCGGTCATCGCACAGCGACGCAGCGCCATGGCCGACGCCCAGCGGGACGGCCTGATTTCCGACGCCTACACGGTCGACGATCTGATCACCATGATGTTCGGCATCACCTCGGCGTGGATGACCGCGCCGAGCCTGAACCGTCGACCAGCCGACGACGCAGAAATTCAGCGTCGAGCGTCGAAAATCGAGGCCGCTGTGCGGCGACTCTGCGCTCCGTAGCGCTGTCTATCGATATCTAGCTTCAGCGCAACAGTTCCGAATACTGGGCTAGCGGCTCCGATCTCCGCAAACGCGAGCGCGTTCGCCAGACGCGAGCGGAATCGACACCGACCCGTCGACAATTCCGAACGCGCCTGACTATTCCGCGCGCGTCCCAAGTTCACGGACCTTCCGCACGCAGAACGCCCCACCACGCCGGGGGACGTGGTGGGGCGAATCTCGAACTATGGATGGCGCTCCGCCCAACTACGCAGGAAGCTTGTCGCGACCCGTCTCCTTGATGGTCAGTACCGTCGCAACTCCGATCACACAGACCCCCATGACCCAGTACGCCGGCGACATCGCGTTGCCGGTCGACTCCACCAGCTGAGCGGCGACATACGGTGCGGTGCCTCCCGCGGCGATGGTGCCGATATTGAAGCCCAACGACACTCCCGTGTAACGCACTGCCCGAGGGAACAGCTCGGTGAAGAGTGGGAACGCCGGCACCTGAACGACTCCGTTGAGAACCATGTAGACGAAGTAGACGCAGCCCACCACGATGATCGACGACGTCGCGCCGAGAATCATGAACACCGGCAGCGCGATGATCACGTACGCCACGTAGCCGAACAGCAGTACCGGTTTGCGGCCGAACCTGTCGGTCAGCATCCCACTGAGCGGGAAAGTGGCGCAGGCCAATGCAATTGCGATTGCCGATGTCCAGTAGACCGAGTCCTTGGAGAATCCGAGGTCGTTGATCAGGTACACGCTGAAGTACGTCAGTCCGATGTAGCCCGATCCGTTCATGGCAATGGCGATACCGACCACGCGCAGAACCGACCACGGTTGCTTCTTCACCACGTCGCTCAGCGGACTCTTGGCCACCTCGTTGTTGGCCGCCATCTCCTCGAATTCCGGGCTGTCCTCGAGCTTCAGCCGCACTCGCAAGCAGACGAGGGCCAAGGGTAGCGCGAGCAGGAACGGAATGCGCCAGCCCCACGACGACATCTGATCATCGGTGGTGACGAGAGCAACCAGTCCGACGACGGCTGCGGCGACGGCGAATCCCAGGGTGGAGCCGACCGGGGTGAACGATCCGAAGAAACCCCGACGGTTCGGCGGTGCCGACTCGGCGATATATGTTGCTGCACCGCCGATTTCGCCTCCTGCCGAGAATCCCTGGGCCAGCCGGATGATGACGAGCAGGATCGGTGCCAACACACCCACATTCGAATGCGTGGGCAGCATTCCCAGAACTCCGCACGCGATGCCCATGCAGACCACCGTCACGACCAGCGCCTGTCGACGTCCCCGTCGGTCGCCGAGGCGGCCGAAGAAGATACCTCCGAGCGGCCGTGCGACGTATGCGACGCCGAATACCGCCAAGGTCGCAAGGATCGAGACACCGGGACTGGTGGACGGAAAGAACAGTGGCGCAATCACTACGGCGAGAAAGCCGTAGACCGCAAAGTCGTAGTACTCGATGAGCGTACCGACGCCACCGGCCAGCGCGGCGCGGCGCGCTGTGCTGGTGTCGGCTTTCGGTACGCCGGTGACCGCAGAAGGCTGGTCGACGTTCGTCATCGCGCTGTTCCCTGTCCTGTGAGTGGTTGCTTGTTTCGATGTTCGGCAAGAAGTAGTTCGTAGGATCCACCGGCCTCGATGACCGAGACAGTACGAGGGCTGGGTGCATTACCCACAATCGATCGACCGTCGGCGGTGGTCAATGATGCTCGTCGCCAATCGAGTTCGACGGCATCACCGGTCACGACCGCGCTGGAGACACCCGGGATGGTGATGAGCGGTACTCCGTTGAACGTCTCTCCGCGCCAGAATCCCGGTGAGAACGACTCGGCGACGATCGCCTGAATACCAGCGTTTCGTAGCGCCACCATCGGCGGATAGTGGGGGTGACCGTAGCCGAAGTTGCGACCGCCCACGATGATGTCGCCCGGCCGAACGCGGTCGACGAAACCCGGATCGTATGCGGCCATGCACACTGATCTCAGGTGTTCGGGATCGTACGACTTGATATTAGCAACGCCCACAACGAGATCGATGTCGAAGTCGTCGCCGAAGACCCAGGCGACTCGGCCGGAGATGACGTCGGGCGGGGGCGGGTAAGCACTCATGAGCCCACCTGCTGGATCGTGCCGGCGAGCGCACTGGCGGCGACGGTGTACGGAGAACCCATGTAGATGTTCGCGTCCGAACTACCCATGCGGCCAGAGATGTTGAGCACTCCGGTAGAAATGCAGTTCTCGCCCGGTGCCAACGGTTTCTGGTATCCGAAGCAGAAGTCGCAACTCGATACTGCGATGTGCGCGCCGGCGGAACGAAGGACGTCGAGCAGTCCCTCCTTCTCGGCCTGATCGTGCACTTTCTGCGAGGTCGGTACGACATTGAGCTCCACACCGGGAGCCACGGTGCGTCCGTCCAGTACGAGTGCCGCGGCCCGCAGATCCTCGATTCTCCCGCTGGCACAGGAGCCGATGAACGCCTTGGTGATCGGCGTGCCGGCGAGGTCGGCGGCAGTGTGGGTGTTGGCTGCGCGCGCCGAGCCCGGCGCAACGACCTGCGGCACGATCCGAGCGAGATCGATGGTGTGGCGGGCTGCGTAGGTCGCGTCGGCGTCGGGGTGCACCGGCGTGAAGCTATGCCGCGCAACATCGTCGGCGTACGCGAGCGAGGTCTCGTCCGGCTCGAAGATCGCGGACACGGCTCCGGTGAACATCGCCATGCCGCACAGCCCCTGCCGATGGTCGATCTTCATCGACCTTGCGCCGGGACCACCGAACTCCATCACCTGGTGTGCGCATCCGTCGGCCCCGACGAGGTCGATGATGGCGTGCACCAGGTCTCGACTGTCCACTCCCGGTGCGAATTCGCCGTGCAGGTCGAAGCGCGTGGTCGCTGGAATATCCACGTACAGTTGCCCGGTCACCCACGCTTCGATGAGGTCGCGTCGAATACCCCACCCCAGTGCGCCGAACGCACCGATTCCGCTGATGTGACCGTCGAAGTGAACGAGAAAGTCACCGGGAATGGCCAGTCCGAGCTCAGCAGTGAGCTGGTGCCCGATGCCGCGACCCTCGTGTAGCTCGATTCCGTAGTACTCGCACCAGTCTCGGGTGACCTGATGGACTTCTTGTTCCCGGTCGTTTCGCTTGGTCAACATGTGATCGATGAAGACGACGTACCGAGACGGATCCTCGAGTGAGGTGATGCCGAAGTCTTCGCGCATCTGTCGGAACATCACGTCGGTGTAGCCGGGGAAGTCGTACGCGATCATCCGATCCGGACGCACCGCGTGATTTTCACCGGCGCGCACGGGATCGCCGTCGTAGGTTCTGCCGAGAATCTTCTCGACCATCGTGAATGCACCCGACGTCATCGATTCGCCTCCGCAGGCAGGTATTTGCGCTGCTGAGCCTCGACCTCAGGGAAGCCGATGAGGTCCACGAACTCGTGGTGCTGCAACGCGTCGGCGCTGACGTCGGCGGGAGCTTCACCGGAGGCCAAGCGGCGCAGGGTCTCTCGCGCGGCCCCCGTCGCGGCCATCAGCACCTGAGTGGGCAGCAGGGCCAGCCGCACGCCGATCTGTGCCAGCACCTCCGGGGTGAACTCGCGCTCGGTCCAGGTCGATGCGGTGAGCGTAGCCATCAGCGGAACCCCGACCGCTCGGTGACAGTTCTCCCACTGCTCGACGGTTTCGAACGTCTTCGTCACCGGCATGATCATGTCGGCTCCAGCGTCGACGTAGGCCTGCGCGCGCCTGATCGCGTCGTCGCCGCGTGCGTCGGTGCGTGCGATGAGCAGGACGTCGTCGGGCATCGAATCACGCACCGCCCGAACCTTGCCCGACGCCTCCTCGACGGAGATGAGGTCCACCGGCTCACCGACGCAGATCGGACATTTCTTGGGCGAGAGCTGATCCTCCATGAAGACGCCCTGAACGCCGGCTTCGGCGAACCGGGTCGCGGTGCGCGCAGCGTTGACGGCGTTTCCGTACCCGGTGTCGATGTCCGCAACCAGGGGGAGGGTCGATGCCTCTCGGATGGTGCGAACGGCCTGCAGGTTCTCCGTCATCGTGTAGAGCTCGGCGTCGGGCAACCCGAGTGCCGCCGAGACGGCGAATCCCGAGGCACACAGCGCCGAGAAGCCCGCCTGCTCGGCCAATTTGGCCGTCAACCCGTCCCAGACGCCGGGCGCATACACCAGGCCTTGTTCGGTCAGGCCTCTCAAAGTTATCGTCACGAGCACTCTCCGTTTCGTATTGCGGAACGCCTTCCGAATTTAGAGTGGCTCGGATCACAAGTCAATACCCGTCGGGCGATCCCGCATGCATCATCGGTTCGTAGGATGGCGACGACGCTTCACCCAGACCGGAAGGAACAACACGTGGCAGTTCCCACCGAGTCCGACGCTCAGGCCGGCCGCGACATCGTCGGTGCCGTCGTGAAGGCGTGCGCTCTGCTCGACCACTTCGATACGACGCATCCCGTGTGGACGCTCAACGATCTGACGACAGCGAGTCGGATGAACAAGACGACGGTGCATCGGCTGATGACGACGTTGATCCATGCCCGCTGGGTGGACAGAACAGCGGAGGGTTCGTACCGCATCGCCATGCCGGTGTTCGAGATCGGTTCGGCCGCGTTGACGCAACTCGACATTCGCGGAGCGGCCCAGCCCTATCTGTCCGAGATCGCGGAGAAGTTCGGCGATACCGCCTATCTGATGGTCCCCGCAGACGAGGGCGCAGTCTGCATCGACCGTCACGAGGGTAGCAATCCCCTTGTGGTGGCGGGCATTTCGATCGGATCCGTTCTCCCGTACCACGCCACCGCCGGGCCGATGGCGATGCTTGCGTTCTCTGCTCGGATTCGCGACAGTTGGCTCGGCGGTGAGCTTGCTGAGTACACGAACCGAACGCTGACCTCGCCCGACAAGTTGATGGACCATCTCGACCGCATCCGAACGCAGGGGTATGCGCTGAGCAATTCGGATTATCTGGCGGGCGTCGCGGCAGTGGGCGCACCGATTCTCGGACGCAACGGGGTGGTCGTGGCCTCGATCAGCGTCGGTGGCCGCGCGGAGACTTTCGAGGGCGACGCCTTGGCGGACAAGGTCAAGACGATCCTCACGGCGGCCCGTAATCTTTCCCGCGTCGCAGAGGCGCTACCTGCATCGAGTCAGTAGCCAGACGACTATTCGTATCTCTAGCCGTGACGATAGAAAGCAAAATACTCACCTACCGACGCGCTCGATCAGCTTCATGGCATCGAAGGGCGCGTACCCCTTGATGTCGTTGTCGAAGTACACGTAGACGTCACGCCCCGTCGACGTCCAGTCCGCGACCTTCTCGGCCCATCGATCGAGCGCCTGGTCGGTATAGCCGCTGGCGTACAACTCCTCGTCCCCGTGGAGTCGGGCATACATGAAATCTGCTGTGGGAGTCTCGATGTACGGGTACTTCCCGGCGGTGTCTGCCACTACGATCGCAATACCGTTCTCGCGCAACAGTTCCACAGCCTCATCCGAGGCGAAGCTCACGTGCCTCGCTTCGACGCAATGCCGAAGTGGACTCGACGTCGGAGCCGGCAACGCTACTCGGTCCTCCGCCAACTTCTCGTCCCGCGCCTGCGCCAGAGTCACTGCAGCAGAGACAGTTCTGGGCAACAGGGCACAGAAGTTCGCCATCTTCTGCGCGTCGAACTCGAGGTTGGGAGGCAACTGCCACAGGAAGGGACCCAGCTTGTCACCGAGGGTCAACACTCCGGTGGCGAAGAAGTTCGCAAGTGCGCTTTCGACACCCACGAGCCGCTTGATGTGCGTCACGTAGCGCCCACCCTTGACAGAGAACACGAAGTCGTCAGGGGTCTCGTCGTGCCACTTGGTGAAGCTCGACGGCTTCTGCATCGCATAGAAGGTGCCGTTGATCTCGATGGACGTCAGATGCTCGGACGCGTATGCGAGTTCCTTCCGATGCGCCAAGCCCTTCGGATAGAAGTCGCCCCGCCACGGCGCGTACGTCCAGCCGGAAATGCCGATCGAAACCCGGGGTCGATGCTGCGCGGACATGAGCCGACTGTAGACGGGCGGTACCGTCGACGCCGCGTCTCCGGCCCTGGTATCGGTAGCCGTGATCGCCAACTAGCTGTTCTTCCCGGGGAGGTTGTGGACGGTGAGTCGCTCGATGGGTGACTTACCGCCGATGCCTGTGTGGGGTCGGTGGTGATTGTAGTGAT
>NZ_JBITUQ010000027.1:0-68850 GCF_044542515.1 Rhodococcus sp. NPDC078407 | reverse complement strand
GTGATGGGGTCCAAGCACATGGGTGCGGATGTGAATTTGGCGTGGCCGACGGCGCAGATCGCGGTGATGGGCGCCTCGGGTGCGGTCGGGTTCGTCTACCGCAAGAAACTTCTCGAGGCGGCGACCAACGGTGAGGACGTCGATGCGTTGCGCCTCGAGTTGCAGCAGGAGTACGAGGACACCCTCGTCAACCCGTACGTCGCGGCCGAACGCGGGTACCTCGACGCGGTCATCCCGCCCAGTCACACCCGCGGGCAGATCGTGACCGCACTGCGCCTGCTCGAACGCAAACAAGTGACCCTGCCCCCCAAGAAACACGGAAACATCCCCCTATGAGCGGCGAAGCGAATCATGACGCAGCAAGCGGCGAAGCGAATCTCGTTGCAGCGAGCGACCAGGCCGTAGCGGAGGCCGGTGTCTCCGCCGCGTCTCCGGAAGTTCGTGTGGTGAAAGGCAATCCGAGCGACGAGGATCTCGCTGCTCTGGTGGCGGTTCTGACGGCTGCCCAGGGTGGTTCGGCGGATGCGGGCACTTCTCGGCCTCCGGAGCTATGGGGATCGCCGACGCTTCTTCATCGCGGTTTCGCACCTCAGTCGGCGTATTCGTACGCCGCGTCGGGCCGTCACCGAGGGTGACGGTGCCGCCGGAAGAGAAGGTGAGAGGCCCGGTTCGGCTCGTTCTCGCATCCGCGTCACCGGCTCGACTGTCGGTGTTGCGCGGAGCCGGCGTCGAGCCGATCGTCCGGGTGTCGGGGGTGGACGAAGATGCGCTCGCCCGGGCTCTCGGGCCGTCGGCGTCCCCGGAAACGGTGGTGACGGAACTGGCCCGGGCCAAGGCGGCCGCAGTGGCCGAGACGTTCGCGGACTCGACCGACGATCTGGTGGTCGTAGGCTGCGATTCGATGCTGTCGATCGGCGGCGAACTACACGGTAAGCCGCATTCGGTCGAGGTGGCGCGGGAGCGGTGGCAGTCGATGGCGGGCAACAGCGGTGCGCTGTTGACCGGTCATGCAGTGCTCCGCGTGACCGATGGCGTTGTCGTGGCGCAGGCCGCCGCGCACAGTTCGACAGTGGTGCATTTTGCGACGCCGTCCTCGGTGGACCTCGAGGCCTACCTCGCCTCCGGCGAGCCGCTTCTGGTTGCAGGAGCGTTCACGCTGGACGGACTCGGTGGTTGGTTCGTGGACCGCATCGAGGGCGATCCGTCCTCGGTGATCGGCATCGGGTTGCCGCTGATGCGGACCTTGGTGAACCGAGTAGGTACAACGTTGGCCGAGCTGTGGAGTCCGACCCCGCCCTAACGGGCACAGCCTCAGGGCAGCAGGTCGATCAATTCGCGAGCCCATTCTTCGGCCATGGTCTTGGGCTTGATGTTGGACGAGCTGTCGTGCCGAGCGTGGCTACCGATCTGCTTTCCACCGAGTTCGGTGAGCTTCTCGGCCATGATCTCGCCGCCGCGGTTGAAGGTGTCCTCGTAGACCCGATCGCCCAGCCCGAACACTGCGAACTGCAGTCCCGCAAGGTCTGGTGCATCCTCGACCAGCGCATCGAAGAAGGGCTCCGCACCCGTGGGGAGCTCGCCGTCTCCGTAGGTGGAGCAGATGATCACATGGACGTCATCGGTGTCGATATCGGACACCTCGTACTCCAACATGTCGCGTACTTCGGCGTCATGATCACTGAGAACGTCCGCGATCTTGTCGGCGACCTCCTCGGCCGTACCGGTCTCGGACCCGAACAACACGACCACTGCCATGGATCGCCCCTTTCTTGCTTCTGCTCGAACACTCGAACCGTCGGAAAGCATAGCTGCACCGGGGATCCGGCCGAAAATCCGTCTGCATCCTCATTTGTGAGGTGTCTCGAGGTCACCAAAATTCGGGCGTCAGACCCCAGCTGTCGTACTCCGCCCGGACAAGCCCCCGCAGGTGCTCCTTGCTGGGGAAGCTGTCAGGGTCGAGCCCGGTCACGCAGAGAGTCGCCCGTTCGCCCGATTCGTTCCACCACGCACTGACGCCGCCTCCGGTGCGCCGCAACAACGCCACATCGGTGTTCTGTGTGATCGACCTCATCGCGACCGCCGTGGCGTCGACGCCCCCGATGGTGCGCAGCGCAACACCTCGACTGCCGAGATTCGAGCACAGACACAGCGGTGCCGATCCGGACGCGGCGAGTCTGGCCACGATCGCATCGGGCAGCAGTTGCATCAGTGGTTTGAGCAGCTCGAAGGTCGTCGTCACAGTCCGGTCGGACTGCGCCCTGAATGCCTCTTTGCTCGATGCACGAATCGCTCCGAGATCCTCGCTGTAGGTCCCTCCCGCGTCGACGTGGATCGAGACGCCGGACGTGGCGTTCGCCCGCCGATCCCCCGCTGTCCTGGTACTGACCGGGAGAGCCACCCGAACCCGCTCCTCCGTGGTGATCCGTCCACTGCGGGTCAGGATGCCGAGCACGATGGCCACCAGCAGACTGTTCGAACTGCCACCTTTGCTCGCTGCGGCCGCAGTCCAGTCCGCAGACAGGCAGTCGACGACGACCGTGCTCGGCACCCATGCGCCCTCCGCAGGTGCGACTTCCTTGCGCGGGCGGTTCACGTTCGCGTCGCCGGCGGTCGGAGCGATGGATGTCGGGCCGGCCACAGTAGTTCGTGCGTGCACTGTTCTCACCGCGGTACCTCCGAGCGCTCGCGCGGCACCAGAAAGAGCCGCACCGATCCGGGTCACGCCGTCGACGACGTCGGCACCCCAGCGAGCCGACACGGATCCGGAACCGTCGAGACCGACGCGCACGAAATCGTCGGGGACCGCACGGCCGTTCAGCGCGGCCGCGGCAGCGGACGTCAGCGCTCCGCCGTCGCCGACGACGTGGGAGCCCACCAACGACACAACGGTGCCGCCCGTCTCGACTGCAGTTGCGGAAAGTCGCCACGCCGGGCCCTCGATCGGGTCCAACCGCACGGCCGCCTGATCCTCGATCCAACGGTCGAGTGCCGCGCGATCGATAGGTGAGCCGACGACGACAGGATCGGCCGGGCTGCGGGCAGCGGTCCAACTGTCCCGCGCGCCAGGGACCCGTGCCCGCCGAACCGAGCGATCGACAGGGCCTGCGGCGAGCGTCTGCCTCATCGCTTCGAGTGCATCGCCCGAGACCGGGCGGTCGAATCGCCAGACGATCTGGTTGACCACCGGTACCCCGAGAACGCATTCCATGCGAAGGAAAAGGTCGTCGTCGTACGTCAGTCTTTCCACCACGAGAGCCTATCGCTGCGGACGTACGCGTGCAGGTGGGCCGCAATTGTGTTTCCCGCCATATGTTTTCCTCATCGAACGAAGCCGGACGGTGCTGATAGGTTGTGCTCGATCCGAAGTCGGAATGACTGCGAAGGACCGTATGAAGTTCGTGATGCCGTTCAACGGAAGCCGCGGCGACGTGACGCCCGGCATGGCGCTCGGCATGGAGCTTGCTCGTCGCGGACATGACGTGGTGTTCGGCGCACCCCCCAACCTGCTGTGCTTGGCTCGCTCGACGATGGCCGAGTCCGAACGTGTGCGCGTGGTCTCGTTCGGCCCGGACACCCATCGCCTGTTGGAGTCGGAGCTGATTCGAGTGCGGATCAAGTCTGCGAACCCGCGGACCAGACTGACTGCACTGGCGGAATTGGCCAATCACGGGTGGGACCAGATGACGAACGAGCTCGAGCAGATGTCGGTGGGCGGCGACGCGATCGTCACCGGGTCCCTGGGGCAGGAGATGGCGTTCAACATGGCACAGGCGACCGGTAACGCCTTTGTGGCCCTTCACTATTGCCCGCTCCGGAAGAACGGGGTCGTCCCAGTCTTTCCAGGGGCAAGCTTGCCTGGAGCGGTCAACCGATCGATGTGGGCACTTGCCGAGACGCTCCGGTGGACGTCGATGAAAACTCGCGAAAATGCCCAGAGACGAGCCCTCGGCTTGCCGACCACCCGCGATTCCCTACCCAGACGATCCGAGTTGTACGGCGGAGTCGAGATCCAGGCCTACGAGTCCGCCCTGTTCCCCGGGCTCGCCGAGCAGTGGGGGCCACTGCGACCGTTCGTCGGGTTTCTCGGGCCGAATGCCGAGCGGCAGGAAACCGATCCCGCACTCGAGCGATGGCTGCAGGCCGGTTCTGCGCCGGTGTACTTCGGATTCGGGAGCATGCCCGTTCCCGACCCCTCGGCGCTGCTGCGCATGATCTCGACAGTGGTCACCGAGTTGGGCGTACGGGCCCTGGTCTGCGCCGGCTGGAGCGATCTCACCGGTGCCGAAGCGATTGCTGCGCAAACCGATTCGAACATCATGATCGTCGAATCGGTAGACCATGCGAGCGTATTCCCGCGTTGTCTCGCAGCTGTACACCACGGTGGTGCAGGCACGACGGCCGCTAGTGCGCGCGCAGGCCTGCCGACGCTCGTGTGCTGGTTCAGCGCCGACCAGCCGTTCTGGGGAGCAGCGCTGCGACGGGTCGGAGCCGGGGCGAGTACGAAATTCTCGGCGTTGTCCGAATCCGTGCTGCTGCACGGAATCACCCATATCACCACCGATGCAGTCAGATGTGCGGCTCGTGAGCTGGCCGATACCGTGGCACCGGCCGACGCAGCCGTTGCGCACGCAGCAGACATCACCGAGGCCGCCGCTCACGCGCACTGACTAATTCACCAGAAGTGCCCGATTACCAGAAGTGCGCGGTCAATCCCCATCGAGACAACGCGGTGGCCACATGGTCTTCGAGAGCTCGGTGACCGGGGAATCGATCGGGATCCATGGCGTGGACGGTCAGCGTGACGGTGCCGTTGGCCTCGCAGACCCATGCCGTCAGTCCACCGTCCAGTGCTCGAGCGAACTCTGCGTCAGCACCGAAGAACGTCGCTCGACCCGACACCGCACGAGCTCGGATACCCGCCACCGTGCTGAAGTCGTCCGGCAGCACACCCATGTTGGACGCCAAACCTTCGGCACCGTCCCGAGGTTGCGGAACGCGTGCAACCACGGCGTCGGGCAGCATTTGCACCAGAGCTTGCGAGATGCCGGCAGGTGCCTGACCCGCCGCCTGCCTCGCGGCGAACGCGGTGAACGCCGCCTTGCTGATCGACCGGATAGGCGACAGGTCGAGTGCGTCGTCGACAGGAACGTCAATCTTCACGATTTTCGTTGCGTTGGAGCGGATATCAGCACCGGTTCGATCACTGACTGGCAGCGACCACTGCACCGTGTCGCCCATCGAGGCCCGACCGGCGTGTGCGGACGCTGCCGTCAGAATCGCGATGAACAGCGAGTTCGATGTGCCACCCCAGTTCTCGGCCACCGCATTCCATGTAGCGGCGTCCACCTCGGCCACCAAGTGAGGCGATGTCCACACCGAGTCGGTCGCCGGGTCCGTCGCTACCTCGGAACGCCTCGGGCCCACTCGCGGGGATGTGGGCGGCGGTGCGGGTCGAGCAGGGATCGGAAGGGCGGCAACCGCAGACTTCAGCAGCCAACCGGCGGCGGATCGAAGTTGAACCACGGCGTCTTCGACGTCCGAGCCGACTGCAGCCAGACCGTGCTCGGCGGGCGTCAGCCGTGGTTGATCGGCCCGGGAATTCGCGGAACGGAACGCGGCGACCAGAGCGCCGCCGTCGGCCACCATGTGTGAGGCGGTCAGCGCCAGCACCATCCCACCGCTTGTCAGCGGTGCCGCCGCCAGCCGCCAGCCCAGTCCTGTCTCGGGGTCGATCTCCGTTCCCAGGCGCCCGTCGGCCCACGCGAGTACGTCGGAGGACTCGATGAACTCCGGGTGAAAATCGAGTGGATGAGAAACCGAAGAGTTTATCCAACGTTCACGAGCAGGCGGCACCGTCGGCGAAGTCACGCGACGCGCAAGCAGACCGTCGGACAGGTTGTCGCGTAGTTTTTCCAGGTCTTTTCGCTGGACCGATTCGTCGAACCACCATAGAAACTGGTTATAGACGGGATATCCGATGCCGTGATGCATTCGCAAGAACAGGTGATCGGCAAATCCAATTCGAGTCACGCGAAGAACCTACTACATCCCCACGAGCCGGCGGCGGTGTGAATCTCTCACTGAAATGCATTCACGTCGAGCAATAAGTTCTCGACTCCGGCCCGGCCTGTGTTTCACGCCATGTTCGTGCCGGTCGGTGGCGTAAGTCGCGTCCGAGCCCGACACCGGCACCATTACCGTCGACATTGTGATCCGTCATCACAGCGGACTGCAAAAACGGCAAATCGACCGTAAGATACGACAATCGAGAGCAAACACCGCGGGTGCACCCCGATCTGCGGTCAAGAGCTTCCGCAGTGAGAAGTATTACTTTTACGCGTCGCGAAATAGTTGCCCGCAGCCCTTATCGTGACTTCTTGACTCACTTCGGGTCGACAGCAATAACGTTGTTCTTTCAATGTGGAAAGCGCAAACGCAGAAGACGACGAGTCGAATACGCGGTCACGCAACAACCCCGCTTTACATATACGGCCCGACCGTAATCGCGCCCCAGCTGAAACCGAACTGACACCGAACACCCGCTGGCCGAGCCCGGAATGAAAGAGGACTCACATGGAATACACCGAACTCGCCGACTATCCGCTTCCCGCCGGACGACTGACCGAGTGGGTTCCCCGCGTCGACGACGACCGGTGGTCGCCGGATTCGCGCGGACTTTCGTTCACGCACCAGGATCACTGCGAGCGCAGCGCCCCGGGTTCGTGGATCGGGACCGTGTTCGAGATTCATCGCCGTTACGACGTCGAGGCAGTGCGGGCGACCATCATTGCGTACATGGGGCGGCACGAGGCCTTCCGGACCAAAGTCAGTCGCGACCCGGAGTCCGGTTCCTGGCAACGCTTCACGGTGCCGACGGACGCTGTGCGGGTGGTCGATTGCGCGCACACCGAACCGCGAACCGAAACGCAGGTGTTCAGCCATCTGCACTCCTGGTTCGGCAAGACGGTATCGCCGACGGCATGGCCGCATTTCGTCCTGGCGACCATCGAGCCCGATGATGCCTCGCGCGCTCTCTCGAACGGTCCCGGGGAGTCGTTCCTGCTCGCTTTCGCTGCAGACCATTCGGTGATGGATGCCTACAGCCAGATCTACGCCATCAACGAGATCGACCGGCTGTACACGCAGGCGCTCGAGGGCACCGATCCCGAATTGCCCGAGGTGGGTAGTTACGTGGACTTCAGCCAGTCCGAGCGAGCGCTGGGTGACACGCTGACCAGGGACCACAGCGCTGTGCGCACCTGGCAGGACTTTCTGGCCGTGGAAAACGGACGCTTTCCGAGCTTCCCGCTTCCCTTGGCGGCCGAGAGGGCACCCGTCACCGACGGGCCTGCCGCTCAGAGCAGCATCTCGTCGTGGCTCCTCACCTCGGATCAGTCCGATGCCGTGAACGCCGCGTGCCGCGCAGCCGGGTACAACATGCAGGCCGGAATACTTGCGGCCCTGGCGCTCACGAACGCGCGCCTGTCCGGCCGCACGTCTCTGCGCACCGTCATGCCGATGCACACCCGAGACGAACAGAAGTGGGCTGCATCGGTCGGCTGGTACGTCGGGATCCTGCCGATGGAGATCGAACTCGACAATGCGCGCACCTTCGGCGAGGCGCTCGAGGCAGCGGCAGCGGCGGGCTCCGCGAACAAGGGCCTTGCCCGTATGCCGTACTCCAGAATCGCACAGATCCTGGAGTCGACGGAGATACCTCGATTCGTCGTCTCGTACATCGACCTGAGATTTCTTCCGGACGCTGCCCAGTGGCAAGCCCGCAAGGGACGCGCTCTGCGCAGCAACTGCCACGCGGACGACGAGGTCTACTTCTGGGTCAACCGAACGCTCGAAGGGCTGAACATTTCTGCGCGGTTCCCGAGCTCGGATGTTGCGTCCACCAATGTCCATCGCTTCATCACCGAGTTCGTGGCGGTGTTGACTGCGGTGATCGACTCCGACGCCGGTACCGATACGGTGCTCACGTCGGTCTCTCGGCCGGTGGCCGTCTCGGCAGAGTGAGGCGTCCGACCGGCACGCGGCTCTTATCGCAAAGGACGAAGCAACGATGATCATCACCGCCATGGGCAGTTGGAATCCTGCCCCGGGCCGTCTGCTCGAGTGGCATCCGACACCGGCTGCCGAGGCGATTGCCGCTGCGGCACCGGTCGATTCGACTCCCCCCTCGTTTCTGCAGGAAGACCACCTGAAGGCAGCGTGGGCCGCACGCGAGCGCGGTGATGTCCACACCGCGTACACCGGTGTGGCGACGGAGATCGACGGCGACGTGGACACGGCCGCGATGAGCCGCGCCCTGGCCGCCTACGTGCTGCGCCACGAAGGTCTTCGATGCTGGTTCGAAATCGAGGACGGCGCCGTCGTACGTCGCCTCGCACCACCCGAGGTCGCCGGATTCGACGTTCTGGACGCGGGCGAGTCAGCGGACCCCGACCAGTTCCAACGTTATGTCCGACAACGCTTCTCGACCGAAGCAACCGCGGAGGTCTGGCCCGGATTCGCGGTCGGTGTCGTGGCCAGGTCCGGCAGCTTTACTTTGTACTACGGTGCCGACCACGCGTTCACCGATGGCGGATCGCAGGCGCTCGTCATCAGCGAACTCGCCGATCTGTACGCGCTCGAGACAGGCGGCGCAGCACCGGAGCCCGCACGCGCAGGCAGTCACCTCACCTACGCGGCGGACGAGCGAGCGCGAGCTGCGACATTCGGACCCGACTCCCCCGAGATCACGGCGTGGCGTGACATCTTCACCCGGCACGACGGCTTGATGCCCCGATTTCCACTCGATCTCGGACTCGCGCCGGGCGAGCGCGCCCCGGTCCGTATCGTCGAACGCCACCTGTTGGACGCAGGCTCGACGTCGGCGTTCGACGCCGCGTGCAAAGCCGCTGGAGCCCGGATGAGCAGCGGCATATTCGCCGCCGTCGGCATCACCGATTTCGAGTTGGCAGGCAACTCGGAGTATTTCGGGATCACCGTGCTGAGCACCCGACACCACGGCGACTACGGCCAATCTCAGGGATGGTTCGTCAACTTCGCACCGGTCGCATTCGAGGTTGCAGGCAGCGCCGCGTTCTCCGATGTCGCAGCCCTGGCTCACAAGGGCTTCGAGCAGGCGAAGCAGATCGCAGAGGCACCCGTGCACGCCGTACTGGGCGCACTCGCGACAGACGGCACTCTGAGCAGCGAGCTGGCCGTCAGCCCGAACATGCTCTCCTACATCGACTTTCGCTGGTTTCCTGGTGTCGGACGGGACGCGGACACCCGAGCGAAGCATTTCACCGGAGAAGGATCCACATCGAACGCATCGATGTGGATCAACCGAGACGGTGAGCACCTGTACCTGGTAGCGCAAACCCCCGATACCGACACCGCTGCCGAATCGGTGGAGCGCTACCACTCACATCTGGCGCAGGTGCTCGACACCATTGCCCGCGAGGGTGATTACACGCTCTCACGGGGCACCCTCGTTCAGGAGCCGGCCGGTGCGGGTCACCTCGATCACTGAGTACGCCCCCAGAGCTGGTGCGCTGGTCGATTTCTCGCCGATCGTCGTCGGTGATTCGGTACCGTCGTCGATTCCGCCGTCGTTCAACCAGCGTTTCCATCTGGGGGATCTGGGCGATGCCGAACGCGTCTGGATTGCCGGAGCGTTCGACGTACCGGGCAGCCTCGATGTCGACGCACTCGGGCGGGCCTTCGAGTATCTGATCGGCCGCCACGACACGCTGCGAAGCGCCTTCGTGCCCACGACAACCGGTATCGAGCGCAGGCTCTACGGGCCTGGTGCGATCGAGACGAGGCACTCCGCGCCGGTTACCTTCTCCTCGGGACCGAAGCTCCGAGACCACCTGAGGACCGCACTCGAACTGCGCTGCGACGCACGACGATTCCCGTCGTACACCTGCTTCGGAATCGATCGACCGGACACCTCGACGGTGCTGTGCGCGTTCGATCACGTCTACGTCGACGCCATGTCGATCGCGGTCGTCGTCGACGAGCTCCACACCCTGTACGACGCCTACCGCCGCAGCCCGTCGAACCCGGTGGTCGACCTGCCTCCGGTCGGTGGTTTCGTCGAGTACTGCAGCATCGAAGCCGCCGAGCCGCCGATCGACCCCACGGATGAGCGCATGATGCAGTGGTCGAACTTTCTCGTCGAGTGTGGCGGCACCACACCGAGGTTTCCTTTCGATCTGGGAGTTGCAGAGGGTGAGACGGCGCCCCAGGCCACGACGGTGGACGACCTGCTCGACGCCTCGCAGACCGTCGAATTCGAGCAGCTCTGCGCTCGATCCGGTGCGGGGATGTTCGCGGGCGTGGTCGCTGCGATCGCGCAGGCCATCAACGGTATCGGCGGGCCGGATCAGGTGCCTTTCCTGTTTCCGCTGCACACCCGACACCGTCCGCAGTTCTCGCGTGCACTGGGGTGGTTCACCACCAACGCACCCATGACCGTGTCTGTCCACGCCGACCTGCCCAGCACGATGTGCGCCGCTCACAGTGCGTTCCGCTCGGCTCTACCGCTCGGTACCGTGCCGATTCCGCAGGTGCTGGCCAATCTCGGGGACGCATTCACTCTGTCCCGGCAGGACGTGTTCATGGTGTCGTACATCGACTACACCAAGGTCGATCGACACGAGCAGTTCGACGATTCCAACGCGCATCACATCAGCAACGCCACGGTGTCCGACGATGCCCAATTCTGGGTCTCTCGCACCCGATCCGGCTTGGCATTGCGATCGCGTTTCCCCGATACCGCGATGGCCCGCTCGGTGATGACCGCGTTCGTCGGCGAACTCGGCACGCTGATTCGCGCATCCACCACAAACACCGCGAACGCCGGGGTCGGCGTACCGACGACCTGACCGAACGCGAACCGCAGCCTCCACTCGTACTCGTCGGCGACGTGAACGCCTAGGATCGATGGTGCAGACCGCTCACCCCCGGGCGGGCCGCCAGCCGAATATCCTACGTAGGAGCCGATACGTGCCTGTACCAACCGATTCCAACGCAACGTACGCCGACTATGCGCATCCTGATCGACTCGTGTCGAACGAATGGCTTTCGTCCCATCTCGGTACCCCGGGCCTTCGCGTCGTCGAATCCGACGAGGACGTGTTGCTCTACGACGTCGGCCATATCCCCGGTGCGGTCAAGATCGACTGGCACCTGGATCTCAACGACCCGGTCACCCGCGACTACATCGACGGCGAGCAGTTCGCGAAACTGATGAGCCGCAAGGGCATTTCGCGAGACGACACCATCGTCGTGTACGGCGACAAGAGCAACTGGTGGGCTGCTTACGCGCTGTGGGTGTTCACGCTGTTCGGTCACCAGGACGTGAGACTGCTCGACGGTGGGCGCGACGCCTGGTTGTCCGAGAACCGCGACACCACTCTCGACGTACCCGAATATCCTGCGACCGACTACCCGGTGGTCGAACGCAACGACGCGCCTATTCGAGCATTCGCGTCGGACGTGCTCGGCTCCCTCGGCACAGTGCCGTTGATCGACGTCCGCTCCCCTGCCGAGTACACCGGCGAACGCACCCACATGCCCGACTACCCCGAGGAAGGCGCACTGCGCGGCGGGCACATCCCCACTGCCGTCAGCATTCCGTGGGCGAAGGCGGCGGCACCGGACGGACGCTTCCGCTCCCGCAAGGAACTGGACGAGATCTATTCCGCTACCTCCGCGAGCGACGACGTGATCGCCTACTGCCGCATCGGTGAGCGGTCGAGCCACACCTGGTTCGTACTGACACATCTGCTCGGTTACGACTCGGTCCGCAACTACGACGGCTCGTGGACCGAATGGGGCAACGCCGTTCGAGTTCCGATCGCCAAGGGCGAGGAGCCCGGATCGGCACCGGCGACTCGATGAGTGCCCTACCGGAATCGTTGGCCGAAATCGTCGAGGACTTCGCCGCAGTGGAAGGGCAGGACAAACTACAGCTGCTGCTGGAGTTCAGTCGCGAACTGCCGCCACTGCCGGAGCACCTGGCCCAGGATGCGATGGAACCGGTGCCCGAGTGCCAGTCACCGCTGTTCCTGTCCGTCGATGCCGCCGACCGCGAGCAAGTGCATCTGTACTTCAGTGCCCCGCCGGAAGCTCCGACCACTCGCGGGTTCGCCTCGATTCTTGCGCAGGGGCTCGACGGTCTCGGTGCTCAGGAGATCCTCGATGTACCGGACGACTTCTACTCGGCTCTCGGGCTGAGCGACGCGGTCAGCCCGTTGCGTCTGCGCGGGATGTCGGCGATGTTGGCTCGAATCAAGCGTCACTTGCGCTGACGGTCGCGAGCGTTCGTCTTGATCGATACATCCGGTGATCGGTAGACTGCCGGGACGAGCGTCGATGCTCGATTCATCCTCACCCCGATGTGGTCGAACGAAGGCTGGTTGCTGCCGACATGGAGTTCACGGAGTTAGCGGACTACGCGGTTCCCGCAGGCACGCTCACCGAGTGGATACCCAGCGTCGGCCCGCAGGCTCGCACGCCGGAAGCAGCGGGGTGGCGTCCGGACACCAGGCCGACGTCCTACGTTCACGAGGCGCACCTCCGCTCGAGTCTGAGTAGTCCCCGTCGTGGCCGCGAATCGTGGCTCGGTGCGGCCTTCGAGATTGCGGGCCCGCTCGACAAACCGGCGTTTCGGCAAGCGGTACTGCAGTGGATCGACCGGCACGAAGCCATGCGGTCCAGTGCGTCGATCGACGAGACGACCGGCGAGATGTCGCGGGTGACCGCGGCGGAGGGTGCCATCGACATCTGGCAGGTGGAGCAGGAGCGGTGCAGCCAGTCGAGCGAGGTTTTCGAGCACCTGCATTACCTGTTCGACGAGTTCACGTCACCGCTGATATGGCCCGCGTACGCGTTCGTCACGCTCGAGCCGCTCGACGACACGCGCCCGATCACCGTGTTCTTCGCAGCCGACCATTCCATCATCGACGGCCTGTCGACAGTCCTGGTTGCCCACGAGATCGCCGCGCTCTACGGAGCGGAACTGGGCGGTCCGCCTGCCGCCCTGTTCGAGGCAGGCAGTTACCTCGACTTCGGGTCCTCCGAACGCGAGCGTCATGCCGAACTCGAACATTCTCACGATGCGGTGACCATGTGGCGAGACTTCCTCGTCGAGGGCGACGGCGAACTACCTGCGTTTCCACTCGACATCGGCGATCCGAGCCCGGAGGACGTGCCGCAGGGTGGTCTCTCGGCATGGGTGCTGGACCCGGAGCAAGCCGACTCGTTCTCGGTCGCCTGCCGAAAGACGGGGCACAGCCTGTTCGCGGGACTGCTCGCGGTCCTGGCCATCACCGGCACCGAACTGGGCGGCGGCACTCGTTTCCGCACCGTGACTCCCGTGCACACCCGTGACGAGCCGCAATGGGCATCTGCGCTCGGGTGGTTCGTCGGGCTGTGCCCCATCTCCTTCGACATCGAAGGTGCCGATTCGTTCGGCTCGGTCATCGCGGCCGCCTCGGCGGAGGTGAAGAAGACCAAACCGATCGCCCGAGTTCCACTCGACCGGGTGTTCACCACTCTCGGCTACTCGGCCCGCCCTCGCTTCGTAGTCTCCTTCATGGACGTTCGCTTTGCGCCTGCTGCCGAGCACTGGCCGAACTGGAATGCCCGTGCGCTGCGCAGCAAGCAATATCAACACGACGTATACGTGTGGATCAACCGCACCCCGCAAGGGATCAACATCGCTGCCCGATACCCCAACACCGAGCAGGCGACGGCACGGGTGCACGAGTACATCGGGGCGCTGCGCAGACTGCTGACGGACGTTGCCGACACCTGGACCGTCCGACTTCCCGGAGGCACCCTCGAGCCGTCGAGTGACGGCCGCATCGACACCGGCCGCATCGCTACCAGCCAGTAGCCCCAGTCCACTCGGCGTGGCGGTGCAGTCCGATTGCAGCGATGACGAGTCCGATGCTTAGACTCCGACGTGACGTTCGCAACGATAAGACTCATTCGTAGGAGGCTCAGTGCCCAGCCATGCCAGTGCTCAGATCACCAAGGTTCTTGTTGCCAATCGTGGTGAGATCGCGGTGCGGGTGATCCGGGCGGCTGCTGATGCCGGGTTGGGCAGTGTCGCTGTCTACGCCGAGCCCGATGCCGATGCCCCGTTCGTCCGCCTCGCCGACGAAGCATTCGCCCTCGGTGGGCAGTCCTCGGCCGAGTCGTATCTGGTGATCGACAAAATCTTGGACGCCGCCGCCAAATCCGGGGCCGACGCCATCCACCCCGGCTACGGCTTCCTCTCCGAGAACGCCGACTTCGCCCAAGCCGTGATCGACGCCGGTCTGATCTGGATCGGCCCGTCCCCGCAGTCCATCCGCGACCTCGGCGACAAGGTCACCGCCCGCCACATCGCCGCCCGTGCCAAAGCACCGTCGGTCCCCGGCACCTCCGAACCGGTGAAAGACGCCGACGAAATTCTGGCGTTCGTCGACGAACACGGCCTCCCGATCGCGATCAAAGCGGCGTTCGGTGGCGGCGGCCGCGGCATGAAAGTGGCCCGCACCCGCGAGGAAATCCCCGAACTGTTCGACTCCGCCACCCGCGAAGCCGTCGCCGCGTTCGGGCGGGGGGAATGCTTCGTCGAACGCTACCTCGACAAACCCCGCCACGTCGAAGCCCAAGTCATCGCCGACCAGCACGGCAACGTCATCGTCGCCGGCACCCGCGACTGCTCCCTGCAACGCCGCTTCCAGAAACTCGTCGAAGAAGCACCCGCCCCGTTCCTCACCGAGGGCCAACGTAAAGAAATCCACTCCTCCGCCAAAGCCATCTGCCTCGAAGCCGGCTACTACGGCGCCGGCACCGTGGAATACCTCGTCGGCCAAGACGGCCTCGTGTCGTTCTTGGAGGTCAACACCCGTCTGCAGGTCGAGCACCCCGTCACCGAGGAAACCTCCGGCATCGACCTGGTGCTGCAGCAGTTCCGCATCGCCAACGGTGAGGAGCTGTCCATCACCGAGGACCCCGAGCCGCGGGGGCATTCGTTCGAGTTCCGGATCAACGGTGAAGACGCCGGGCGTGGGTTCCTGCCCGCCCCCGGCCCGGTCACCACGTTCACCGCGCCGTCGGGTCCGGGTGTGCGCGTGGATTCCGGTGTCGAATCCGGCTCGGTGATCGGTGGCCAGTTCGATTCGATGCTCGCCAAGCTCATCGTCACCGGCGCCACCCGCGAGGAAGCCCTCGCTCGGTCCCGTCGCGCGCTGGCAGAGTTCACCGTCGAAGGGTTGGCGACGGTGATCCCGTTCCACGCTGCGGTGGTCTCCGATCCCGCGTTCATCGGCGACGGGGAGTCCTTCGAGGTGCACACCCGGTGGATCGAAACCGAATGGGACAACCAGGTCCCGCCGTTCACCGCCGGCCAGCCCATCGACGACGAGGAGCTGCTGCCGCGGCAGTCCGTCATCGTCGAGGTCGGGGGCCGCCGCGTCGAGGTGTCCCTGCCCGGGGAACTGTCCCTCGGCGGCAACGGTGGCGGGTCTGCCGGTGCGGTACGGCGCAAACCCAAAGCCCGTACCCGCGGCGGTGCCGGAGCCGGAGCCGCGTCCGGTGACGCGGTGACCGCACCGATGCAGGGCACCGTGGTCAAAGTCGCCGTCGAGGAAGGCCAGGAAGTCGCCGCTGGGGACCTCATCGCGGTGCTCGAAGCGATGAAAATGGAAAACCCCGTCACCGCCCACAAAGCCGGCACCATCACCGGCCTGACCGTCACCGCAGGCGACGCCATCACCCAAGGCACCGTCCTCACCGAAATCAAATAACGACATTTCGGTAGCAATGCGAATTTCGGCTCGAATCCAGAACTTGGATGGCGCTACCCTGTAGCGATGTCCGAGCTTCCGGAAATTCGTATCGGTACAGCTGATCGGGAAAAGGCGCTCGACGCGCTGAGCCTGCACTTCAGCGAGGGACGTCTCACGGTCACCGAGTTCGACGAGCGCAGTGCCACAATCGCTTCCGCCATGACGCGTGGGGAGCTCGACACAGTTTTCGTCGATCTCCCCGCGGCGTCCGGTACCGGGTCGGCGTCGGTCGCTCGATCGGACTCCGGCACACCGGCCGTCGAGGACGGCGGATTCGATTGGGCAGCCGTGGTGATGCCGATCGTCATCTTCGGTTCGCTCGCTCTGTTCTTCCTTACCGATTTCGACCAGAAGTGGCTCTTCTTCCTGCTCATCCCACTGGCCGGAGCCATCCTGTCCGCGGCGGGACATCCTGCGGACAAGAAGAAGAACAAGAAGAAGAAGCGGTGAAGGCGCTGCTGTTCGACGTCTTCGGCACCGTCGTCGATTGGCGTACGAGCATTGCCCACGAGGTCCACGAGATCTGCGGGTCGGGAGTCGAGAGCCTTCGGTTTGCCGATCGTTGGCGGAGCCTCTATCAACCGGCGATGGAACAGGTGCGCTCGGGTCAGCGCCCCTTCACCCGGTTGGACGTGTTGCACCTCGAGTCCCTGCGAACGGTGCTCTCCGAGTTCGAGATCGACCTGGACGCGGACGCCACGACCACACTCAATCTCGCGTGGCACCGACTGGAACCGTGGCCCGATTCCGTTCCGGGACTCACCAGACTGCGCACCGACTTCATCATCGCGCCGCTCTCGAACGGCAACATCTCTCTCCTGCTGGACATGGCCAAGCATGCCGGCCTGCCGTGGGATGCCATCCTCGGCGCAGAACCGGTGCAGGCGTACAAACCCATGCCCGACGCCTACCTGCGCACCGCCGATATCCTCGGGCTCCGTCCCGACGAGTGCATGATGGTCGCCGCACACAACAGTGACCTCGCGGCGGCTGCCGACTGTGGCTTCGCCACTGCATTCGTCGCCCGGCCGCTGGAGCACGGGCCGAGTCAGACCACCGACCTCGCTGCAGAATCCGAGTGGACCTACAGCGTCGATTCGATCGAGGCTCTCGCAACGCACTTGGGCTGCTGACAGCACCTGTCACGTCAGCGGAGTCAGCTGGTGCGCGATCCACGCATCCACCTCGCGGTGAGACCGAAAGCGAACAATCATCAGCTCGAGTCGACTGCCATCGGCTCGATGCACCAGTTCCGCGGTTTTCGGGTACGTGCGCCAAGCCCATCGAATGATGTGGTCGCGCTCGAAGAAGATGCGGTGCAGTGGGGGTTCGAAGTTGCCGTTCCACAGCTCGCGCCTACCGTACCGTCGACGCAGCGTGCGAATCACGATCTGCCGCATCACCGTTCGGCGCGGCAGATCGAGCCACAACATCAGATCCGCGCGTTCGACGAGACGATCGCGCACAAGACTGTATTGCCACTCGGTGACCCACGACGGGCGGGCGATGAACTCGTCCACCTCCTGCTCGAAAGTGGCACGAGGCGTCCAGTTCTGACCGTGGAACAAACTGTCGATCTCGACGTGTTCGATGTCGAGCAAGGACCCGATGCGAGCGGAAAGAGTGGTCTTTCCGGAACCCGACGTCCCCGCCACGATGATCCGCGCGGGGCGATGGGGCACCGCATCGTTCGGTCCGAGAATCACGGAGAAGACGGTAGCGAACTGACTTCGCCCTCTATGGTTGGGCACACAGCGCTACGATCGCCTCCGCAGTGTGGTTCACGAACTCTCTACGCTCCGACTCGGGAAGCCGGTCGAGTGAGAGGTACGGGTTCAGGTCTTCGAGCTCGACCAACAGCAGCGCACCGTCGACGGTGCGGCATGCGTCGACCCGCGTGATTCCGTGGTCGATGTCGTTCCAGTCGACGAATCGTTGCGCGAACTCTTCGTCCTGAGCAGTAGCCCTGTACGGCTCCAAGTCCCAGCGTCGGCCGGGGTCAGGAGCGTGCAGGGCATATTGCACTGCGCGGCCGATGAAGTAGAACGACACTTCGTACACGAAATCGATCCGCGGCTGAATCAGGCTGCCCGGCTTCAGGTTCGACAGTTCGGCGCGATCGACCTGCCGCATGCCGATCGAGTCGGCACCCCATTTCGGTTTCACCAGATAGGTATCCACCTCGGGCAAGCACGAGACGTTCCGCGGATCGTCGACGGTAGGTATGACCGGAAAACCGTCGGCAAAGAGATCGACCAGGTACTGCTTGCCTCTCTGGTCGCCTTTGCCGGTGAGTTGGGTGAAGACCTTCGTACCGTTCTCTCGCGCATGGCGAGCAAACGCGTCGAAAGCATCCTGGTATCCCAGCACCGGTCCGGAGTTCCGGACAACGACAGCATCGAAGTCGTCCATCAGCGCACGTGCGTCGAGCGGGTGACACAGCGCGATGTCGACCCACTCGCGGAGCTGTGACGACAGGAAGATGTCTTCGTCGCAGTAGCGTCGGCCCTTCGACAGATACGCCAGGTCGGTGACGAAGAGAACGCGTGGACGGCGTGCATGCATCCAGCGAACCCTACCGGTCTCGAGGCGTCACGATGTTCGCTTGCGTGCCATCAGATATGCCTGCGGTGTGGGCTCGAATCCCATCGGAGCGCGATGCACGCGGACGTCCACCTCGAAATCGGCCTCGACGAGCATGCCCGCGACCACATCGGGATCGAGTCGGTAGGCATCGTACGAGACCGAGTGTCCGTATACGTGTTCGAGCCGCACGCACTCGTTACCGGATTGAAAAGCCAGCAGCAGTGAACCGTTCGGTGCCAGCGCTCGATGCAGTTCGGCAAATACCTGCGGCAGCTGCGCCGGCGGGGTGTGGATGATCGAATACCAGGCAACGATCCCGGCGACAGAGCTGTCCCCCGCGTCCAGTGCATCCATTGATCCGACACCGAATCGCAGGTGCGGATGTTCGCGCCGCGCAACCTCGATCATGTTGGGCGACAGGTCGATTCCGGTCACATCGACGCCGAGGCCGTGCAGGTGCTCGGTGATGCGGCCGGATCCACACCCCACCTCGAGAACCTCGCCACCCGCCACCCGGTCGGCAAATGTCGCCAGGAGACCGAGCTCGAGATGCCGACCGTCGAGTTCGTGCCGTACGAGGTCTGCGTAACTTTCGGCAACGGTGTCGTAGGCGGCCCTCGTCATCGAAACATGCTGCTGCTCGGTCACCGTGGCTACGGTACCGGCTCACCCGGCGTCGGCAGATACGAGTGCGTCAGCATCTCGAAAAAGTGCCCGGTCGGGTCGCGAAAGTACACTCCGCGGCCACTGTGATCGGTGTTGACGGTGCCGGGTTCGGTCATCCGAGGGTCTGCCCAGTGTTCGACGCCCTGGTCGACCAGCCTGGAATAGGCCGCGTCGAACAGATCGTCGCTGACCCGAAAGGCATAGTGCTGAAACTGAATATCGTCGAAGGGCGGCTCTGCGAATTGGACGAGAGTTCCATCGGTGAGTTGCACGTTGACGAACGGCCCCCACGACGGCGCTTCGGGGAGAGCGAACACGTCGCGAAAGAACGACGCAGAATCGGAACTGTTCTTCGCAACGATGATGGTGTGATCGAACGAAATGGACATGCGCTGCCTCCTGGGCAGTACGACGCCTCCATGCCTGACGCAGTCCGTCATCGGCACGCGACGCTGCACCAGATGGTTCCACTCGGGTCGGTTCGACGTCAACCCTTGTGCGCGTTTTCCGTAGCTATGGGTACGCAAAACGCGCACGACAAAATTGGGTGACTACCGGTTGATCAACGGGCAAACACCGGTCCTAATTCGTGACAGCGATACCGAGGAGAGGAACCCATCATGGCCGGACGACTTCTGTTCGTTCACGGTGCAGGCGGATTTGCCGACGACGCGGAGTTGGCGCGCGGGTTGGCTGGGGCTCTGCATCTCGATCTGCTCATGCCGGAGCTATCCGACACCGCTATGGGTTTCGAGGACTGGGCCGAACCGGTAAGGCAGCATCTGGACCGGCTCGGACCCGATGATGCGGTGATCGCGCATTCCTTCGGCGCGTCGATCCTCGTCAGGGTCCTGGCCGAGAGGAGCTGGGAACGCCCGCGGCGGGCCACGCTGTTGGCGATGCCGGATTGGACTCCGCGTGGGTGGGACGTTGCCGACTACGCGTTCACCGACCCGGAACTTGGGACCGAGCTGACGCTTCTCCACTGCCGGGACGACGAGGTGGTTCCCATTTCGCACCTGATGTTGAACGCGAAGGCCCTGCCGTCGGCGACAGTGGTCGAGCTCCCGACTGGTGGCCACCAATTCGACGGCATGGTCGACGTCGTTGCCGCCCGCATACTCTGACCGGCCTTCCCGAGGGGACGTGTCGACGTCTGTGGGAAACCCACGACGTCCTCCGTCATGCGCGTTTTGAGTAATTCCAGGGGCGCAAAACGCGCACAAGGGTTATCGGTAGTCGTGATCGATTCCCGTTGCCCATTGCGAACATTCGACGGCCCTGACGTCGGCGCGACCTTTCAGGAAATCCCGGGCACCGAAGTCTCCCGACGCCGAAGCCACGGCTGCCTCCACATGCCGGCGCGCCAGCACGACCGGATGACCGGGACGGCCGTCGAACACGGCCCTGGCGAGACCGGTTTCCCGCGCTGCAGCGAGAACCGCCCGCACCACCTCGGGTCCGACGTCCGGCGTATCGACCACGTGCACCACCGCGTAGTCCCCGTCCGATGCCGCTGTCAGCCCGGCCTCGAATGATGCACTCATGCCTTGTTCCCAGCGGGGTGCATACACCGCAGTGGCACCATCGGGCACCACTGCATCGGCCGCGCCCAGCACGACGACCACGCGATCACAGCCGCCGTCGGCCAGGGCCTGTACTGCCGTTCGAAGCCACAGCCCGTCGTATGCGAGCACTTTGGGTGAGCCGTATCGCGTTCCGGCTCCTGCGGCCAGAACCACTCCCACTGCGGAGTCGGACACCGCCGCTCCTCCCGTCGTTCGGCCGAGTGTTGGATGTTCGCACAACGTCCACGTCGAGTACGTCGACAAGTTTGTACCCGCTCGACTAGCGAGGATAGGCGTGATGGCTGATTCTTAGTGCACTTCTCCTGCAGCGTCGCAGGAATCCTGCCCTGTTGCTTCCCGCGAGGTGCCCACCCATGTCCGTCAAGCCCATCACACGCAAGCGCGTCCATCCCGTCGACGAAATTCTTCCCGTTCCCAAACTCGCCGCGTACGGGTTTCAACATGTCGTCGCGTTCTACGCCGGCGCTGTGCTCGTACCGATCATCATCGGTAGCGCGATCGGACTGACCAACGAGCAGCTGATTCACTTGATCAACGCGGACCTGTTCACCTGCGGTATCGCATCGATCATTCAGTCGGTCGGGTTTTGGAAGGTCGGTGTCAGACTGCCACTTCTGCAGGGCGTGACATTCGCCGGCGTGTCTCCGGTGATCGCGATCGCGATGGCGAACGGCGGCGGCACCGAGGGGTTGCTGTACGTCTACGGTGCCGTCATCGTCGCCGGTCTCGTCACGTTCTTCATGGCTCCGTACTTCAGAAGGCTGCTGCGCTTCTTCCCACCTGTGGTCACCGGTACCGTCATCACGATCATCGGTGTGGCGCTGCTGCCAGTGGCAGTCAACGATGCGGTCACCAATCCTGCTACGCACGAACAGGATCCGTCCAACGGACGGTGGATGGCCTACGCGATCGGCACGCTGCTGATCATCGTGCTGATCCAACGATTCTTCAAGGGCTTCATGGCCACCATCGCCGTGCTTCTGGGCCTGGTGATCGGCAGCGCCGTCGCATTCGTTCTGGGAGACATGAACTTCGACGGCACCGCCGAGGCATCGTGGGTTGGCTTCACTCAGCCTTTCCTGTTCGGTGTGCCCAAATTCAGTGCTGTCGCAATTATTTCGATGATTGTCGTCATGCTGATCATCGCCGTCGAGACCACCGGCAGTGTGTACGCGACGGGTGAAATCGTCGGCAAGCGCATCAAGAAGGACGACATCGCAGCGACTCTGCGCGCGGACGGCGTCGCCACCGTCATCGGCGGCACGTTCAACTCGTTCCCTTACACGGCCTTCTCCGAGAACGTCGGCCTGGTACGCCTGACCGGTGTCCGCAGCCGCTGGGTGGTGGCCACGGCCGGCGGGTTCATGATCCTGTTGGGCCTGCTTCCCAAAACCGCGGCCGTCGTGGCATCCATCCCGCCGCCGGTGCTCGGCGGGGCTGCGCTGGCTCTGTTCGCGACCGTCGCCGTCGTCGGAATCCAGACTCTGTCGAAGGTCGACTTCACCGACCATCGCAACCTGATCATCGTCGCCACGAGTCTCGGGCTCGCAATGCTCGTCACCATTCAACCGACGGTCTCCGAGGGTGTGCCCGACTGGCTGGAAATGTTGTTCGGCAGTGGCATCGTTCTGGGCGCGGTCTCGGCAATCGTGCTCAACGTGTTGTTCTTCCACATCGGCGGTCGAGGGCAAGCTGTCGCCGGTGGTCCGGGTAAGGGCATCACCCTCGACCGGGTCAACGAGATGTCCGCGGAGGACTTCGCCGCCACGTTCGGCGGCTTGGTGCAAGGCACTCCGTGGGTGGTCGAACGCGCCTACCAGCAGCGGCCTTTCGCCGATGCGCACAGTCTGCGCGAGGCATTCCAGGAGGCGCTGCTGGCCGGAACCACCGAGGAACAGATCGAGCTGATCAACAGCTATCCCGATCTCGGTAGCGAGGACGCCACCGGCACCCTCAACGCAGCGGACCACGTCGGATTGTCGAACCTGGAGGAGGACGAACACGACAACATCGTCCAGCTCGCCGCCGAATACCGCGAACACTTCGGCTTCCCGCTGGTGATCTGTGCCCGGGAGACCGAGCGTTACGATCGAGTTCTGGCCAACGGGTGGTCACGCGTCGAGAACGCACCGTCGGCGGAGCGGTCGTTCGCGATGATCGAGATCGCCAAGATAGCGAACTACCGGTTCGACGATCTCGTGGCCGATGCCAACCCGATCGCGGCCGCGCGGTTCAGTCGCATCAACGACTTCAGATAGCGAGCAAGAAGTGCTGCACGAATGGATAGGGCTCGACGGGTTCAATCGCCTCAGTGATCGGCAGGCGATGCATGCACTGTACGAGTGCTGCGCATCGTCGATCTGGGCCCGTCGAGTCGCCCAGGGTCGCCCCTTCGACAGCCGAGACATGTTGCTGGACAGAGCTGATCGAGTGCTCGCCGAACTGCCCGAGGCGGAGATCGATCATGCGCTCGACGGTCATCCCCGCATCGGCGGCACGGCCGACAATCCGTCCTCCAAACGTGAGCAGGCCGCGGTGACGACCGCGGGCACCGAGGTGCTCGAGAAGCTGGCGGCCGGAAATCGTTCGTACGAGGAGAAATTCGGGCACGTCTACCTGGTGTGCGCCACCGGCAGATCGGCGGAGGACCTGCTCGCTATCCTTCAGGAGAGGCTCGACAACGATGCCGAAACCGAGAGACGGGTGCTCCGCGTGGAACTGGCCAAGATCAACCGAATTCGCCTCGGCCGCATGCTGGGACCGGAGCAGTGACCGGGTTGTCGACGCACGTCCTCGACGCCACTTCGGGGACACCCGCCGCTGGGATGCGGGTGCGGTTGTTCCACTCCGACAAGGGCGAGATATCCACAGCCACCACGAACGACGACGGCAGAATCGGTGAGGTCGTGCCCGGGCCGATCGATCCTGGCGTGTACCGGCTCTCGTTCGACACCGGCGAATACTTCGCGGCGACGAAGACACCGAATTTTTACCCGGAGGTGTCCATCTCGTTCACCGTCGACGATCCAGACGCGCACTATCACGTCCCATTAGTGTTGTCCCCCTTCGCTTATTCGACCTATCGCGGGAGCTGACATGACAGACCTGACCGGAAAGATCGTCCTCGGATCCAATCAATACGGCAAGGCGGAGAACCGCGTGGTGCGGATCTATCGCGACTCGCCGCGGCACGAAATCCACGACATCAACGTCTCGAGCGCGCTGCGCGGCGACTTCTCCCCCGCGCACCTGGTGGGCGATCAATCCAACGTGCTGCCCACCGACACCCAGAAGCAGACCGCGTACGCATACGCGAAGACCAAGGGCCTTCTGCACCTGGAGAGTTACGGACTGGATCTTGCGCGCCACTATGTAGACGACGTCGAACCCGTCGACGGTGCCCGCATCGAGCTCGAGGAATACGCCTGGGCTCGTGCGGTGATCGACGGCGTCGAACACGATCACACGTGGACGCGCAAAGGCGAGGAGATCCGCACGTCGGCAGTGACCGTCGAGGGTAAGGGCGATGCGCAACAGACGTGGGTGATCAGCGGTTTCAAGGAGATGGTGATTCTCAAGTCCACGGGCTCGGAGTTCCACGGGTTTCTCGAGGACGACCTGACGATTCTGGAGCCCACCACCGACCGGGTGATGGCGACCTCGCTGACAGCGCAATGGCGCTACACCACCACCGACGTCGAATGGGACTCCGTGTACGCGGGAGTCAAAGCGGCGATGATCGAGCGGTTCGCCAATCTGCAATCGCTTGCCCTGCAGCAGACGTTGTACGCCATGGGCGAGGCGGTGCTGGAGAAGTACCCGTTCATCGCCGAGATCTCGATGTCGGCCCCGAACAAGCACCACTTCGTCTACGACCTGGGCAAATTCGGTATCGAGAACAACCTCGAGGTGTTCAACGCGGACGATCGGCCCTACGGTCTGATTCAGGCAACCGTCGAGCGCGAGGATGCCCCGGACGCCGGAAGTGCCTGGCGCACATACTCCGTCGTCGGGTGACGCGCTGCGCTCACGTGTGCAGTGCCGCGGTCCACTCCACCAACGGGGTGAGGGCCCGCCAGGCATCGCGCACCTTCGTCGCGGCCTTGGGTGTTTCCAGCCAGGCCGGGGAGCCGAAATGCTTGCCTGCGGTGAGCGACTTGTGGCGCAGGAGGTCGATACGAGGGTGCTCGAGTTCATATCCCCGGGGCTTGGTCTTGAGCTTGTCTCCGGCGATCTCGTAGCCTGCCTTCGTCAGTTTCGCCAGGATTCGTTCGAGTTCGGCTCCGCGCACGTCGTCGTCGACGGTCCGGCGGTAGCGCGCAACGCTCTCGGTCGAGGAGTCGTAGAAACCGCCGGCGACGAACAACCCGGCGGGATCTATTTGAACGTAGTAGCCGAGACTGTCGCCGCGAGCGACGAATCCGCCCTGGTGGGTTTTGTACGGCGTCTTGTCCTTGGAGAACCGGACATCGCGGTACGGGCGGAATACCTTGGCTGTGCCGAACTCCGGTTCGAGCGTCGCCAGAAGCGCCGTCATCGGCCCCTTGACCGCGTCGTCGTAGACATCCTTGTGCTCGCTCCACCACAGTTTGCTGTTGTCGGCTTCGAGGTCCTCGTAGAAATCCAGGGCGGTGAAGGGGATACCGGTGAAGCCAGTCATCCTTCGATCCTATGCCGCTCCCGTGGCCGACGACCGAGGGACGGATTGCAGAGCGAGGTAGATGTCCAGTCGGTCCTCGGTGGACCCGAGATCGCGGCCGAGTAGTTCCTCGACTCGCTTGATCCGATACCGGACGGTATTGAGGTGGACGTGCAACGACTCTGCTGTTCTGTTCCAGGAGCCACCGTTCGCCAAGAACTCACGAAGGGTATCGGTCAGACCTGCGTCTGCGCGTCTGTCGTACTCGAGCAGGGGTGACAGAACGTGTTCGACGAACGACCGACGCAAGTCGTCGGGAAGTGACGACAGCATCGACACAGCAGAGGTCAGCTGCGCTCCCGCGGTGACGGTCACCGGGCCGGTGCCGTGCCTGCTCATGTCCAGTGCGTGCCGGGCCGAACGCAACGCGCCGTCGATGGTGAGGCCGGTGGCCTCGGAGCTGACGCCCACGACCAAGCGGCTGCGTCCGATTCCCGAACCCAAGCGGGACAACCGAGTTCGCAGTATCGGAGCGATGTCCGGATCCTCGGTGTTGACGATCGCGACGATGTCGCCGTGCGCACTGCAACCGACGCAACCACCGCCGAAGGAGGTGAGGGTGTCGCTGAGTACGGTCCGCACCATCTCGCGCAGATCGACGCGACCACTGTGCACGACTCTGACGACGACGAGCGGCCGGTCCGGATCGACGCCCGCCTGCCGCAGCCGAGTCAGGGCTTCGGGCCTGGTGGCGTCGGCTTCGATCAATGCCACTGCTTGATCCGCAATTTCGCGCCTGACCAGCCGACCCTCCTCACGTCGAGCACGATCGAGTGCGGCGATGGCCGCGAGCTGGCCGAACGCGTCCGAGATTGCCGGTGGGAACGTCTGCATGTCACCCGCCACCGCGAGGAACCATCGCATCGTCCGCTGCGCGAGCGACGGCCCGATCCCGAAGATGCTGTACGGCTCACCGTCAGCGAGAGTGGTTGTCGTGGGCAGTCTCTCGGAGGAGAGTGCCGCGTGCGTCAGCGTGTCGACGTCGGCATCGGAGAATGCGGCAACCTCGGCCACCAAGCGACGGCCGGTGGCGGTGAAGATCAGGCACGCCATCCCGGTTTACCTGGACGTGTGCAGGGCCAGTTCGTCGAGAGCCCTACCGTCCGCGACCGCGGTGAGCAGTTGGCGTTGTCGCACGAGGGAGCTGTTGAGAGAGGCGATGCGATCGCCGGTGACGCGGCCGACGAGAAACTCCGTCACCTCACCGAACGAGACGGTATCGGGAACGGCCAGCAGTGGTAGTCCGTGTCGCTCGCACGCGTCGACGAGATCGGACGGAATGTGGCCGAGCAGCCCTTCGCCGGCGGCCAGTGCCGAGGCCCCTGATTCGGCGACGGCGCGTACGAACACCTCGCTGTCGGCCGGGCCGCGGTGCCACACGAGGCCGGTGATGACCAGCTCGCCACCCGCGATGTAGCGCGACGGGTCGGGTAGATCGGTGGTGTACGTCCACCGCAGCGTCCGACCCACCGCGTCGGAGTCGGAGGTGAGCAGTCGAATCCCGAGTTGGGTTGCGTCGAGCAAGTCCTTGACCTGCACTCTCGCCCTCCCCTGCTTCGGTGTCGCTGCGCTTGTCCGTGGCCAGGCTATGCGCGGGTTGTTTCCACCGAGTTTCGGTCGTATCGCGAGACTGCCCGAGATCGGTAACAGAAAGTCACTAGAGTTCGATGCGACACATCGAGCGGCGTGCAGTGCCGGCGAGGACGAGGTGAGCGAAGACCATGGATCTCGGCACTGTCGGCGACATTCTGCTTCCTGGCTCGCGCGCCGACCTTCCACCCGGACGTGCGGACACCGCGGTGCTCGCCGGTGGTACGTGGTTGTTCTCGGAGAAGCAGGACCACCTGGCCACGCTCGTGGATATCACGGCCTTGAACTGGGAGCCGTTGACCGTCAACGAGACCGGGCTCTCGATCGCCGCCACCTGCACGATCGAGACGCTGGCGCAGTTCGAATCGCCGTGGCCCGCCGTGGCGTTGTTCCCCCGCTGCGCCGCAGCACTGTTGGCCTCGTTCAAGATCTGGAAGACCGCAACGGTCGGTGGCAACATCGCCCTGGCCCTGCCGGCAGGCGCAATGATCTCGTTGACCGCAGCCCTGGACGGCGTCGGACAGGTGTGGTCGGGTGCCGGGCCCGAACACGACTACCGTGTCGCGATCGACGATCTGATCACCGGTCCGCATACCAATGCCCTTCGCCCGGGAGATGTGCTGCGCAGCATCGAGATTCCGCGCCATGCACTCGAGTCGAGAACAGCCATGCGCAAGCTCGCATTGTCCCCACTCGGCCGATCGGCTGCCCTCGTGATCGGCCGAGTCGATGCCGGCGGCGACTTCGTCCTGACGATCAGCGCGTCGACCGTCCGCCCGTTCGTACTTCGCTTTCCCACTCTGCCGACCAGTGCCGAACTCGACGACGCCCTCGCCGACGCGATCGGCCCCGAGCATTGGTACGACGACCCCCACGGGGCTCCGGACTGGCGTCGCCACATCAGTTGCACTGCAGCGCAACAGATTCGCGAGGAGTTGTCATGATCGTGAACATCAACGGTGTACCGACCGACGTCAGTCCCCGACCCGGGCAATGTCTACGCACCATGCTTCGTGAACACGATCACTTCGAGGTGAAGAAGGGGTGCGACGCGGGCGACTGCGGGGCGTGTTCGGTGCTCGTCGACGGAGAACCGGTGCATTCGTGCATCTTTCCCGCGTACCGTGCCGCGAATCGATCCGTGACCACTGTCGCCGGTCTGGGCACACCGGACGATCTGCATCCCGTACAGCGGCGCTTCGTCGAGGCCGCCGGCTTCCAGTGCGGGTTCTGCACCGCAGGAATGGTCGTCACAGCATCGACCCTCACCGAGAACGACAAGGACGAACTCCCCGAGCGACTCAAGGGAAACCTGTGTCGCTGCACCGGGTATCGCGCCGTATCCGACGCCGTCTGCGGGGTGGTCGACACCGAGAAGTCCGTCGACGGTCCGGCGTGCGGACGGTCCCTCGTTGCCCCTGCAAGCACTCGTATCGTCACTGGAACGGAGCCCTACACCCTCGACCATTCACCTCCGGGGCTCCTGCACGCCAAGGTACTCGGCAGCCCGCATGCACACGCGCGCATCGTCGCCATCGACGTCACTGCGGCAGAGCGAGTTCCAGGGGTCGAGCTGGTACTCACCGCGAAAGACAGCCCGACAACTGCATTTTCGACGGCACGCCACGATCGACGCGTCGACGACCCCGACGACACCCGTGTGCTCGATACGGTGGTGCGGTTCATCGGCCAGCGCGTGGCGATCGTGGTCGCAGATTCGGTCGCTGCCGCGGAGGAAGGGTGCCGTGCCCTGGTGGTCGAGTACGAGGTGCTCCCTGCAGTGTTCGACCCCGAATCCGCGCTACGACCGAATGCACCGAAGATCCACGGCGACAAGGATGCATCGGCTCGTATTGCGGATCCGTCGCGAAATCTGGTGGCGGAGTTGCACGGCAGCACCGGCGACGTCGACTCTGCGGTCCGCGACGCAGCCGCGGTGGTCACCGGACGGTGGACGACGCAGCGAGTACAACACGTACACCTGGAGACGCACGGGACCATCGGGTGGTTGGACGAGACCGGCAAGCTCACTCTGCGCACCAGCACTCAGGTTCCGTTTCTGGTGCGCGACGAGATCTGCGAGATCTTCGGTCTGCCCCGCGACGGCGTGCGGGTGTTCACCGCACGAGTCGGCGGAGGCTTCGGCGGCAAGCAGGAGTTGCTGACCGAGGATGTCGTGGCGCTGGCGGTGCTCCGCACGGGACGACCCGTGCAATTCGAGTTCACTCGAACCGACGAGTTCACGGTCTCGCCGTGTCGTCACCCGTTCCGAGTCGACGTCACCGCTGCCGCGAGCGCCGACGGGACGTTGACCGCGTTGTCGATCGACGTTCTCACCGATGCCGGTGCGTACGGAAATCACAGTCCTGGAGTGATGTTCCACGGGTGCGGCGAGTCCGTGGCGATCTACCGGTGCGCGAACAAGCGGGTCGACGCAAAAACCGTGTACACCAACAACATTCCGTCGGGAGCCTTCCGCGGCTATGGATTGGGCCAGGTGATGTTCGCGATCGAATCGGCACTGGACGATCTCGCCCGGGAGATCGACGTCGATCCGTTCGAGTTTCGTAGACGCAACGTGATCGTTCCCGGCGACGACATCGTTGCCGCACATCTCGAGGAAGACGACCTGCAGTTCGGCAGTTACGGCCTGGATCAGTGCATCGACCTGGCGGAGGCTGCTCTGCGACGCGGCAACGGTGAGTATGCGCCGGCGGGCTGGAAAGTGGGCGAGGGTATGGCTGTGGCCATGATCGCCACCATTCCACCACGCGGCCACCGCGCCGAGACCTCGGTGGCGTTGCTGCCCGAGGGTCGGTACGAGATACGCGTCGGGACTGCGGAATTCGGCAACGGGACCACCACGGTCCACACTCAGATCGCGGCCAGTGAGTTGTGCACGTCCGTCGATCGCATTCAGGTCTTCCAATCCGACACCGATTCCACGACCTACGACACCGGTGCCTTCGGTTCGGCGGGCACCGTGGTGGCGGGCAAGGCTCTGTACGCAGCCGTCCGGACACTGTCGGCACGGATTATCGACGTAGCCGCAACCGTTACCGGACACCGGCGCTCGGCCTGCACACTGGGGCCCGAAGGTGTGCGGTGCGGTGATCGGTTCATCACCCTCGACGAGATCGTGGCGGCGGCGGGAGGATCGTTGGTCGCCGAAGGCAACAGCGGCGGGCTACCGCGATCTCTGGCGTTCAACGTCCAGGCCTTCCGGGTGGCGGTGGACGAGGAGACCGGCACGGTGCGCATTCTGCAGTCGGTCCAGAGCGCCGACGCCGGGACGGTGATGAACCCGCAACAGTGCCGCGGTCAGGTCGAAGGCGGCGTCGCGCAGGCGATCGGCAGCGCGCTGTACGAGGAGATTCTTACCGACGGCGCAGGCCTGGTCACCACCGATTCGATCCGGAGTTATCACGTCCCGCAGTTCGCGGACATTCCTCGGACGGAGGTGTCGTTCGCGGACACCTACGACAGGTTGGGGCCGTTCGGCGCGAAGTCGATGAGCGAGTCTCCGTACAACCCTGTCGCACCGGCTCTGGCCAATGCCATTCGGGACGCAGTCGGAGTCCGCCTCTACGACCTACCGATGTCCTCGGACCGCGTGTGGCGGGCCGTCACCGGTCGTAGAAGGTCTGCAGAATGATCGTGCTGCGCGTACGAACGTTTGCGGTGGCCCTGATTTCCTGCAACAGGCGCTCGAGCGCGCGGGGGGACTCGACCCGTACCAGCAGAACGTAACTTTCCTCGCCTGCGACCGAGTGACACGACTCGATGGCCGAGAGGTGCTTGAGCCTGGCGGGAGCATCGTCCGGTTGGGCCGGGTCGATGGGAGTGATGGCGACGAACGCCGACAGGGGCCGACCGAGGGCTTCCGGATCCACCTGGGCGGTATATCCACGGATCACGCGCCGCGACTCCAGCCGTCGCACTCTCGATTGCACGGCAGAGACAGACAGGGAGGCCTTCTCGGCCAGGGTCGCCAAGGTCGCGCGGCCGTCGGACACAAGCTCGTCGATGATCAAGCGATCGACGCGATCGAGATTTTCACTCACCTGCGCAATCTAGCCCAGGTATCGACAGAATCAGCACGCAGGACCGTTTCCGCTGGCCGAATCGGTGTTTTCGCCTCTTTTCGTTTCACCGTTCGCGATCACACGAACAAGGGCGGCAATGCGAGAACCATGACCGCCGACCAGCTGACATGCGTGAGTATCGGAGCCAGAATTCCTCCCGAGGCACGGCGCTGTAGACCCATCACGTATCCCAGCAGTACAGCAGCGAAGCCGAGCATCGGGTTGCCCGAGGCGAGGGTGGCAATCGCGTAGACGACGGTCGAGATGATCACCGGATGCTTGACGCCGATTGCCGAGTACAGCGCTCCTCGGAAGAAAATCTCCTCGGCCACGCCGTTGAGCAGCGCGATGAACACGATGAGCACCAACGAACCCACCCGGGCATGCGCGAGCACATTCTCTGTGAAGTCGGCCAGCGGCGGAATCTGACGAACCACCAGACCGCCGAGCATGAACACTCCGCCCACCGCGAGACCGATGAGGATGGGCGTGACGATCGGTCGCCTGATCGATCCCCCGACCTGGATACGCCCGAGATGCAGTGGGCCCGAGAGAAATCCGCCCACCGTCCACACCGCCGCCAGCAGCAGCGTCAGCGCGTAGAACACCGGATCGCCCGGTTCGACCTTGAGCGAGAAGTAGAGCACCGTGGCACCGATCACCAGTGTGATCAACACGACGATGCGTCGCTTACGAAACGCCGCGTCGGACTGTCGGTGGTCCCGCTCGACAGGATCGACCAGAGCGGACTTCATCACGTTCAGCGCGGTCGTGGACCACGTTCCCATCACGCCTCCTCGCTATCGGTCAGACGACGCACCGCCGATGCCACGCGTCGATTCACACCGGCCACCACGTCCAGGTTGGTTCGTACCGCTGCCGCAACGGGTTTGGAGGACAGCAGCCGCCGCCCACCGAGCGCCTCGATCAGACCCCATGTTCGGTCGGACGACACCGCAACACCGCGACGCCGAATTCCAAGAGCATCGCCGCCGCTCCACGCTGCGTCCGTGTTCGCCAACCGAAGCGGATCCTTCAGTGCGCACACTCCGGGAGGTTCGCCCACCATGCCTCGCACACTACGGGCCATGGCGTCTGCGATGGTGGTCAGACCACGTGGAGGATCGGGCACGAGTTCGCGTATCCGGTTCTCCGATACCGTCATGGTGTTGTGCAGCGATCCCACCAGATCCTCGGCGAGCCCCGCGGGAACCGGAATGATCCGACCGATCACTTTACCGGCCAGAGCGGTGGGCACGAACGGCACCGGGACTCCGATTCGCTGAAGGCCGGCGGCCTCGACGTATGCGAATACCAGATCGCGATACGGAACCACGTCCGGGCCACCGATGTCGTAGGAGCCCGCCGGGACCGTCTCGGGGTCGGCGGACGCCACCAAGTAGGTCAGTACATCGTCGACGGCGATCGGCTGCACAGGTTCGGCGAGCCAGCTCGGCAGCGGCAGTACGGGCAAGCGGTCCGCGAGGTAACGCAACATCTCGAACGACGTCGACCCGGCACCCATGACGATGGCGGCTCGAAGCCAGACCAGTTCGATTCCGTCCACCGTCAACGCTTCCCCGACGTCCGCGCGACTTGCCAGATGCTCCGAGAGGTTGTCGTCGTCCGGTACGAAGCCCCCCAGATACACGATCCGACGCACACCCGCGTCGGCTGCCGCCGCGGCGAACTGCTCGGCGGATCGGCGATCCTGCGCACGATAATCGGACTCGCCGATGGCGTGCACCAGGTAGTACGCCACATCGATATCGCCGGTCTTCTCGAACGCAGCGGCGCACGACTGCTCGTCGGTGACATCGAGCGCCACCGCGGTGACCGCGTCGTAGAAGTCGAAGGTCTGAAGATTGCTCGGAGTACGAGAACCGACGACGACGTCGACGTCGTCGGCCAGCAGTGTTGCCACCAGCCGCGACCCGATGTATCCGCTGGCACCGGTCACGAGGACTCTCATGGTACGAGGCTAACGGCACTCGGGGCGTTGTGTCGGTGTGGCATTGTCGCTCCTATGGCTCTGGTTCTGGCAGGTGTAGCGCTCCCCGATCCGCTCGGTACCGAAACAGCGCTTCGGCGGGGCGTCGCGGTGGCGCGGGTCGGTGTGGGCTGGATGATCACCACCGCCGAATTCGCGCTTACCCTGCCCGGCCGAATCGAAGCACTGCTGAACCAGATAGAGACATTGATGACACGAATCGATCGGGTGATCGACTCGGCCGACGCTGTCGTCGCCAGGGTGCAGCGAACGACCGGTGCCGCCGACGAGGTCGTGGCATCGGCATCGGCCGCCTCGCACACTGCTCTCGAGCTGATCGAACTCTTCGACCCCATTGCCAAGCAGGCCGAGCCCATGGCGAAGAAGTTCGTCGACAATCTGTCCGACGAGGAGGTCGACGCCGCCATCGCCATGGTGGATCAACTACCCGGCCTTCTCGATCACATGGAAGCGCTGCTCCCGATTCTCGCCACCCTGGACACGGTGTCCCCCGAAATTCACGAATTGCTCGGTGTGACCAAGGATGTACGACGCGCTGTGATCGGCATCCCTGGGTTCAAGTTTTTCCGTAACCGAGGCGAGGACAAACTGAACGAGGACGAGCGCACCGAAGACTGACCACTACTTGACGAAGGCGAAATCCTCACCCGCGTGGAAACGGGCCAGGGTCTCCGAAATGGATCGTCGCGATGGCGGATGAAATGCAAAGGCGTGCAATGCCGATGCGACGTACGCGATCTCGGGTGACTTGATGAAACCGATCCCGCCGAGCGATTCGATGGCAGCCGAACTACTACGGACGAGTGCGTCACGTATCGCGATGCGGTTGAACAACAGCTTCACCGAAATATCCTGTCCACGTTCACCTTCGTCGAAAGCGCGGGCGACGTTCTCGATAGCCGCCATGGACACCTCGAGTTCGGCCGCCGCCCGAACGTAGCCCTCGTAGTCGCCCTTGTTCTGCTCGATCATTTTTTCGAGCAACGAGGTTGCTGCACCGATGTAGTTGGCGGAGATCAACATTCCGAACCAGAGGTAACCCGTCATCTCGTGCACGCCGTCGGGATCGTCGTCCTTGTTGGGCAGAACCAAGCTCGCGGGTACCTCAACGCTCTCGAGCAGAACTTCTTCGCTCTGTGCGCCCGCCAGAATGTCGGTGGTCCAGAACGGCTTCACGCTCATATCCGGCAGGCTGGCCGGAATCAGAGCGACGGCGCGGTCACCGGAGTCGATCTCGACGCTACAGGTCAGCAGGTCCATCGAACGAGCCAGGCTGCACGGCTTCTTGCTTCCGTTGACGATATAGTTGTCGCCCTTCTTCACCGCTGTCATCGTCGGAATGAACACACTTCCGCCGGTGACGCCCTCGGAGAATCCGGACGCGACGATCGCCTTCTGCTCGACCAATCCCTTGATCAGCGCACGGTCGTCCTCGGTGGCATCGCGAGCGAACTCCGTCAGCGAGGCAAGCGAGAGGTGGTGCATGGTGGTTCCCGCGCCGAGCGAAGGCGAGCGAGACCCGATGGCACGTTGTGCACGCACCGCGTCGATGGCCGGAGCACCGAGACCCCCCAATTCGGCCGGAACCACCAAACCGGTACCGCCGAACTCCTTGAACTTGTCGATCGCGTCCGATTCGCGAGATTCGAGTCGGTCCAGCGGAGTGTCGTCGAGATATTGCAACAAGCCCGGCATGTATTGTTCGAGCGTTTCTCTTTCGCGCACCATTAATCCAGTCATTGTTCATCTCCTTGTATCACTAATCGATTGTGCGCCACTGGTATCTTGCACAATCGGTCAATTCGTACCATGCGTTGAATTGGACAAATCAGCCAAGTGTCGATATGGACAGCAGTAATGCAGGTGAATTCGCGCTGAATCTCGACAGTACCCGGCCACCTGCGGAGATAAACTAAAGAACTCGTAAAATTTTACGCAGCGAAAGAGACTGAAATATTTTTTCAAGTTTGATTTACCAACCAATTTACGATGCGAGAGCGTCTTTCGAGACACGGAATATTCTTTGGCCGAAAGCCAATCTATTTCGATCACCGCGCCGAATGCACTCATGAATTCGCGACAAACCACAAACAACTCTGTGAGGAGTTCAGTACAGATGGTCGTCAACAGATTGATGAAACGACTCGGTGGCGACGAACGCGTGGACTTGCTGCGGGCAGTTCGAGACGCCGACGTAGCCCCGTACTTCCGCAAGATGGAATCGGCCGTCGCGCCGATCGTCCGCGTGGAGGGCCGGGACAAGATCATGCTCGGGTCCAACAACTACCTCGGCATCGCCGACCATCCGAAGGTTGTCGAGGGGGCTCAGCACGCGCTCGACACGTTCGGTGGTGCCGTCACCGGAAGTCGTTTGCTCAACGGCACGTTGGACCTCCACCTCGAACTCGAACACGAGATCGCCCAGTGGCACGGAACCGACGACGCACTCGTCTTCACCACTGGGTACCAAACGAACCTCGGCACGATCAGTGCGATCGTCGGACCCGGCGACACGATCATCGTCGATTCCGCGGCCCACGCGTCGATCCGCGACGGCAGCGCGCTCTCGGGCGCGTCTGTGGTCAAGTTCAAACACAACGACATTGCCGACCTCGAAGACAAGCTCCAGCAGCCTGTGGTCGACGACGGAGCCGTGCTGGTCATCGTCGACGGCTTGTATTCCATGGAGGGCGACCTCGCACCACTCGACGCGGTGTCGGAGCTGTGCCTGCGCTATCACGCCGCGCTGATGGTCGACGAAGCTCACAGCCTCGGCATTTACGGGCCCGAACTCACCGGAGCCGCAGAGCTGTTCGGCATCACCAAAGACGTCGACGTCACGATGGCATCGCTGTCGAAGAGCCCCAGCTCCACCGGCGGGTTCGTCACCGGATCCAGCGAATTGATCGACACTCTCCGGGTCAAGGCCCGCGCCTTCCTGTTCACAACCTCCGGCGTACCTGCTGCGGTGGGTGCCGCGTTGGCATCCGTGCGCCTGATCCGAAGCGATGAGGGCAAGGATCGGGCTCGGCGCGTACTCGACAATGCCGAGATCCTGCGTGGTGGACTGCAATCGGCCGGGCTCGATGTGGCGGGCCGCTCGGCGACACCACACGGAGATACGGCGGCCCCCATCGTCTCACTCCACATCGGCGACGACCTCGTAGCCATGAGTCTGTGGAAGAACCTCTACGACCGCGGCATCTTCACCAGTGCTGCATTGCATCCCGCCGTTCCGAAGTCGGGTGCCATACTGCGCCTGTGCGTGATGGCTACGCACACCGAACAGCAGCTCTCGACCGCCACCGAGCAGATCATCGAGGCCGTAGCGGAACTGCCGAAATGAGCGAGCACCACCGCGGCTTGCGGATCGCGGTCACCGGAGCCACCAGTGACTTCGCAGCCGCGATACTGCCCAGGCTGTTCGATGACCCCGAGGTGGACTCGGTCATCGGAATAGCCCGTCGCCCAGCCCGAGTCACGGACCCGAAGTTCACCTCGCTCCGCTCGGACATTCGCTCTCCCGACCTCGAGGAGACGTTCGAAGGATGCGACGTCGTGCTGCACTTGGCGTTCGTGGTCGAGGAGCTCAAGGACAAGACCGAAACCCACGACATCAACCTGCGAGGCTCACGCAACGTCATCGATTCTGCCTATCGAGCAGGCGTTACCCGAGTGGTGATCGCGTCGAGTATAAACGCCTACGGTGCCGACATCGCTCCGGAACCACTCACCGAGAACAGTTATCCTGCAGGCGATCCCAATCGCTATTACTTCTACGACAAGGCCGAGGTCGAGCATTACGCAGAGTGGTGGCTCCGTAGGCACCCCGGTGAGATGACCATTTCCATGTTGCGGTGCACCTACATCGTCGGACCGGACTTCGCCAACGACGGGATCGATCAGTTCACCGGGCCGATCGGAGCGTTTCCCGACGCTGATCGGGCGTCGTACCAATTTCTGTACCAGGACGATATGGCCGACGCATTCCATCGTGCGGCCAAGACCGATCTCGTGGGCCCGTACAACCTGGGTCCGGTGGATTGGGTAGGTGTGCGCGAACTCGCTGCGATGCAGGGGCAGTTGATGTTCGACGTCCCGCAGAAGGCCGCAACGCACGTCGCGAACATGGCTTTCAGGCTGGGGCTCACCCCGTTCTCGGGCCAGTGGGTCACGCCGGGTGAGCCCATTGTCGATTCCTCGGCCCTCGGCCGCGCGACCGGCTGGGCACCGACACTCACCGCACACGAGAGCGCAGCGGTGATGATTCTGCTGAAAGGCAAGTCGTTGCTGCGACGGGGTGACGCCCTCGTACGCGGCGTCGCGTGCGAAGCGGCGTTGCGCCCGGCGTCGGGAGCTGTTGCGTTGAGCCGATCCGATGTCGCGGCACTGCAGGTGGAACATCGCCAGCTCGAGACCGGCGACGGAAGCGTGCACGTCGAGATCCATCGGGCTTCCGTCGGATCCGGACAGTCGGTGGTACTCGTCGCCAACGCGGGTCTGCATGCGCGTTATCTCACGTCGTTGGCCTCGGACATTGCTGCCGGGGGCGTCGATGCTGTGCTGCTCGATCTACCCGGACACGGTTTGAGCACCGGTCCACGCGGTCGGTCGTCGGCAGCGCAGACCACCGAGGCCGTGGATGCCGCACTACGATTCGCTCGAGTCGAGCTAGATACCGCGCCGGTTTCTGTGCGCAGCGGAACCCGCCACGCGGCGGACACTCTGATCGGCGGGATTGTCAGGCGGGCCACCGGATGGAAGACGATGGAAGAACCGGCCTCCTCCGACAGGCTGCTGCCATCGAAGATTCGGGTCGACGGAACAGCCGACATTCCGTTCGTGTCGACGGCCGCCGATGCGCTGGCCCTCTGCACGACGGCGACGGGTCTCAGCGCCGCCGGGTGAATGTCCGACGCGCGCGCGTCCACCACGATGTGCCTGAAGTACCGAATTCCGATGCTCGAGGGTCGGCCGACTGCGAGCGATGCTCGCGCTCCAGTCGGTCCACCTCGGCTCGGTTGGTTCGCCACTTCGCGAGCCATGCGTCGACGTCGACCGGCCCCAACGGCACTATCGGCGGCGTCGGAAACCGTATCCAATCGACTATGCGAGCATTCAACTCGTCCAAAACATCTCGTGCCGAGTCCTCGCGCCGAATCCCTATCAGGATGGACGGCAACCGCTCGATCTCCTTGCGCAGCTGCAGTGCGGTGGGCAGCAATGCGTCGGCAGGCAGGTTCTCCCGCTTCAGGTAACCACGTACCCACCACAGCTCGTCGCCGGGATCGCCCACCGGTATCGGCTTTCCGGTGCCCTCGAGACCCTCGAACGCACCGTTGTCCTGCGCCTCGCGTATCTGCTTGTCCACCCAGGACTCGAACGTGACTCCTGGCTTCTTGCGTTCGGTCACCCCATCGACTGTAGATCCGGCACCGGGCTCTCCGCCACGTCCGCCGCACCCGAGCGTTCACGATCGGGCACCGGACGCGGCATTCTGCGGATTCCACTCGATACCGAACCGTCAGGTGGGGCCGGCGACCACGACGAAGCCCCGACCCTCGAAAAAGCCGGGGCAGACGTCGGGACGACGGATCAGCCGTATTCGGCGACCAGTCGATCGAACTCGTCGCGGTCGATCACCCCGGGCTCGTTGATGGCGAGCGCCTGCGCGTACTTGCTCGCCAGGTGGTAGTCACGACCGAGTGGCCCGTGCTCGGCGTCGTCCTCGTCGGACTGGGTGCTCGCCCCCGGAGGCACCTCGTTCTGCAGGCCGTTGGTCTTGCTGCCGAGCAGAGCGTCGAGCTTCGCGGAAATCTTCTGCATGATCTCTTGGTCGTCGGTCATGGGCTCCGGGTACCCGAATCGGGCGAAACGACACCGCAGCGCACGGCGTCGCGCGCCGGGGTTACCTGTCGGTGCCTCGGGGCATGATGGTGGGATGGCCAGGCACAGTATCGGCACCGACATCATGGAGAAGCTGTCGCGGCCGACTCGCGAGTGGTTCACCGGCGCATTTCCGGCCCCCACGTCGGCACAGCTCGGTGCCTGGTCGTCCATTTCCAGCGGATCGCACACCCTGGTCGTCGCCCCGACCGGTTCGGGAAAGACGCTGTCGGCGTTCCTGTGGGCCCTCGACGAGCTGGCGCAACTGGGTGCGGACAGCACTCGCAAGACCAAAGTGCTCTACATCTCGCCGCTCAAGGCTCTCGCGGTGGATGTCGAGCGCAATCTGCGAGCCCCGTTGGTCGGCATCACGCAGACGGCCAAGCGCCTCGGCCTGAACCCGCCCGAGATTTCCGTCGGGGTCCGCTCGGGCGACACCAGCGCCGCAGATCGCCGGACCATGATCAAGACTCCACCCGACATTCTCATCACCACTCCGGAATCCCTGTTCCTCATGCTCACCTCGGCCGCGAGAGACATCCTCGCCGAGGTCGACACCGTGATCGTCGACGAGGTCCACGCCGTCGCAGGCACCAAACGTGGCGCTCACCTCGCGGTGTCGCTCGAACGGCTCGACGCGATGCTGGACAAGCCGGCGCAACGCATCGGACTGTCCGCGACCGTGCGTCCACACGAGGAGGTGGGACGCTTCCTGGCCGGTGCCGCTCCCATCGAGATCGTGGCACCGCCGGCCCCCAAGACGTTCGACCTCACCGTCCAGGTTCCCGTCGAGGACATGACCGAGCTCGGTGTCACGGACTCGAACGCCGATACCTCCGCTGCTCCGCCGGCGCAGGGGTCGATCTGGCCGCACGTCGAGGAGAAGATGGTCGATCTCATCCTCGAGCACAGTTCGTGCATCGTGTTCGCCAACTCGCGCAGGCTCGCCGAACGCCTCACCGCACGCCTCAACGAGGTGTACGCCGAACGTATCGGCGGCGATGTGGACACCGAGCACAAGCCACCGTCCCAGGTCGGCACCGCCTCCGACGTGAACCACGGTGCCGACCCACTGCTCGCCCGGGCCCACCACGGCAGCGTCAGCAAGGACCAGCGCGCGCTGATCGAGGACGACCTCAAGACCGGTCGGTTGCGCTGCGTCGTGGCCACCAGCAGCCTCGAACTCGGAATCGACATGGGCGCGGTCGATCTCGTGGTTCAGGTGGAGGCACCGCCGTCGGTGGCCAGTGGGTTGCAACGCGTCGGCCGCGCCGGCCACCAGGTGGGCGAGATTTCGAAAGGTGTGCTGTTTCCCAAGCACCGCACCGATCTGATCCATTGCGCAGTCACCGTCGAACGCATGACCTCGGGCAAGATCGAGGCACTTTTCGTACCTGCCAATCCACTCGACGTGCTGGCCCAGCAGACCGTCGCGGCCTGCGCGCTCGAACCCATCGACGCCGAGGACTGGTTCGAATCCGTCCGCCGCACCGGTAGTTTCGCAACACTCCCCCGGTCGGCCTACGAGTCGACTCTGGATCTGCTCTCGGGTCGCTACCCATCCGACGAATTCGCCGAGCTTCGGCCGAGGCTCGTGTGGGACCGCGACGCCAACACTCTCACCGGCCGCCCCGGCTCGCAGAGACTCGCCGTCACCTCTGGCGGCACCATCCCGGACCGTGGCCTGTTCACCGTGTACATGGTCGGCGAAAAGCAATCCCGGGTAGGCGAACTCGACGAGGAGATGGTCTACGAATCACGAGTGGGTGACGTGTTCGCGCTCGGTGCCACCAGCTGGCGGATCGAGGAGATCACCCACGACCGCGTACTGGTCAGCCCGGCGTACGGCCAACCGGGCAGGCTTCCGTTCTGGCACGGCGACGGTCTGGGCCGACCGGCCGAATTGGGCCAGGCGCTCGGCGAGTTCCTTCGGAGCACCACCGATAGAAGCAACCTGGCCGAACGGTTGAGCACCGACGGGCTCGACTCCAACGCCGTCAACAACCTCATCGCACTGCTCGACGAGCAGTTGGAGGCCACCGGACAGTTGCCCACGGACAAGACGATGATCGTCGAGCGCTTTCGCGACGAACTCGGCGACTGGCGCTTGGTGCTGCACTCCACCTACGGCCAGCAGGTGCACGCGCCGTGGGCTCTCGCCGTGGGAGCACGGTTGATCGAGCGGTACGGCATCGACGCCGCCCCCACCGCATCCGACGACGGCATCATCGTTCGGCTCCCGGACACCGATGACCAGCCGCCCGGCGCAGAGTTGTTCGTGTTCGAGCGCGACGAGATTGCCGACATCGTCACCGAGCAGGTCGGCGGATCGGCGTTGTTCGCATCGAGATTTCGCGAATGTGCCGCTCGCGCACTGCTTCTCCCCCGTCGCAATCCGGGTAAGCGCGCGCCGCTGTGGCAGCAGCGCCAGCGATCGGCACAGCTGCTCGACGTGGCCCGGAAGTACCCCACGTTCCCGATTCTGCTCGAAACGGTGCGCGAGTGCCTCCAGGACGTCTACGACCTCCCCGCACTGGAAGACATTCTGGCCCGCATCGGCCGACGCCAGATCAGGATCGTCGACGTCGAAACACCGTCTCCCTCGCCCTTCGCGAATTCGCTGCTCTTCAACTATGTCGGCGCATTCATGTACGAGGGCGACAGCCCACTGGCCGAGCGCCGGGCCGCCGCACTGTCCCTCGACTCGGCGCTTCTCGCCGAGCTACTCGGGCGCGTCGAGCTGCGAGAGTTGCTGGACGACAGCGTCATCACGACCACCGAACTCGAATTGCAGCGTCTGCCCGAGGACAGACACGCCAAGGACATCGAAGGCGTAGCCGATCTCTTGCGGCTCCTCGGTCCGCTGACCGTCGAGGAAGTCGGTCTGCGGACCAACGGCGACGAATATCCGCAGTGGCTCACCGAGCTCGCCGATGCCAAGCGGGCGATGGAGGTCTCGTTCGCCGGCCGCACCTGGTGGACGGCCATCGAGGACGCAGCTCGCTTGCGGGATGCACTCGGCGTTCCGCTTCCCATCGGTACACCCGCCGCGTTCATCGAACCCGTCGACGACCCACTGGTCGACCTGATCAGTAGGTACGCCCGAACTCACGGCCCGTTCACCCTCGACGACGCGGCCGCGCGTTTCGGCGTGGGTACCGCGGTGGTGCGCGACGTACTGCGCCGACTGGCCGTCGACAAACGCGTCGTCGAGGGCGAGTTTCGTCCCGGCACAACGGGGAGCGAATGGTGTGACGCCGAGGTCCTTCGGCGGTTGCGGCGTCGTTCACTGGCGGCGGCGCGGCAGGAGGTCGAGCCCGTCTCGACCGCCACTCTGGGCCGCTTCCTTCCGGCGTGGCAGCACGTCGACAGTCGACGCCTCAGCGGAATCGACGGCGTCGCCACAGTCATCGAACAGCTTGCGGGCGTACCCGTTCCGGCGTCTGCATGGGAATCACTCGTGCTCTCGGCGCGAGTGAGCGACTACAGTCCAGCGATGCTCGACGAGTTGACCTCCACCGGCGAGGTGTTGTGGGCGGGGCACGGTGCAATCTCGTCCAAAGACGGCTGGGTGAGCCTGCACATGGCCGACACCGCCCCGCTGACTCTGGTGCCCGCCGCCGAATCCGACCTGTCCGAGTTGCAGATTCGCATCCAGGACGCAGTCGCGGGCGGTGGCGCGTACTTCTTCCGCCAGCTCTCCGACACGGTCGGCAGCACCGACGATGACGCACTGCAGGCTGCGCTCTGGGAGCTGGTGTGGGCCGGACGACTCAGCAACGACACGTTCGCACCACTGCGAGCGCTGTTGAACTCGACGGCCACCCGCTCCGCCCCGAGTCATCGATCGCCGCGTCGAACCCCGCGCCTGCGTTCCTACCGTCAGTTCGAGCGGCCGTCCCTACCCACCCGCACCGGCCCACCGACGGCCGGCGGTCGGTGGTCACGGTTGCCCGAACTCGAACCGGACCTCACCGTCCGCGCTCATGCCACCGCAGACGTACTCCTCGAGCGCTACGGCGTGGTGACGCGCGGTTCGGTCATGAACGAAGGCGTCCCAGGCGGGTTCGCCACGATGTACAAGGTGCTGACGGGGTTCGAGGATTCCGGTCGCTGCCGACGCGGCTACTTCGTCGATTCGCTCGGCGGTGCCCAGTTCTCCACCTCCGACGTCGTCGACCGTTTGCGTAGTTACGACGAACCGAAGAAGAACGCCACCGCCGTGGTGCTCGCGTCCTGCGATCCGGCGAATCCGTACGGCGGTGCACTGCCCTGGCCGAAGGCCGGCGGCAGCGAAGAGCCGGACGAAACGACGAAGCATCGGCCTGGCCGCAAAGCGGGCGCGCTGGTCGTACTCGTTCGCGGTGAGTTGACGATGTTCGTCGAACGTGGCGGGAAGTCGGTGCTGACCTTCGGCGACAACAACGAGGACATCGCCTCTGCTGCAACGGCATTGGCGACCACTGTCAAGCGCGGCGGGGTGGACAAGTTGCTGGTCGAGCGAATCAACGGTCACGACATCCACGGCACCGGCTTCGCGAAGACCTTGACCGAAGCCGGGTTCTCGGCGACCCCACGCGGACTTCGCCTTCGTCGCTGAAGCACCGCCCCCGAAAACGAAAGAGGATGCACATGCCCGAGGGCGATACCGTCTGGCGCGCCGCCAACACTCTGCGGGCAGCGCTCGAGGGCCAGCAGCTCACTGCCTGCGACATTCGTGTACCCCGTTACGCCACAGTGGACTTCACCGGCGAAACGGTCGAGTCCGTCTCTTCGAGGGGCAAACACCTGCTGATCAGAGTGGGCGGCTACTCGATCCACTCGCACCTGAAGATGGAAGGCACCTGGCACGTCTATGCGCTGGGGGCTCGCTGGCGTCGTCCGGCCTTCCAAGCTCGAATAATTCTGAACACCGAGAAGGCGCAGGCCATCGGATTCGAGCTGGGCGTACTGGAGATCCTCGAGAACGAGGACGACGCTGTCGGCTATCTCGGACCGGATCTACTCGGACCCGACTGGGAACCGGACATCGCCCTCACCAATCTGGAGTCGGATCCGGCTCGGCCGATCGGGCTCGCGCTTCTCGATCAACGCAACATCGCCGGCCTCGGTAACGTCTACCGCAACGAGATCTGCTTCCTTCGCGGAGTCGATCCCCGCACGCCGGTCGGCGAAGCCGGTGACCTGAAGAAGACGATCGACCTGTCCTATCGACTGATCATGGCCAACAAGGACCGCAACCAACGCGTCACCACCGGGGATCGGCGTCCCGGACGACATTTCTGGGTGTACGGCCGCGAGAACAAGCCGTGTCGACGGTGCGGTACCACCATCGAGTTCGGACTGATCGGAGACAATCCACTCGAGGAACGGCAGATCTACCACTGCCCGCACTGCCAACCCGCGCACATCTGACGGCGTCTTGTCAGCCGAGATACAGCCTGCTCACAGAATCGCCGTTCACCATGGAACCCATGTTGACATTGGCACTAATCACCCTGCTGGTCATGGCTGTCTCCGGCGCTACCGCAGCTCACGCACCTCGAACGCTGGTCCGAACGCGCTAGATCGTCCGAACCGGTTCCAGAATTTCCTGCCGGGCCTCCGGAGCGACGACGCGCAGAGCGTCCGCCGATTCGTCGTCGGGCTGGCGCTGCGATTCGATCTCGGCTTCGACGCGGGCGCGGTACGTCTCGACTTCACGATCGACCGTGGCCTCGTCCCACCCCAGGATCAGCGCTATCAACGCCGCCACCTGACCCGCACAGTTCATCCCGCGATGCGAGTACTCGATCGAGATACGAGTTCGACGCGACAGCACGTCCTCGAGATGCAATGCGCCCTCCGCCGCAGCCGCATAGACCACCTCGACCTGGAGGTAGGCCGGCGCATCGGTGAGTGGTTGCAGCAGTTCGGGTTTGCCGTCCGCCATCGCCAGCACCTCGTCGATCAACGAGCCGTATCGGTCGAGCAGATGCGTCACCCGATGGGGATGCAGGTTGTACATGTCGCCCAAGTGAGGTGCCTGATTGACCAGCGCGAAGTAACCGTCGGCACCGACCAGTGGCACCTTCTCGGTGATCGAGGACGCCACTCGTACCGGGATGTCCTCGGCCGCGAGATCGACGGCGTCCTCCGCCATCACTCGGTAGGTCGTGTATTTACCACCGGCGATGGCGATGAGTCCCGGTGCCACCCGAGCGACCGCGTGCTCGCGCGAAAGCTTGGAGGTTTCGTCGTTCTCACCGGCGAGCAGTGGCCGTAGGCCCGCGTAGACACCGTCGATGTCCTCGTGCGTCAATGCCGTGACGAGCACCGAGTTGACCTCGCCCAGGATGTAGTCGATGTCGGCTTTGGTGGCCGCCGGGTGCGCGAGGTCGAGGTTCCAGTCGGTGTCGGTGGTACCGATGATCCAGTGCGCACCCCACGGAATGATGAACAACACCGATTTCTCGGTGCGCAGAATGATCGCGGCCTCACTGACGATCCGATCGCGGGGCACCACGATGTGCACGCCCTTCGAGGCGCGCACCCGGAACCGTCCGCGCATGTTGGACAACGATTGAATTTCGTCGGTCCACACTCCGGTGGCGTTGATCACCACGTGTGCCCGCACCTCGGTGGTAGCACCGGTTTCCGAATCACGCACGCGCACACCGGACACCCGATCCGCCTCACGAAGAAACCCGACGACCTGCGTGGACGTACGCACCACCGCGCCGTAGTGGGCGGCCGTTCTGGCGACGGTCATCGTGTGCCGGGCGTCGTCGACGACGGTGTCGTAGTAGCGAATTCCGCCGATCAGCGACTTTCGTTTCAGACCGGGGGACATCCGGAGCGCACCGGAACGCGTCAGATGCTTCTGCTGCGGCACCGATTTGGCCCCGCCCATGCGGTCGTACAGGAAGATACCTGCGGCGATGTACGGGCGCTCCCACAGGCGATGGGTGAGCGGAAACAGGAATTTCAGAGGCTTGACCAAGTGCGGTGCAAGTGTGGACAACGAGAGTTCGCGTTCGTGCAACGCCTCGCGCACGAGCCCGAACTCGAGCTGCTCGAGGTAGCGGAGCCCGCCGTGGAACATCTTCGACGAGCGAGACGACGTGCCCGACGCGTAATCACGCGCCTCGACCAGAGCCACCTTCAGACCCCGAGTCGCCGCGTCGAGGGCCGCACCGGAGCCGACGACGCCACCGCCCACGACCACCACGTCGAATTGTTCCGATCCGAGTTGGTCCCACGCTTCCACCCGCTGAACGGGTCCGAGGAACTTCGTGTTCGATCGGTTGCTCACTGGGCGCTCCCTCTCCGTCGAAAATCCCCGCACTGCTTGCACGTCAGGCTACCGCCCCGGGTCGTTCGAGCGCAGAACCTGCAGTGGTTGGAGAACTGGGTTCAGAGTCCCCGGGCCGAAGCCGAGTGCGCGGCACCCAATCGTCGCACTGCATCCGCCAACACGGTCGGGGTCGAGCCGGCGAAGCTCAACCGGAGCGAGTGCCGGTAGCGCGAATCCGAACCGAATGCTGTGCCGGGCACGAACGCGACCCCGTGCTGCAGTGCAACCTGAAGCAACGCGGTCGTGTCGGTCCCGTCCTCGAAGGTGGCCCAGGCGAACATTCCACCCGTCGGACGCGAGACCGTGAGCAGACCCGCGAACTCGGCATCGAGTGCGTCCGTCAGTGCGGTTGCACGGCAGGCATACTCGCGACGCAGTGTGCCCAGGTGCACGGCCAGCCAGCCGGTATCGCCGAGCATGTCCGCGGTCATGAGCTGCGTCATCGAGGAACCGCACAGATCGGCACCCTGTTTGAGGAGCTCGACGGCCGCACACACGGCGGGCGGGGCGACGAACCAGCCCACCCGTAGCGTCGGGGCCAGAATCTTCGAGGCGCTCGACAACCGGATGACGCGATCGCCGAAGCACGCTATCGGCGGCGGCGGAGTGCCGCGTCCATCAGCGGGATCGGTTGCTGCGAAACAGATCTCGCCGTACGGGTCGTCCTCGACAACCCAGAATCCGTAGCGATCCGCGAGCGCCGCGAGGTGGCGTCGACGCTGCTCGCTCATCGTGACGCCACGCGGATTGTGGAAGTTCGCGACGGTGTGAACCAGCGTGGGCCGTAACCCTGCCGTCAGTCTGCGGTCGAGTTCGTCGGTGTCCATTCCCGTTTCGGTGATGGGAACGGCCTCGATGCGCGCTTCGGCAATCGAGAAGACCTGCAGCGCACCGGTGTAGGCAGGCTCGTCCACGACGACAACGGCGCCTGGGTCGATCAACGCCTGGGCGAGCAGCGTCAGCGCCTGCTGCGATCCATGCGTGACGACGACGGTGTCCGTCGGAACGCTCACTCCCCCGCGCTCGACACTCTCCCGCGCCGCGATCACCTCGCGCAGCGTGCGATGACCGGCGGTCTCGCAGTATTGGACAGCATCCGGGGTCCGCAACACCGCCTCGGCTGCAGCCGCGATGCGGTCGATCGGGATCAGGTCCGTGGCCGGCAGCCCGCCGGCCAGGCTGATGACGTCGTCGCGTGCAGTGAGGGCAAGGAGATCACGGATGGCTGAGCTGGAGAGTGATTCGGTGCGCCTGGCCAAGCCGGCGGGAGGGTACGTAGCGAACATGAGAAAGACTCCGGGGCAGCAGGAATGGGAGAACGGCCCGCGGATCCGCTGAGTCGAAGAAGGAGCGGACGGGTGTGTCCGCTCCTTCGACTGTCTCACGAGTGCCCGAGATATGAAATGTAATTCTCACATGATGAGATCAGTCCAGATCGTCGTGTGCCATCAACTGACGCGCAGCCTCGATCACCGAACCGGACAGCGACGGGTACACCGAGAACGTGTTGGCCAGATCGTTCACCGAGAGGTTGTTCTGCACCGCCATCGCGATCGGCAGAATCAGCTCCGATGCACTCGGGGCGACCACGACACCACCGATCACGACGCCCGTGGCCGGACGACAGAAGATCTTCACGAAACCACGCTTGAGCCCACTCATCTTAGCTCGCGGGTTGGTGGTCAGTGGCAGCATCACCACGCGCGCCGGTACGTCACCGGCGTCGATCGCGGTCTGCGCGACACCCACCGACGCGATCTCGGGCCGAGTGAACACTGCCGAGGCCACCGTCTTGAGTTTGATCGGGCTGACTGCCTGTCCCAGTGCGTGGTACATCGCGATGCGTCCCTGCATCGCCGCGACCGAGGCCAGTGGCAATAGACCGGTGCAGTCACCGGCAGCGTAGATGCCTGCTACCGCGGTACGCGAGACGCGGTCCACCCGCAGGTAGCCGCCCTTGTCGAGCTCGATACCGACCTTCTCGAGGCCCAGACCGGACGTGTTGGGCACCGATCCGACGGTCATCAGCGCATGACTGCCTTCGACGGTGCGGCCGTCCGAGAGGGTGACGAGAACTCCGTCGTCGGTGCGGACGACAGAATCGGCGCGGGCATGCTTGACGAGGGTGACGCCGCGCTCGTTGAACGCATCCTCGAGGACCAGAGCGGCATCCTCGTCCTCGTGCGGAAGCACGCGGTCACGGCTCGAGACCGCAGTGACCTTGACCCCCATCTCGGTATAGGCAGAAACGAACTCGGCACCGGTCACACCGGATCCGACGACCACCAGGTGGTCGGGGAGGGCGTCGAGGTCGTAGAGCTGACGCCAGTTGAGGATGCGTTCGCCGTCGGGTTCGGCCCCCTTGACCACGCGGGGGCGAGCTCCGGTTGCGATGAGCACGACATCGGCATCGAGGATGCGCTCCTCGCCGTCGGCGAGCACCGCCTTGATCTGATGCGAGGCCATCCCGACGTGCGAGTCGATCATCTCAGCGCGCCCGGCCAGCAGCTGAACGCCGACCGTGGTGACGCGATGGGCGATGTCGGAGGACTGGGCCTGCGCGAGGCTCTTCACGCGGTCGTGAATTTTCGGTAGCGCGACAGCTGCCTGCGACGGGTCGAGAGAGATGCCCAGGTCGCTGGCTCGACGCATCTCGGTGCGAATGCCGGTCGAGGCGATGAACGTCTTCGACGGCACGCAGTCCCAGAGAACGCAGGCACCGCCGATCCCGTCCGAATCGACCAGCGTCACCTCTCCGCCGTGTTGGGCGGCCACCAATGCTGCTTCGTACCCTGCCGGACCACCACCGATGATCACAATCCGGGTCATTGATCCTCTTCTCGCGTGCTCGAAATTCTGTCGCCCTGTCACCTCAACGGTATTCCAGACGCCGCCTCGGCGCGTCGGTAGGGCAGGCTTCGGTCGCCCGCCAAGGGGGCGGACCTGCGACGACTCACCGAAACGAGACCACGACGCGTCAACGGGCCCCGATACGGTTTAGGCTGGCCGACGTGCCAATTTATGCCGCCTACGGATCGAACATGCATCCGGAGCAGATGTTGCAGCGATGCCCGCACTCACCCCTGTCGGGTACCGGGTGGCTGCACGGGTGGCGATTGACCTTCGGCGGCGGCGACATCGGCTGGGAAGGCGCACTGGCAACGGTCGTCGAGGACCCCGATTCGCAGGTTTTCGTCGTGCTCTACGACGTATCCGACGAGGACGAAGAGAGCCTGGACCGCTGGGAGGGCTCCGAACTCGGCATTCACCGCAAGATCCGATTGCGCATCGAGACCGGCGGCGAGCCGGTGCTGGCGTGGATGTACGTGCTCGACGCCTACGAGGGCGGCCTGCCGTCGGCGCGCTATCTCGGGGTCATGGCGGAGGCAGCCGAAATTGCCGGTGCCCCACCCGAATACGTGCGAGACCTCCGAACGCGCAACAGTCGAAACGTCGGTCCCGGTACGTCCTCGTAGGTCGACGGACAGGTCAGAAGTAGTTCTTCATGACCGACGCCACCCACGTCGGTTCCGCGACGGCTGCGCGGTCGGGAACCATGGACTGCAGAAACGGCTTGACGTCGAACACGGGTGAGCCGTCGATCGCGTCGAGCCCGCGCACCCGCACGTGCAGGCCGTCGACGTGGACGATTTCGCAGCGCGATACACCGAGGTGGTTGGGCCGGTCCTTGACGCGCTGCGCGAGAACGCCCACCCGAGGAAGCGTCGTGTCGCCGCGAGGGTGACGTGAGCCGGTGGTGGTCGCGGCCGGATCACAGCGGTGGAAGCCGTAGACCACCTCGAGGTGCGAGAACTCGGTGAGACCGAGGGTCGCGTCGGCGTCGAGGACGCTGTCGTGGAGGTCGATGACGGACTCGACCGAACCCCAGTTGTCGTCCACCACCTCGGCGCGATCCGTCCGAACGGTTCCGATCGCCGAAATCTCGAAGGCCATATCGTGTCCTACCTCTAGTTCGGATCCAGTGCGATTCCGGTCATCACCTTCACACCCACGGCCAGTGCTCGCTCGTCGAGATCGAACGTGGGCTGGTGGATGTCGAGTTGCGGGCCGGTACCGGGCCAGACTCCCAGCCGAGCCATCGCCCCCGGCACCCGCTCGAGGTACCACGAGAAATCCTCGCCGCCGCCGGACTGCGCGGTATCGGCCAATGCGCCGGGTCCGACCCGGCCGATCGCCTTCTCGAAGGTGTGCGTGGACACCGGATCGTTGACCACCGGCGGTACGCCGCGACGGTAATGCAGCTCGAAGCGGACCCCGGTCGGCGCGAGCAGCCCCGTGACGATCTCGCGGACCAACGGTTCGAGCAACGCCCACGTCTCGTGGTCGCCGGTACGGACGGTGCCCGTCAACATGCCGGTCTGCGGAATGGCGTTGGGCGCCTGACCCGCGACCACCGCTCCCCACACCATCACCGTGCTGGTCCGCGGGTCGACCCGCCTGCTCAACATTCCGGGTAGGCCGGTGATGACGGTGCCCAGCGCATAGATGAGATCGGTGGTCAGATGCGGCCGGGACGTGTGTCCGCCGGGCGAATCCAGGCGCAGCTCGACGGTATCGGCCGCAGAGGTGATCGCGCCCAGGCGCACACCGACCTGCCCCACCTCCAGCCGCGGATCACAGTGCAGCGCAAAGATCTTGGTGACGCCGTCGAGCGCTCCTGCCGCCACCGCGTCCAGCGCACCCCCCGGCATGACCTCTTCGGCGGGCTGGAAGATCAGCCGAACGCCGTACTCCAGATTCGGAAGCGACGCCAGTGCGAGCCCGGTCGCGAGCAACACCGTGGTGTGCGCGTCGTGACCGCACGCGTGCGAGACGCCGGGCACCGTGGACGAGTACGCCGCGCCGGTGTTCTCCTGCAGCGGAAGTGCGTCCATGTCTGCGCGCAACGCCACTCGGGGCCCGTCGGGTCCTATGTCGCAGATCAACCCGGTGCCGCCGGGAAGAACCTTGGGCGACAACCCCGCGGCTTCGAGATGCTCGACCACGAATGCGGTGGTGCCGAACTCGCGGCGAGCAAGTTCCGGGTTGGCGTGGATGTGCCGACGCCACAGTGCGAGATCTGCCGTGTGGGACTGGATCCACTGCTCGACCGCGGCCTCGCGAGGGTTCACAGTCGCCCGGCCGATCGGGCGCTGACACCGTCGAGCAGACGGGCCCTGGTGTCGGGATCGGCTGCCGCCCGCGCGGCAGTTCTGGCCAGACCGAGGGCTCCGTCGTGGAGTGCTCGGTCGGCGGACTCGGTGACGCACGCAGCGGCGAACTCCGGCTGATGCGTCACCGCTCCGCCTGCGTCGAGCCCGATGACGGGATGGATACCGGGTAGAACATTCGTCACGTTTCCCATATCTGTGCTGCCCAACGGGCGAAATCCTTCCAAATCCGGAGCCAACGGCGATCGGCCCAGCGCTTCGATTTCTCGACGGAAAGCCGCGACCAGCCACGGATCCGGTGTCAGCGCCGCGTATGTGGGCGAGACCGTCCGTACCTCGTGAGTACATCCGGTGGCGAGGGCACCGGCCTCGAAGCACGCGAACGCTTTCGCCGTCAGCGTCGCGAGCGACTCCGTGGTGTTCGCACGGAGGTAGTAGAGCAACTCCGCATGGCCGGGAACGATGTTCGGGGCCGCTCCGCCGTCGCTGACGATGCCGTGGAACTGCTGACCCGGTGCCAGGTGCTGACGAAGCAGACCCAGCGCTACCTGGCTGATGGTGACCGCGTCGCCGGCATTGATGCCCCACTCCGGAGCTGCAGAGGCATGGGCGGCGCGGCCGGTGAACTTCACCGCGACGTCGGCCAGGGCCAACGAGGTCGCTCCGACGATGTCGAAGGGGCCGGGGTGGACCATCAACGCCGCGCCGACGGCGTCGAACACACCACGCTCGAGCATCAACACCTTGCCCCCGCCGGTCTCCTCGGCCGGGGTGCCGAGCACGCGAACGGTGATGCCCAGAGCGTCGGCTACCGGAGCGAGAGCCAGTGCCGCGCCCACCGCAGAGCCTGCAATGATGTTGTGCCCACAGGCATGGCCGATCTCGGGCAGGGCGTCGTACTCCGCACAGATCCCGATCACCAGGTCCCCGCTACCGAACGACGCGGTGAATGCGGTGTCCAGGTCTGCAACACCCGATTCGACCTCGAAGTGGTGGGCCCGGAGCGTGTCGAGAATCTTGGCGACGCTGCGATGCTCCTCGAACGCCAGCTCCGGTTCTGCATGGATCGAGTGCGAGAGCGCGACCACTTCGTCCGTGGCAGCGGAGAGGGCGCGGTCCATCGCCGTGCCCACCGCACCGCTGCTCGATTCGTCGATCACGACAGACAGTGTGTCACTAGCGCGGCCGAGAGTCGGATCGGCTGTGCCCAGTTGTCACCGATGGCGGGGGCTGCTACTTCCCGAAGCTGAAGTTGCTGTCGTCGGTCGCGGTGTTCAACGCGGCCAGCAGATCCACGTGCATGCGGCTCTTGATCCCCGCCAGGTTCGCCCCCCGAGTGCTGGTCAGTGCTGCAGCCTTGGCGACCGCGTCGGAGACCAGCGATTCTTCGGGAGCCGTCGACTCGACGATTCCCGCAGCCACTGCGTCGGCACCGCCGTAGCGTCGTCCGGTCGTCATGGCGTCGACGGCGGTCTGCTTGGGCAGACGCGAGTTGATCAGCGCGGACATTCCGACCGTGAACGGCATGTTCAGGTTGACCTCGGGCAGGCAGTAGAAACCGCGATCGGCTCGTTGGATGCGGAAGTCCTGGGACGTGGCCAACATTGCGCCCGCCCCGAACGCATGCCCCTGCACCGCAGCGACGGTGGACATCGGGAACGCGAGCAGCCGGCTGTACAGCGTGTGCACGCGATCGAGGTACCAGGTGATCTTGTCCAGGTTGGCGAAGAGCCAATCGGTGTCGAGACCGTTGCTGTAGAACTTGCCCGCCGACGTGGTGACCAGCGCCGCCGGACCGGTCGACGCCTCGACCTCGTCGAGCAGCGCGTGGGTGGCGTCGATCCAGTCCGGGTGAAACCGGTTCTCCGGATTGCTCGCGCCGTCCTGGGCACCGAGGAAGAGAATGTGGACGTCACCGTCGCGTTCGAGATAAGGCATGCAGCGGATACTACTCGGGGGTAACTTGCTGGTGGCAACCTCTGTCGGTCGCGCATCGATCGCGTCGATCTCCTACTGTTGTGGACCGTGGCAACCACCGACGCGCATGAGACCGACCCCGTGACCGATCCCGAGGGGGCCGCGCGCACCGCCGCCGACGCCCTCGCCGCGGCAACCGGAGTCGACACCCATTCCGTGGCCATCGTGCTCGGCTCCGGCTGGCAGGCGGCCGCCGATGTATTCGGCTCCCCCACCGCGACCGTGCGCATGGCCGACCTACCCGGTTTCGCACCACCCTCGGCATCGGGCCACTCGGGCACCATCACCTCGGTGGACGTCGCCGGTACCCACACGCTGTTGCTGCAGGGCCGGACGCACGCCTACGAGGGTCACGATCTGCGACGCGTCGTGCACCCGGTTCGTACCGCGATCGCCGCAGGTGCGACGACGGTCGTGCTCACCAACGCCGCGGGTGGAATCCGCGAGGGAATGAGCGTCGGGCAGCCCGTCCTGATCTCCGACCATCTCAACCTCACCGCACGTTCACCTCTCGTCGGTGCCGAGTTCGTCGATCTGGTCGACGCGTACTCCCCCGAACTTCGCGCTCTTGCAGCCCGGATCGATCCGACGCTCGAGGACGGCGTCTACGCCGGTCTGCCCGGCCCCCACTACGAGACGCCTGCCGAGATCAGGATGCTGCGCACTCTCGGAGCGGATCTGGTGGGCATGTCGACGGTGCACGAAACGATCGCCGCACGGGCGAAGGGCGCCCGGGTCCTCGGCATCTCGCTGGTCACCAATCTCGCGGCCGGAATGACCGGCGAGCACCTCGATCACACCGAAGTACTCGCTGCCGGTAAGGATTCCGCCGCCCGGATGGGTGCCTTGTTGCACGAATTGGTCTCCCGGCTGTGACCGAGGAACTCTCCGAACGGGTACAGCGATGGATCGCCGGCGATCCGGACCCCGCTACCCGTGAGGAACTCGACGGCCTGCCCGAGTCCGAACTCGCCGACAGGTTCAGCGGTCCCCTGACGTTCGGCACCGCGGGCCTTCGTGGCCCGGTACGCGCTGGACCGAACGGGATGAACGTGGCGGTGGTGACGAGAACCTCGGCCGGCATCGCGGCGTGGTTGATCCAGAACGGCCTGGGTGGGTCCACGATCGTGGTCGGTCGCGACGCCAGAAACGGCTCCGAACAGTTCGCCTTCGCAGCCGCCGAAACCTTCGCAGCCCAGGGCTTTTCCGTGGTAATGCTGCCTCGGCCGCTCCCGACCCCCGTCGTCGCCTTCGCGGTACGGGCGCTCGACGCCGAGCTCGGCGTGCAGATCACCGCGTCGCACAATCCCGCCGCGGACAACGGGTACAAAGTGTACCTGCGCGGCGGCTCGCAATTGATCCCGCCGAGCGACGCGGAGATCGAAGCACTCATCGAGGCGACTCCCGACGCGATCGACGTTCCGCGCGCGATCGTCCAGCCGGGTGGCTCCGACATCGCCGCACGATATCTCGATTCCGTTGTCGCACTGCCACGTTCGACGCGTCGAGACATTCGCGTCGCACTGACTCCCCTGCACGGTGTCGGCGGTGATCTCGCGACCGCCGCACTGCGCGGTGCGGGGTTCCGCGACATTCGGGTGGTCGAGGAGCAGTTCGAGCCAGATCCCGCGTTCCCGACCGTCGCGTTTCCCAACCCCGAAGAACCGGGCGCGGCCGACGCGTTGCTCGCGCTGGCGGCCGAGATCGACGCCGATATCGCACTCGCGCTCGATCCCGATGCCGACCGCTGTGCGGTCGGAGTTCCGGGGCCGGACGGGTGGCGGATGCTGACCGGAGACGAGACCGGAGCCCTGCTGGCGAATCACCTGTTGAGCGCGTCACCGTCCGACCCGCTGGTGGCCAACACCATTGTCTCCTCGCAGCTGCTCTCGGCGCTCGCCCCGGCGCGTGGTGCCCGCTACGCCCGCACTCTGACCGGCTTCAAGTGGTTGGTCCGCGCCGGCGAGGGCCTCGTGTACGCATACGAAGAGGCGATCGGTCACTGCGTCGATCCGAATGTGGTGCGCGACAAGGACGGCATCTCGGCCGCGGTGGTGCTGGCAGATCTGGCCGCCGGCCTGAAGCAGGACCGCCGGACCTTGCTCGACGTACTCGACGACCTCGCGGTCGAGTTCGGCGTGCACCTGGGGTCGCAGGTCTCGCGCAGGGTCCAGGATCTTGCCGATATCGGGAACATGATGCATCGGTTGCGCAGTACGCCGCCGACAGAACTGGCCGGTCGCACCGCCACCGTGCTGGACTACGCTCAGCGCGACGACGAATTACGCACCGACGCAGTCGAGATCAGCGGATCCGGGTTGCGAGTGATCGTGCGACCGTCCGGTACCGAACCCAAACTCAAGGCGTACCTCGAAGTGATCGAACAGGTCGACGGCCCCGAGGACCTGCCGAGAGCGCGGACGGCAGCAGCCGAGATTCTGGCCGAACTGACCGATTTCGCTCAGCACTTCTGACGTAGGGTGTTCGCGGGTTGCAGCGAACCACGATTAGTCCACCGGATACCGCCACGTTCGCCGGATACTCACATGCGAATTCGGTTAACCGCCTGGCACGAAAATGCTGACTTCACAAACGCGCGTATCCCAGAAATGGCGAAGGTTTGCCAACGCGCGCACCGTATCTGGTTGATCGACTTCTCGCTCGGGTTAGTAGCAAAATTCGACGACTCCGCGTCACGGCTACGTAGAAAGCTCTCAGCTCCGACTGCAGTTGATCGGGGGTAGTGTTCCTAAAGTCCGGAAACTGGCCGTCATTAAGACCAACGATTGCGACTGCTCGAAACTCTCTACCCTGAGATTTATGGATAGTCAGTACCTGCACTCCGCGGCCTTCTTCCCCGCGCTGCTTGCGCGAGCAAAAAATACGGAAACTCGCCCAGTTTAGCGCACTTCTTTCGGTAGTCAGGTCGAACTCGCCCCAAGTGGCTAAAAGCAGGGCGAGATCAGATTCCCAGGACGCGAGTTCGGTGTCGGACGGACCCTCCACCCAGGTTAAGCCGCGCAGGACTTCGAAAAAATCCGAGACAGTATCTGCATCGAGCAGTGGCGCAAGCATCCTCATCATAGGACTCTCATGGCTTTCAAGAACAAGTCGCAATTTTCCCACGGATGAGACGCGTTCAGGCAGCACTCCGAGTAGGCGAGAGAGGTGCCAGTGTGTTGAGCGGTGGGACTCTGCACCCTTCATCGCCACTATCTCAAGCGCGACGTTAGCTGGCGCACCCTCTAACCAATCCCCCTTAGTTCCGAGTGATGTAAATTCGATGCCCTTTGCCGCAAGCTCGGCCGTAGCAGACTTCATAGAACTAGCAGATCTCCCAATGACCGCAATATCTTCTGGACTCATAGCTGTCGGCTCGCTAACGGATAACGCTTGCGAGGGCATACCATTCGACAGTAAATCAGCTACCCAATCTGCTACGATTCGGCCTTCGCCTTCTTCGTCGCTTCCCTCAGCCAACTGGACAAGGCCATCCGCTGCGTGCGCCGTTTCAACAGTGTTCACGTTTCCTAATGCATCCGCGACTCGTGTAGCGAGTTCCGAAACTCTCTTTGCAGAGCGAAAGTTCACTGTAAGCCGAATCGTCAGGGCCTCATACTCAGTAGCGAATCGGTGCAACAGTCGAGGATCTGCTCCGGCAAAGCTTATTATTGATTGCTTATCATCGCCAACAAACATCGCAGTAGCACCCGCGCCAGTACCTGGGCCACCCAGAATGGCTGAGATGAGGTCGTACTGTGCGGGTGTCAGGTTCTGAGCTTCGTCGACGATCACATGGGAATAAACTCTGTTGAGCTGCCGCCTAGCAGAACGCACCTCAAGCAGCTTGCGTGCTGCTACCAAAAGTGCGGGATAGTCAAGGGCCTGAACGCTCTCCAGCGCAGCTTCCCAATCCTGGACCTCAGAATTGGTTTGCAGTTTCGCGCGGTCCAAGTCGACCGAGCGCAACACGTCCAGCGTGTCCTCCAGCAGAGGCAGACCTTGACTCGTACGCCAAAGATTCATCAATTCTGCACGGTCTTCGTCTCTTGTCAACAACTCTGGTTCGAGCGGCAGGCCTATTTTCGTGCCATGCTGACGGAGGAGGCTGTGGGCAAAACCATGAACTGTTTCGGCATCGACGAATTTTACATTCTCGCCGGTGCGGTCCCTCAGCCTACTTTTCAGTTCGTCGGCAGCCTTTATTGTGTACGTAAGCGCAAGGACTCTTCCACTTGCAGTGTCCGCGTTCTGAAGCAGTCGCTGAACCCGACGGGCGACTACCTCAGTCTTACCGCTGCCAGCACTGGCAACCACAAGAATGGCTGTACTGTCAGCATTTACAATTTCTAATTGCTCGGCACTCAGCTGGACGTCTGAAGGTAAGAAATTGCCCATTACAGTTCACTTTCAAGTCGTTCAAGAAGCGTCTTAAGCGGCAACGGCCACACCGATGCATCCGGATACTCAGAAATTAGATGTTGCGCAAGCGATGCCCCAGAACTCCCCTTCAGTTTTTTCATCAAAGGCAAAGTTGCTTGTGATGCAAGGTCCGGCCTGACTTCGAGACAGGCCCTCCGGCACATGCCCTCGTCGAACTGGAGCAACAAGCTCTCGATGGCACCATCGACAGGGTTACCATCTCTGTCAACCCCATTGATCCAGATCACTCGGGTTGAGTCACTGTGGCCCAGCGACAACAATTTAGCCACCGCCATCTGCCCGTCAACGTCGCTGTCGGCGAACAACACCCAGGGGGTGCTTGTCATCTGCGCAAATTTTACTGCGGCAGTAGCTAACTCGTTGTTGAGGCTTCCTGGATCGACAACACAAATACCGTGCGCTTTTCCGCCCAGCGCATGTCTGATAACCGCGGGAAGGAACGCCCTCTCGGTAGCTCCATCACCTAGCACCATCGCCGTCGCGAAGATCAGTTCTCCAAATGGCCTCTCGACGAGTCGCTTCAGCTTTTCTATTTCGTCAGCATGAAGGTCCGGACGAAACGCACGGTGGGTGGCCGTCGCCAGGCTTGAGGCTGGCCCTAGGTCGATTACTTCGATGTTCGCCTTCCCAGTCCGCAGGAGTCGGACGCTGGAGTGGTCCACGCTGGTAATTAGGTGCGCCGAGTGTGTTGTTACGACTTTTTGCCCTTGCAGAGAACCAAGTAGCGCAGCAAGCTCCATAGCTGCTTGGGGATGAAGGTGGGCCTCTGGTTCCTCGACTAACGTTATTGGCGACGGACGGAGCGCGGTACCGTCTCTGCCCAATCTTCTATCGTACAAGACGCCCTGCACTTGGAGCGAAGCAAGGCTTCGGGATCCAGCGCCGTGGAGACGCATCGGTAGCGGACCATTACCCGTGTCTAATCCGATCGATATCAAGCGCGCAAGCTCATCCAGATTCGCGGGCAGCGGATTCAGCGACGGCGAACCGATACTTCCTACCGCCTTGTGCAAATCGTCGAGAGCACTTCGGACCGACTTCAGGGTCTCGCTTTCACCCAAGATGCTTTTGCTGAGATCGAGGAGCCGCTCCTCGAGGGCAGCACTTTGGCTGCCAGGAATCTCGAGATCGCTGAGGATTCTTCGGATACTGGAACCCCGACGATTGAGTTCGTCGAGCAAATCGCGACCGGTATTGATCAGATCGACAGACAGTATCGAACGTTGCGTTCTAGTAAGTAGCTGCGCATCCGAACGTTGTGCCCAGACTGACGATCGCGCGTCGAACGTCAAAATTCGCGCATCCGCCCGTGCGCCCATTCCTTCAGCAGACGGGGAGACAGTTGTTCGCCAAGCGATGCGTTCACGCGCTGGCTCCTCTGACAGCGATTGCACGCTGTCGCCGAACAAACGTGCTACCGACGTTGAAAATTCGTCGTCATCGGTGTTGCTAACGGGTGGCGCTGGAGCAACAATCAGGTCGACTTCCGGCTGAGCTTGAATACCTACTGTGAAGTCATCGATCTCCGGGGGTCGTCCGCCCAGGGCCAGATACAGTGCCGACAATATTCTCGACTTGCCAACATTGTTTCTTCCGGCGAGCACCGTCATCGTCGGCTCAAACTCGATTTCGCAGTTGGCAATCCCCCTGAAATTCCTGAGCAACATCCGTTCAACGTATGGTGCCCCGGTTGACAGCGCTGATGTCACTGTAGGTCCGTTCCCAGCAACATCGTCGTCAGTCACGGCACCAATCTACATGTCCGGGCGTGGTTCGACGCTGGACAATGCGAAGATCCGTATGGTGGCCGGTACCGCACAACGAATACTATGCTGTCGCTCGTTATTCGACGTTTGCAGACGGCCGACCTCTGTTTCCATAGATGCAATCACATTTTCCGCTGCAGAGACTAACTGCATCGATGGATGGTGAACAGCTCACTGGCCTCGCGCCCTAACCTCAGAAGAGCGCCGACTGCACCGCAGGCAAATCGGACCTGAAGGCCCCGAGTTCGATTCGCCGACCCTTCAGTGCCGCCAGATCCGCGACGTACGTCTCGCCGTCGACGGTCGCGAGCACCGCCTGCCCGACGCACGTCCTGATGGCGAGTCCGTGGGATCCGGTTGCGACATCCGCTGGGTAGGCGACGCGGCTGATGTTCTCGCTCAACGCTTCCCGGCCTGCGGGCGGGGCCCAACGTTCGTCGATCGGGGTGCATCCGGCGACGCCTGCCTCGGTCAGCATCTCGCGGACCTGCTCGGCCCGGGCAGCGGTGGCGACCTCGAGCCTATCCACGTCGATCGGCAAACACAGCGAGGCAGCTTTCGCTGTGGATCGCACCGCCTGCCGAAGCCCCATCGACTCGGTGACGAGGTCCTCGGCCACTCGGACGGCCTTTCCGTCGTCGGCGTGGGCGACGTAGCGCGCACAGATGGCACCCTGCTCGGCGAGCCGGCCCCATTTACGCGTATCCGCTGCCGTTCCGATCTTGAAAGTACCGTTGGCGAACGCCGCCAGATACAGCCAATGCGGTTGCATGACATGCTTTTCCAGATCGCGCGAGACGAGCCCACTGCGATGCACGGTGTGCACGAATCTGAAGCTGTCCTTACCGGCGCACGTCTCGCACTGCCCGGACGACACCGCCCGCTCCCGGCCGGGGCACGGAACGTAACGCGGCGGACCGTCGGCCCGGAAGGCCGTCCGCCCGGTGCAGTAGCGATCGCCGGACGCACCCAGCGCCCGGAATCCGAGTGTGCTGCCGACCAGTTCGTGGAACTCCATCTCCTCGGTGTCGACATCGAGCACCCGCAATCTCGGGCGCGGTTCAGGCGACGCCTCCGAAGGCCAGGAGACCCCCAGGACCAACCGGTCGGCGGTATCGGAGATCAGCGCGGGCCGAACTGACGATCGCCCGCGTCACCGAGGCCGGGAACGATGAAGGCGTTGTCGTTGAGGCCGTCGTCGATACTCGCAGCCACCAGTCGCACCGGAAGACCAGAGGCTTCGAGCGCGGCAACTCCTTCGGGAGCAGCAACGACGCAGATCGCGGTCACGTCCGCGGCACCGCGACCGACCAGCAACTCGATCGTGTGGACCATGGATCCGCCGGTGGCGAGCATGGGGTCCAAGACGTAGACCGGCGTCTGCGACAGGTCGTCGGGCAGGGACTCCATGTACGGCACCGGTTGGTGGGTTTCCTCGTCCCTGGCCATTCCCACGAATCCGACGCGAGACTGCGGAATCAGGCTGCTGGCCTTCTCGACCATGCCGAGACCTGCACGCAGGACCGGTACGAGCAGAGGCGGACGAGCCAACCTGGTGCCCTCGGTGACGGCGACGGGTGTGCGTACCTCGAAGGTGTCGATCGCCGCATCGCGGGTGGCCTCGTAGACCAGCATGTGGGTGAGCTGACGCAGAGCCGATCGAAACGTGGCGTTGTCGCTGCGCTCGTCCCGCATCGTGGTGAGTAGAGCTGCGGCCAGTGGGTGTTCGACCACGTGTGTTTCCATGCGGTACAGGATAGGACTCCGGGGGTGGGACGCGAACGGCAAGTCAGGGGAACCGAACGGCGGGCATCCGCGTCGAACCAGTTGGGCGTCGCACTCGGCGGCCGTGAATCGATTGCATTCTCAGGGGGCACTGATGGCCGAGCTCGTCGTCGAAACCGAGGGAGTCCTCGCATACAGTGCGGTGGCGTCGACCATGGCCCAACAGATCGCCGCGGCGGGTGCTGCCGCCGCCTCGTGCGGGCCCGCCGTGCTCGCGCCGGTGTTCGGCCTCATCGGGCAGGAGTTTCTCGGTGCGGTCACCGGTACCCATCTGGCGCACACCGACGCCGTGGTGCGATTGGCCGGAGCGGTGGCGAGCATCGGTTCCGCGGCCACCGCGTCGGCGGTGTCGTACGCCCTCACCGATGTCGGCACCGGCGCAACCGTTGCCGGCACGGCCGCCGGTATCGCGCAGGACGCGCGGTAAGCGCCGATGATCGATCTGCTCGCCCGTCCGATCGTCGACCTGCTCGGAGCCTTCGGCAACGGGGCACTTCCCACCGGAGGGCCGGCCGATGTACTGCGTGTGTCCTCGGCAGCGATAGAGGCGGCGCAGGGAATCGGCAGGGTCGCCATCACCGAGCTCGCCGCCAACTGGAACGGCGAGGCCGCCGACGCGGCAATTCGATACGCCGAGAACGCGCATACGAGCGCACTGGCCCTCGCCGACCACGCCGACGACATCGCTGCCGTCGTCGATCACGCCTGCCGCGATACTCACCAAGGGTTCCTCGAACTGCAGGCGATCGTGCAGTCCTTCGTGGGTATCGCACTCTCCGCCGGGCCGATCATCGCTACCCCGCCGGGGCAGACCATGCTGATCTCGGCAGCTATCGAACATCTCGAGCGGGCACTGGTGGTGATTGCCCGTGTTCGCGCCGAATTGGCTGCGCACACAGCGAAAGTCGGGACACTCGCCGCTCCGCCGACGGTGCCTGCCCCGGTGGGCGGAGAGGCCGTACCCACTCCGGGCTCACCCTCGAATCTCATGACCTCACCTGCAGCGTCGCAGGTGATCGAAGCCGGCGAGAAGCTGGCGAAGACGTTCGCGCAGTCGGTGTCCGCTCCTACCACCGGAACCGACGCGGCGAGCGGCGGCGGCGTGCAGAACTATCTCGGCAACTCGGCCGCGGATTCTGCACAGTCGACGGAGAGTACCGGCCGCGGCGTCGAGGTGCGTCTGCCCGACGGCAGTACCGTCACCGCACCGAACACCGAGGCCGCGGGTGCCGTGCGTAGCGCACTGACCCAACAGGGTGTGCCCTATGCGTGGGGCGGCACCACACCGGGCAGCGGGCTGGACTGCAGCGGCTTGACGCAGTGGGCGTACGCACAACAGGGGGTCGAGATTCCACGTCTGGCGCAGGAACAGGACATCGGTTCGTCCGTGTCACCGGGCGACGTGATGCCCGGCGACCTCGCGGTGTGGGACGGCCACGTGGCCATGGTCATCGGCAACGGTCAGCTCGTCGAAGCAGGAGACCCGGTGCAGGTGGGGCCGATCCGAACAACGAACAGCGGTATGGATTTCAAGGGCTTCTACCGTCCGACCGAATGACAGGCAGATCGAACGAAGGGCCATGAAATGACCGATTCGACCACCACCGTCGTCAGCGCGGTATCGAGCACCAGATCGGGATCGGTGACAGTGCGCTCCACTGAGCACGGGCTGCCGATCGCAATAGCCATCGACGAACATGAATTGCGTTACGGCGGAGGTGCATTGGCATCGACGATTCTTCAGCAGTGCGTGCGGGCCACTGCGGCAGCACGCGCACAACGCCGCACCCTGCTGGCCGAGGACGGCGTTCCGACCGAGGTGCTCGATCGCCTCGGACTACCCACTCGTGCCCGAGTCGCCGCCGAAGCGAACGACGATCTCGCAGAGGATTTCGCACCCACGAGTTGGTTGAAGTCGGTATGACCCACGCACACACGACCGAACTGGACATTCTTGTCGGCAGCGCCCGGCACCGGCTCGATGCGCTCCACGAAACGCACGAGCGCCTGGACCGCATCAGGTTTCGAGCCAGCTCACCGAACAACACGGTGACCGTCGTCGCCGATGGTTCCGGTGCCATGGTCGACCTCGAACTCGCCGAGAATCTCGGCGCAACGACCGCCCATGTACTCGCGTCGACGATCACTGCTACGGCAGCCGAGGCCGCCGCTGGTGCACTCGACCTGCACGAGGCGATCCTGCAAAGTCTGCAGGCTTCGTTCACAGACTCCTGAGATAGGCTTCGCGCCATGGCTGGAGACATCATCCCGATCGAACTCGGTCTCACCGCCGGTGACTTCTCGACACTGTGGGCACCGGAGTGGCGAGAAGGCGACGACGAGTGGGAGGCATTCCTCGGACACGAGGAGGATCTGTACGGATTCTCGACCGTCGCGGAGCTCGCGGCATTCGTCAGATCGGACGACGACAACGACCTCGTCGACCACCCGTCGTGGCCGGTGGTCTCCGCACTCGCCGCATACGAGCTCGAGCCCGACGATCTACATCACTTCGACCTGGTAGCGGTGCCGGAGCTCGTGGCCTCGGACCCCGAAGCCGACGTCCTCGCCGAACTGCAGGCCACCTTCGACATCGTCGCCTCGATCGGTGACGTCTGCGAACTGCGCCCTGTCACAAGCTTTTTCGGCTCCAACTCATTCGTCGGTGCTGTCAGCGGTGGCGTCGAGAACTTCCTCGGACGCGAGGGTGCCGAACTGTGGGACCGCATCGGAGCGGCGGTGGCCAAGCACTGGGACGACGTGCTCGACGCCGTCGACGCCATCGTCACGTCACCCGACGTCGACTCCGCTGCCGTTGCCGTCGCCGAAGCGGAGATCACCGCGGCGGCCGAGAACGCGGTCGACGCCGATGACGTCACGGACGACATCGACTCGGACTCGGACGACGATGATGACGACGCTGCCGACGACGACGCTGCCGAGGTGGACCGCGATCCGATCGCCGCAGCCGCAGCCGAGGACACGTTCTGGACCACCGTCGGCATCGATCCGATTCGCATCATCACCTCGGACGACACGCTGTACACCCTGCGGTGCTATCTCGGCGACAAGCCGGTGTTCCTCGGCCGCGGCGGGGCGATCAGCGTGTTCGGCTCCGAGCGCGCCCTCGCCCGGTACCTGGCCGATGATCACGATCACGATCTCGCGCAGGTCAGTACCTACTCCGACATTCAGACCGCCGCCATCGACGGCTCTCTCGACATCGCGATCACCGACGACAACGTCTACGTGCTGCCTGGACTGGCCGACGATCTGGCCGAGGGACCGACGTCCGTCGACGTCGATCAACTGGATCTGGCGGTCGAACTGTTCACCGATGCAGCCGATTTCGCCGGCGACGACTCCGTCGAGCAGGCGCTTGCCACGTCCACGCCGTTGGGCTGGTACGTCTCGTACACCCTCGAGCCGAGCCCGGACCGGCTCGCCCCCAGCGCCCCGTTCGCCGTCGAGGCCGAGGCGTGGCGCGCTCTCGAGCGCGAGTTCGAGAGCCGGCTCCGCAAGAAGTAGCGCCTGAAGTCGGTGCGGGATCAGCCGATGAGGACTGCGTAACCGGGTTTGATGATGTCGTCGATCAGCGCCAGCCGCTCGTCGAACGGCAGGAACGCGGACTTCATCGCGTTGACGGTGAACCGCTCCAGATCACTCCACCCGTAGCCGAACGTCTCGACGAGCTTGACCATCTCCCGGCTCATCGAGGTGTCGCTCATCAGGCGGTTGTCAGTGTTCACGGTGACTCGAAAGCGCAGCCGGGCAAGCAGATCGAAGGGGTGCGTCGCCAAGGACTCGACCGCGCCGGTCTGCACGTTGGAACTGGGGCACAGCTCGAGTGGCATTCGGGTGTCGCGAACGTACGCGGCCAGCAAACCGAGCGCAGGCGATCCGTCGGCGTCGTGGGTGATGTCGTCGGTGATACGCACTCCGTGACCGAGCCTGTCGGTTCCGCAGAACGCCACTGCTTCCTGAATCGACGGTAGCCCGAACGCCTCGCCTGCGTGAATGGTGAAGTGCGCGTTGCTTGCTCGCATGTACTCGAACGCGTCGAGGTGCCTGCTCGGCGGAAAGCCGGCTTCGGCACCGGCGATGTCGAAGCCGACGACACCGCGATCGCGGAATCGAACCGTCAATTCGGCAATCTCCCGTGAACGCGCCGCATGCCGCATGGCGGTGAGCAGGGTGCCGATCGTGATGTTCTTGCCTCGCACCTTGGCTGCGGAAATGCCGGCCTCGAAACCTGCGAGGGTGTGGGTGACGACCTCGTCGAGGCTCAGCCCGCGTTCGAGATGCTGCTCCGGCGCGAAGCGCACCTCGGCGTACACGACTCCGTCGTCGGCAAGATCCTCGGCGCATTCGCGTGCCACTCGAAACAGTCCCTCGGGAGTCTGCATCACGGCCACCGTGTGCGCGAACGTCTCGAGGTAGCGCTCGAGCGAGCCACTGTCGGCGGATGCGCGGAACCATTCGCCGAGTTCGGCCCCGTCGGTAGCGGGAAGCCCGTCGTATCCGCACTCGTCGGCAAGCTCGAGCACGGTCTGCGGACGAAGCCCTCCGTCGAGGTGATCGTGCAGCAACGCCTTCGGAGCTGTCCTGATCGACGCGAGATCGAGTGGCGCGCTGCCACCGGTGGAAGCCTGTGTGTTCTCCGCGGTGCTCATGTGACGACGGTAGCGCGCGACTCGCGCACCCGCGCGCCTGTCAACGAGTGTCGGCGAGTCCGCGGATTCCCCTGGCCTCCGCCGCTTCTGCGACCCATTTCGTTGCATTGTTACTCCGATGAAAACAATTCCGTCGATACACAGCGAATCGGCGACGGAAATCGTAGTGTTCATCCAACACACGCGGCCGATTCTGTCGGGTCCCTCTCCGACATCCTCGGTCGACACGACCCTCGGAGAGACCTATGTCGATTGCGGAACCGCCGAACACCATTCCGGGTAAGGGACTCAACAACGGCGCTCTCGGGTTGGTCGGCAACATCGTCATCGGACTGTCGGCGGTCGCCCCGGCATACAGCCTGGCCGCCACCCTCGGCTACGTCGTTCTGGCCGTCGGCGACAAAGCACCGTCGATGTTCCTGCTGGCTTTCGTTCCGATGCTCCTCACGGCCTTCGCATATCGCGAGTTGGGTCGCGACACACCGGACTGCGGCACGTCGTTCACCTGGGGCACCAAGGCGTTCGGTCCGTGGGTCGGTTGGATGGCCGGATGGGGTCTGGCCGTCTCGGCGATCATCGTGCTCGCCAACGTGGCCGAGATCGCTGCCATCTACCTGTTCGAGTTCCTGGGCCTGTCGGGATTGGCGGAGTCGACTGCGGCCAAAGTCGCTCTGGGTTCGTTCTTCATAGTTGCGATGACCTATGTCAGTTTTCGCGGAATTCTGATCAGCGAGCGCATGCAGAACGTGTTGCTGGTCGTGCAGTTCGGCGTTCTCATCGGGGTGTCGGTGACGGCGTTGGTCAAGGTGGGGGCGGGCACTGCCGGACCGCAGGCCATCACACCTCAGTGGAGCTGGTTGGTCCCCACCGGAGTGACGATGTCCGACGCGGCGCAGGCCATCATCCTGTGCATCTTCATCTACTGGGGATGGGACGCCTGCCTGGCCGTCGGCGAGGAAACCAAGGATTCGGAGAAGACCCCCGGTCGCGCTGCGGTGATCACCACGCTGATTCTCGTGGCGACGTACGTGCTCGTCGGATACGCCGTGCAGTCGTTCGCCGGGTTCGGCGATACCGGCATCGGCCTGAACAATCCGGACAACGTCGACGATGTGCTCACCATTCTCGGCGGCCCGGTCGCCGGCTCCCTCGTGGCGTCACTGCTGCTGTTGACGGTTTCCATCTCGGCGCTGTCCTCGACGCAGACGACCATTCTGCCGACCGCGCGCGGAACGCTGTCGATGGCCGTCTACGAGGCCCTGCCCAAGCGGTTCGCCAGTGTCCATCCCAAGTACATGACCCCCGGCTTCGGCACGCTCGTGATGGGGGCCGCCGCTCTGATGTTCTACCTGGTCCTCACCTTCGTCAGCGCCAACGCACTCCAGGATTCTGTGGCATCGCTCGGGCTCGCGGTCGCGTTCTACTACGGCATCACCGCATACGCGTGCACGTGGTACTTCCGTCGAACACTGTGCTCCTCCGTCCGAAACCTGTTCATGCGCGGCATCTTTCCGCTCCTCGGTGGACTGTCGATGACGTGGGCATTCGTGCAGAGCGCAGTGGACATGATTCAGCCCGACTACGGCTACACCGTCTACGGCCCCGTCGGCGGAGTCTTCGTTCTCGGTGTCGGGATGCTGGTACTCGGCATTCCGCTGATGCTGCTGTGCTTCGTGGGCAACAAGGACTTCTTCCAGGGCAAGACACTCACCGCGTCCACCGAAGTCAAGGTTCCGGACACTTACTAGAAGAGAAGGACCGACGAACTCATGAAGATCACCGTGGGCTACCTCGCCACCCCCAGCGGCGACGATGGCGTAGCCCTGGCCATTGCCCTCGCTCGTGCTCTCGACGCCTCCATCGACATCGTGCTGGTCATGGCCGTCGACGAACCGGTCATGGAAGGCAGCGGACCGTACCGAAAAGTGCTCGCCGCTAAGGCGCAAGGTTGGGTGGACGACGCGGCCGCCCGGGTGCCGTCGGGCATCGAGGTGGCTACCCATGTGCTCCAACACGAGTCCTTCGCGGGTGCCCTCATCGACTTCGCAGCACAGACCGATGCCGACATGATCGTCGTCGGCGGTGCCCGAGACGGCTTGTTGAACCGGCACTCGATCGGGTCGGTCGCCAGTCAACTGCTGCACGCGTCGGAAGTGCCGCTGGCACTTGCTCCTCGGGGGTACCGGCTCTCCGACGCACCGATCACCGACCTCACCGTCGCCGTCCCCACCCGCGCCTCGGCCCCCAATCCGTTGCCGTTCGCGATCACGCTCGCCAGCGCTGCGCACGTGCCGGTGCGCTTGGTGTCACTGGTCTCGCTCGAACCGACCGGTGCCCCGAGCGACGAAACGTCACTGGACGCCCGACGACGACAGGTCGCTGCCGCTCAGGACAATCTCGACCACGCGGCCCGCACTCTCCCCGATATCGACGGGCTGCAGTCGATCGTCGCCGACGGGTCGTCGTTGGACGAGGCAATGGCCAACCTCGACTGGAAGCCGGGCGATGTGCTGTTCCTGGGATCGAGTGGGTTGGCGGCTCCCAAACGGGTGTTCCTCGGTTCGAGTGCGGCCAAGATTCTGCGGGCCGCCCCGGTGCCGGTGGTCGTCGTCCCGCACGATTAGTGCCAAGGCAGTGGTGGGGGGGGGGGGGGGGGGGGGGGGGGCGCCCCCCCCCCCCAGAACCGAGAACAAAAACAAAAAAAACAACACGGACACACAAAACACAAAGAGGACCAGC
>NZ_JBITUQ010000026.1:0-69317 GCF_044542515.1 Rhodococcus sp. NPDC078407 | reverse complement strand
CTCTGCTCGGTTCGGGATGACACGTCGGGACATCTGCTCCACATCTCCTCAGGTCAGGAGCTGTGTTGCAACCATCACTTGAAACTGCCCTCGGCAGTGCAATGGTCCATTGACGCGGACGCGGGGGCTACGCCGACACTGTCTCTCGGCGAGCAGGTCGAACTGCACGATCGGTGAGGAACGCGAAGCCCAATCCCAGGGCCAGCCAGAGGGTTGCCTGGGTGGCGAGTGACGACAACCGGAATTCCCACAGCAGGGTTGCCGGGAAGTCCGAACCGACCTCGTTCACGTTCGGCAGCAGTGCGTAACCGATGCCGACGATCACCAGGAACGCCACCGTAGGAGCACCCACGCGGACCGCCATGGACCACTGCGCTGCCACGACCTTCGCCACATAGATCGCAACTCCGACGGCGAGCAGGCCGAGGATCACCGACGCCAACCACAGCCAGGTGCGCTGGGTGATGGTCTCCGGATCTCCGACGGCCGGTGGGTTCGCCGGGTACTCGAAGAACGGCACGGCTTCGATGGCCAACCACCCGCCGACAGCCCCGACGAGCGCGAGAGTCGAGCCCGGGAGTGAGCTGAAGCGTCGGGCATAGTGCAGTACCGACGCGAAGATCGCGCCGAGTGCCAGGCCGGCGAGTCCGGTGGCGAGGAAGAGCCCGACGCGTTGCCCGTCGCGACTGACGAGGGCATCCTCGTCTCCGTGGGAGTGCGCAGCGGAGTCCGTGTGTGCCGCGCCTGCCGACTCCTCGATGGAGATGGCCGAATCGATGTGTGGTTCACCGACGACGAATGCGACGGCACCTGCGAGCAGACCCGCGACGAGTCCGGCGAGCAGGCCTCGCACCAACAACTGAACGAAGGTTCCGGTCAGTGGCATGGCAGTCCCAGCAGGTGGCGGCCGTCGTGCATCAGTTCGTGCATGTACATGCCACTGCGGGAGATTGCGCCCTGATCGAATCCGACGAGGTAGAGCACGACGAACGCGAGCAATATCGTTGCGGCGACGATGACGGCGAGAGCAGCCGACTCCGTCGTATTACTGGGGGAATGGGTGATTGCCATGGGTGTCCTCCTGGGATATGCGTCCCGTAGTCCCTTCCGAAGAGAAGGGACGGCCATGCGATGTACGAGTTTTCTGGCTCTCGAATTCGGACATGTGCCCGACGTCGATCACAGTGGCGCAACCGTTCCGGATTCACACCGGATTACCTGCATACATCGCGTCCAACCTGCGAACTGTGGCACCGAACGCGACCCTGTGTCAATCGCTGTTCTGGCCGACCGCAGCTCGATGCCAGAATGATCGGGTGCCCGCGCCCGTGACCCGCCTGACGCTGGTGAGCCACGCACGAACCGCCGCGATGCGCACCGGCCGTTTTCCGGGCGACGAACCACTGGACAACTCGGGAGTTCGAGACCTCGCCGCGGTAACCGACATTCCGCGAGCCGACCGCGTCCTGTCCGGCCCGGAATCCCGATCGTTGGCCACCGCGCAGGTTTTCGGAACCGACATCTCGGTCGAACCCGCGTTGGCCGACATCGATTACGGCAGGTGGTCCGGTCTCGAGATGACCGATCTGCCCGACGCCGACGCGGTGGCCTGGCTGAGCGATCCGGCGTTCGTGCCACCGGGCGGCGAATCTCTGGTCGCGTTGTTCTCTCGCGTACAGAGGTGGCTCGACGACGTCGGTGCGACGCCCGGTCGCACGGTGGTGGTCACTTCCCCCGCTGTCGTTCGGGCCGTGGTGGTACTGGTGTTGGATGCCCCGATTGCCTCGTTCTGGCGGGTCGACGTCGCGCCGCTGACCCGCACATCCGTCAGTCGCCGCGGCGGCTCGTGGACGGTCGGTGCGGTGGCCGAGAAGTCGATCTGACTTTTTCTCGTGTCGGTGGAACCAAACCGAGCACGGTGGCGTCCTACCTACCGACAGGGGAAGTTCTTCGATCAGGGGGCGTGGCTGATGACCGTCATCAAGGTGGATCCGGTGGCACTGCAACTCGCTGCGTCGGAACTCGATGCGGTCGCCGCCCGGCTACAGGCGGCCGTCACCGCGACGGCGATCCCCGTGCGGCCGCTACCGCCGGGCACCGACGAGGTATCTCTACTCACCGAGCGATTCTTCGGCACCGCAGCCGATACCTTCGGACCTGCTGCAGCGCAGGGTATTTCAGAGCTGCACCGAGCGGCCGAGGAACTGCGGAAGCAGGCTGCCGACTACGTGGCAACCGACGACGACACAGCCGGCGGCCTACCCGGCTTCTGAGATTCGTACCGAAACGATCGCACCGCAACTCGATTGCAGCACAACAAGACGACGCAGGGCTCGAACATCATGGGGGCTAGAGGATGACAATCGGAGTGACAGGTGTGGTGTGGCTGCCACGCACGGCAACGGGAAATTCGACACGATTGCTCGGGCCGGGTCCAGTGCCGTTGCACGTGGCCGGCGGTGCATGGGGTTCGGTTGCTGCCGCGTTCACCGAGGCGTCGGCGAGTATCGCCGCCGTCACCGCGTCGTTGACCGCCGGGTGGGAAGGCGAATCGGCCCTTCTCGCTCAAGCCGCGCTCGCACGCTTTGCGACCTGGACCGGCACCACCGCGCTGAAGGCGGCGGCGCTGTCGGTCGAGGCCCCGGCCGCCGGAACCACGTACGGCGTCGCGCTGGCAACTATGCCGTCACTGGTGGAGATCGGCGCGGTGCAGGCCGCCAAGGTCACCGCGGCGTCGACGGGCGGCGCGCTGAACGGCAGCTACGAAGCAGCCGAGGTGGCAGACCGGTTGCTCGACATCCGGGCAGCCCTGGTGATGGAAGGCTTCGAGCTGGTCAACTCGCATCGCGTCGTGAAGACCACCTTCGATCATCCGCCTGCGATCGTGTCCGATTCCGGCAGCGGCCTCGGCAAGTTCGCGAACGCCGTGATGACGTCTCCGGTTCAGGCTGCGATGGGCGGACTGATGGCAGCCACCCAGAATCCTGGAGTGGCCGCTGCGGCGGGACAGATCGGTAGTGCTGCCACCTCCATCGCCAGTACCGGCGTCTCGACCGTGGCCACCGCCGCGTCCAACATCGGCTCGACGGCATTGTCCGGCGGCTCGGGAGCAAGCGTCGGTCACGGATTTGCGCCCGGTTCGGCATCTCCGGCGGTCGGTCCAGCGTCCACGCGTCCGGTCTCGTTCGCGGGCGGAGGCGGCGGCCCGGGAGGCTACGGCAGTGGCGGGATGCCGACGTCGGCATTGGGTCCAGCCGGTGGAGGTTCGGCCGGTAGCGGTTCGGCGTTCGGCGGCGGCCAGGGCGGCCCTGCCACCGCGTTCGGTACCCCGGCCCCGGCCGACGGAGGCCTCGCTCAGCGCGGAACCGGCGGGGCGGGCGCTCCGGCGTCGAGCGCACGCACGCAGGACGAGGACGACGAGCACGAGACCCCGGACTACCTCAAGCAGTTCGAGCACTTCGCCGACGGCCGTACCGTCGCACCGTCCGTCATCGGTGCGGATCCGGCGCTGCCTGTCGCCGATGCCAGTGGGAACGGCCGTTGATCGACTTGGGAACCGTGCCGGTGGGCCACACACTGCCGAACGCCACGCTCGGTGCCGACGAGATGGATTTCCTGGTCGACGAGCTGTCGATCGCCGAACTACCCGTCGTTCTCGACGTGTTTCCGCGATTCGACGACGCCGCCGACCGGGATCGCGCACTCGATCGTGGCCGCTCCGCACTGAACAGCGCCGGTCTGCTCACCACAGGCCGAGTGCACGAGGATCTCGAGCAGTGGATGCGGGTACTCGAACAACCGCACTGGTACGTCTCGGCGCGCGTATTCGACGTCGACCACGACGAACCCGGCCCCACCATCAGGATCTGCGTTGCGTCCGACGAACGAACAACAGTGTCCGCGGTGCGGCGAGACGATGTGATCACCCTCCGCATAGTCCACGGCGACCCGGCCCGACACCTCGCCGAGACGATCGGCTCCGCCACACCGTTCGATCCGGGCAACATCAACGCCCCCACCGACCTGTTGGCCGAAGCCCTCGACGCCGCACCCAGCGATGTCGGAGCAACAGCATCCCGCCTGAGCCGCATAGGAACAGCAGACGATCGCGCCATGGCCCTGGCATCGGCCATGGCCACGTGCGCCGGCAGAACCGAGATCACGGCCGTTGCACCCAGACACGGCACCCGGCACGTCGCCGGTAGACCCGTCGCCCTGTTCGACACCCGAGCCGGACGCATCGTCGCCACCTCGACCGTGGCCGCTGACGGCACGTCATGGTCCACGTTGACCGGTGCAACCGACCGTAAGGTGACGGCGGCGCTGACCGAGTTGATCGGCTCGGCTCGAGAACTCCGGCTCAGCTGATCGGGTTGTCGGCCCTCTCGCTGCCCTTACCCTCGAACGGCGGCAGGAATGTGCCCCACTTGCCGCAGGCCCAACCACCACCGGGCAACGGGAGCAGCTCCACGGTCTGAGTGTTGTCGAGGTGGTTGTCAGCAGCGAATGTGCCGTCGACCCCCGCCAGGACCGCAGCGACCAATCTGATCGCAGCACCGTGGCTCACGACGACGACATCGCCGGCCGTGTCGTCGCCGAGATACTGCGCGCGCAAAGTATCGAGCACCGGCACGTAACGCTCCAGTACCGAGTGCCCGCTGTCACCGCCCGGCGCGGTGGCCGCCAGATCGCCGGTGTGCCAGCGCTGGAAGATGTCGGTGAACTCCCGGTGCGCATCGGGGTCGTCTCGGTCTTCCAGATCTCCGGCGTAGGTCTCCTGGAGTCCGTCGGTCACGATGAGCGGAACACCGGTCGCCCGCTCGATGTAACCGGCGGTCTGCTTGGCGCGCAACGCAATCGACGACACCAGAACCGCAGGCGGGCGGCCCACCCAGGTCTGGGCGTAGCGCTCGGCCTGCTGGTGGCCCAGGTCGGTCAACTCGGCTCCGGGCGGCGCCGTGTCCAAGATCTTCGCGACGTTCGCGGTCGTCTGGCCGTGCCGCACCAAAATCAACTTGCCCATCACAGATCACCTCGTCCGGCCCGGATGTCGCTGAGCCACTGCACGTGTTCGTCGATCGGCGGCGGCACCGATCCCCCCGTTCCTGTTGCAATGGGCCACGATCCGAGAAACCGCAACGGCATCTTGCGATGGAATGCCGTCAACGCCTCGGCGACGAGCGAGTCCTCGATGTGACCTGCACAGTCGATGAAGAATCGGTAGGTGCCGAATTGCGAACGCGTAGGACGTGATTCGATGAACGTCAGGTCGATGTTGCGAATCCCGAACTCTGCCAACGCCGCCGGCAGGGTGCCCGGGTCGTTCGGCGGCTCCAACACCACGGCGGTGCGGTCGGCCCCGGTGCGGGGAGCAACCGGCCGAGGCGGTGTCACCAAGACGAAACGGGTTCGTGCGCCCTCGACGTCGATGATGCCGTCGGCCAACGTCGGCAGCGCCAGGCGTTCGCCGGCCAACCGTGTCGACACCGCCGCATCGGCGATTCCGGCGGCAACATCCTCCGCGGCACCGGCATTGGACGATGCAGACTGAACCTGAGCATTCGGCATCGTGGCCTGCAACCACTGCCGCACCTGATTCAGCGCGATGGGATAGGCGCTGACGGTGCGAGCCGAGTCGAGTGTGACGCCGGGTCGACCGAGAATCGTGAAGGCCACCTCGATCTCGGTCTCGGCGACGATTTGCAACCGTCGACCCTCGGACAACGCGTCGAGAGTCGGCGGTACCGCACCCTCGATGGAACTTTCGATGGGGACGACGGCCGCGTCCGCAGCACCCGAGCGCACGGCTTCGAGCGCCGCAGGCGGGCTCGCTGCCGTCACCCGCTCGACAGCACCGCCCCACTCGACAGCACCGTCCGGTCCGACGGCGCTATCCGGTCCGACGGCGGCGATGGTTCCCAGCTTTTCGAACTGCGCCAGCGCCATCTCCGTGAACGTTCCGGAAGGGCCGAAATAAGCGATGCGAGGCACGCCTCGAGGTTACGTTGTCGACGCCTACGAGGCGATCAAACCGACCTCGACGAGCCGCGCCCGCGCGCCAACGGCGTCGGCGATCTCGATTCCGAACAGCACCTCACGCACCGCCTCGGCTGCCTCGGGAATCAGCGCTCGCAGCGCGGTGACATTCGGGGTCGCCAGAGCAGCGCCGATGTCGTCTCCGCGCAGTGACGCCACCGTCGCAGCGAGGATCGCCAGGACGTCGTCCCCGGTGTCCGCGCGGGCGACCAGACCCACGTCTGCGTGGGACACCACGGCGAGGACGTCGGCGATGCGGCGCGGGGTGTCGGCGACGCTGATGCCCGGGGTCCGGTGCGCGAAGACGACGGTCTCCGCCGTCTCGGCCACGTCGATGGCGTCGAACACCGGGAACACGACCAGCGGCGAGGGCAAGCGCAGTGCGAGCGCGTCGGCCAGATGTTCGGCGGGAGCGTCGACGTCGAATCGGACCACCTCGTAGCCGCCGGCGCGGCTCGCGCGGAGCTCGTCCGGGTCGACGTCGAGGTGCACCACGACGCGTCCGAGTTCGGCCGTTTCGGTCATCGCGAGCAGCGTCGACGCTCGGACGACGGGCGGTCCGTACTCGGCTCCTTGCGGGGCGTTGTTCAGCTCGACGGCGTCGGAGCAGATCGGCAGCAGCAACCCGTGCACGAGTGCGTTCGGGTCGGGTCGGTGTGGCACACCGAGGGTCAACGGAATCGGCACGCCTTCACCGTAGCCCCGTGATGCTCTTGCGATCCCTGCCACACCGGTATAACTTAGGGGCACATTACTTAGGCTTGCCTCACCTACTGGACAGCCCGATCGCATCGGAGGAGCCCATGCTCGGCGCAACCACCACCACCGGACCAACCACTGCCGAGCGCGTACGCAGTGCCTGCATGCGCGCCGAGGGTGCGGCCCTGGCCATCGACGGCCGCGACCCGGTGATCACGTCCCTGCACCACCTACGACCCAACGGCGAGATGATCCTGGCCGTCCCCAACGATTCTGTCGATGACGCCACCACCTGGCAGTCTTCCCGAGCCGGTATTCCTGCGGTCCTCGAACTCACCGACCACGCACCGCTCGCTCTGCGCGAGCCGGTGCGATCGCTGGTGTGGCTTCGCGGCGATCTGCGTCCGGTTCCGCCGTCGTTGATGCGCCCTATGGCCGGTGCCGTCGCCGCGGAACACCCCCATCCGGCTCTGCTCGATGTCGGCCACACCACGTCCCTGATGCGGCTGATCGTCGGCTCCGCGGTGGTGGCAGACAGTACCGGCGCGGAACCGGTCGACGTCGACACGCTGTTGGCGGCCGAGCCCGATCCGTTCTGGGAGATGGAGACCAGCTGGCTCGAGCACCTCGATTCGGACCACCCCGATCTGCTCGCCCAACTGTCTCGACGACTCCCACCGTCGTTGCGGCAAGGCCGGATCCGTCCCCTCGGTATCGATCGCTATGGAATTCGACTACGGATCGAAGGCGAACACGGCGACAACGACATCCGCCTGGGATTCGCCCAACCCGTCGACGATGTTCTTTCGCTCAGTCGCGCACTCCGCGTGCTCGCCGGCTGCCCTTTCCTCAACGGCCTGCGCGCCCGCGGCTGATACACCGGCGCACCGAACAGGGCAGAATCGTGCGGTGATCGACTTCAAGAGCTGGTTGACGCCACCACCGCCGGAGCGCACAGCTCCCCTGCCCGACGCCCGCGAGCGCACCACCATCAAGGTGGAGATCGGGATCGTCCTGCTGGTGACGTTCGGCCTCAGCGGGATGAGCAGCGTTCTCTCACTGATCGAGGACGCGCTGCAGACCGCTGCCCTGTCCGATCAGACCGTCGCACTGAACTCGTCGCGGTCGAGTTTCAGCCTCATCGACCTGCTGTTTCAGCTGCTGAGCATTCTGCGACTGTGCGCCTGGGGAGCCCTCGGGTTGTACCTGCTGTGGCGAGCCGACCTGGCACCCCGAGCGATCGGGCTGGCCAGGCCGCGGCTGAAGATCGATCTCGGTCACGGCGTCGGACTGGCCGCACTGATCGGACTGCCCGGCCTGGCGCTGTACCTTGTGGGCAATGCCCTCGGCTTCAATCTGAACGTCGTTCCCAGCGCACTCGACGACCACTGGTGGCGCGTCCCTGCACTGATTCTGTACGCGCTGGCCAACTCCGGTGCCGAAGAGATCATCGTCGTGGCGTACCTCATCTCTCGGCTGCGCAGACTCGGCCTGAGCGAGAACGCGTCGCTGCTGTGGTCGTCACTGCTGCGCGGCAGCTATCACCTCTATCAAGGCGTCGGCGGTGGAGTCGGGAACTTCCTCATGGGCCTGGTATTCGGCCGCTACTGGCAGCGCACCGGCAGGCTCTGGCCGCTGCTGATCGCGCATGCTCTGATCGATATCGTCGCCTTCGTCGGCTATGCCCTCCTGCGCGAACATCTGTCGTGGCTCCCCTGAATCCAACGGAGATCCGAGCTGAAGGAACCCGGTCGTTCACGCGCCGACAGCTACAGTCGATCCGTGAACGACGACGATCGCTACGGACGGCACGGAACGCCGGATCGGCGCATGCCACCTCCAGATCGCACCCCGCCGAATCGAGCGACACCGCCCGACCGATCGGCACCGAGTCGTCACGCCCGACAGGATCCGACGCCCCAGCCCGGTCCCCCAGCCCAGCCCGGTAACCCAGCCCAGCCTCGTCGCGCCCAGGGGCAACCCCCGCAGCAACCACCCCGTCGGCAGCAACCGCCACCCGGCCGACCGTCTCCCGGCCACAGGCCCCCCGAACAGCGATCACCAGGCCAACAGGCACCCGGCCAGCCCCGAAACCGACAGCCGTACGGCGGGCAGCCGCCACCCCCTCGCGGCAATCGCCCCGGCCAGCCGCCAGACCGTCCTCCTCGGGGCCGGCCGCTGCCGCAGGGGCCGGTACCGGAGGGCACTGAGTTCATTCGGCGCGACGGCCGGCCCATTCCCGGACCGGCGGCCTCTGCCGCGGGTCAGCAGGCATGGTCGCAGGCTCCGGAACCAGGTTCGGCGCAGTCTCGTGCGTCCCAATCTCATGCACCCCAGTCGGATATACCCCAGTCGAATACACCCGGACCAGCCGATTCGACGCGTCAGTACTCACGAAGCGTGGACGAGCAGCAGGGCCGCACCGGCTATGCCCCGCGTCAGCAACCGGAGCCGTTCGTCGAGGAACGCAGGCAACCTGCGGCCCCGGCGCAGCGCCGACGGGAACCGGCCAGGCCGCAACCGGCCAGACCACAACGAGATTCGCGTCCACCCAGGGCCGCGAAGCCGCGTAAACGCAGACGCTGGGGCCGCCGTTTTCTGATCGTGCTGCTCGTTCTCGTACTCGGCGTCGGCGGTGCCGTCTACTACGTCGACAGCTCGTTGACGCGAGTCGACGCGCTCACCTCGTACCCCGGCCGAATAGGCGACACACCGGGCACCAATTGGCTTCTCGTCGGCTCGGATTCGCGGGCCGGCCTGACGCCGGAGCAGGAGGCCTCGCTGGCCACCGGCGGTGAGGTGGGCCCGAGCCGCACCGACACCATCATCCTGATCCACATTCCCGAGGACAGCGGCGCGACCACGATGGTCAGCCTGCCCCGTGATTCGTACGTCTCGATCCCGGGCAACGGCCAGGACAAGCTCAACTCGTCCTTCGCATTCGGAGGACCGTCGCTGTTGGTACAGACGGTCGAAGGCGCAACCGGGGTTCACATCGACCACTACGCCGAGATCGGCTTCGGCGGCTTCGCCGGGATCGTCGACGCGGTCGGCGGAGTGAACGTGTGCGTGCAGAACGCGATCGACGATCCGTTGGCGGGTATCAACATCCCGGCCGGCTGTCAGGATCTCACCGGATCCGAAGCACTCGGGTTCGTGCGGTCCCGGGCTACCGCGCTGGCCGATCTCGACCGGATGAACAATCAGCGGGCGTTCATGTCAGCACTTCTCGAAAAGGCCACCAGCGCTTCCACTTTCCTGAACCCACTGCGCTTGTGGCCGCTGGTGTCCGACACCGCGTCGTCATTGAGCGTCGACGAGGGAGATCACATCTGGAACCTGGCTGCGCTGGCGTGGGCGATGCGCGGAGGCCCGGTGACCACAACGGTGCCCGTCGGCGGCTTCCAGGACTCCGACGTCGGAAACGTGCTGCTGTGGGACGACACTCGCGCTCCGGCATTCTTCGACGCCATCGCGCAGGATCGCGAGATCCCACCGGATCTGCTGACCGGAGGGCCCTGACGGGGGCACGCTGCCGGTAGGCGGGAGAGGAGCCTGCGGAACGACCCTGGGTTGTAGGGAGAGAAGCCTGCGGAACGACCCTGGGTTGTAGGGAGAGAAGCCTGCGGAACGACCCTGGGTTGTAGGGAGAGAAGCCTGCGGAACGACCCTGGGTTGTAGGTTGTGGACCATGACATCGCCGTCTGCCCAGCCCGCCGTGACGCCCGGTGCGTCGTTCCACGATCTGCTGCGAGCTCAGGTGCGGCACCAGTTCACCGCATCGCAGCAGTACGTCGCGATCGCGGTGTGGTTCGACAGAAACGACCTACCGCAGCTGGCCACCCGCTTCTACACGCAGTCCACCGAAGAGCGTCGACACGCCATGATGATGATCCGCTTCCTCATCGACAATCGGCTCGACGTCGACGCGTCGGGCATCGGCGACGTAGTGACGGAGTTCGAGTCGGTGCTCGAACCGGTGGAACTGGCAGTGGCACAGGAGACGGCGGAGACCGACCGGATCACCGCACTGGCGCGCGCTGCCCGAGCCGAGGGCGACTACATCGGCGAGCAGTTCATCCACTGGTTCCTCACCGAGCAGGTCAAGGAAATGGCGGCGATGCAGACTCTGCTCAACATCGTCCGGCGGGCCGGATCGAACCTCTTCGACATCGAGCAGTACGTAGCGCGCGAAGTAGGCAGATCGGTGATCCGCGCCACCAACGCCCCGAAGGAGGCCGGGAGCGCGTAGCGTGCGCCCTGCTCAGAGCCGACTTTTAGGTTTCACTGTATTAGGCAACGTTCGCCTCAATAAGGTTCTACTTGGATGACAACGCCTCTGACCAGGCATATTGTCCTCATCATGAGCGCAGACATCAAGGAAACCAGCCACACCAAGTTCCACGCACTTCTTCGCGACCAGATCCGCAACGAGTTCAACGCCTCGCAGCAGTACATCGCCACCGCTGTCTACTTCGCGAATGTCGATCTGCCGCAGTTGGCCCAGCACTTCTACGCGCAGTCGGTCGAAGAGCGCAACCACGCGATGATGATCGTGCAGTACTTCCTCGATCGCGACATCACGGTCGAGCTCACCGGCGTCGACGCGTCGAAGTCCGTCTTCACCGATCCGCGTGAGGCCATCGCCTTGGCGCTGGCGCAGGAGGAGACCGTCACCGAGCAGATCATCGCGCTGGCCAGTACCGCACGCGAAGAGGGCGATTACCTCGGCGAGCAGTTCATGCAGTGGTTCCTCAAGGAGCAGGTCGAGGAAGTTGCCAGCATGAAGACCTTGCTCAACATTGCAGATCGCGCGGGCCACAACCTGTTCGACCTCGAGCAGTTCGTCGCTCGTGAGATGAACACCAGCGTGGTCGCAGATGCAGGCGCACCCACCGTCGCCGGCGGATCGCTATAGATCCCGCTGTAACCGGGGGTGAGTAGCACGCTCATACGGGTGGCCCAGTGAACAAGATTTCTTGTTCGCCCGGCCACCCGTTCTGCGTTGTCCGTACACATCTTTCCGGCCGCATGTCCCGGCCGGGATAGGTCAGCGCAATGTGACCTGACGACCGCGCAGGCCGTCACGCGAGCGCAACTGCGCCCCGGTGAGCGGAGCGTCCACTGCCAGAGCTTCGGCCAGCTTGTCTCCGAATTCCTTTGTCGGCGCAGCCCATTCGGTGGGATGCATCTCGGGATCGAGATCGAACACCGGCACCAGCAACCCATGCGTACGGAACGAACCGGCGTAACGCGAGCCCTCGCCCAGGTGCAGATCGCCCGCCGCGTGCAGCCGAGCGAGGGCGAGCATCACGTCGTCCTCACTCTCCGGCCGAACCCAGCGGATGTGCGCCTTGTCGCCTGCATCCACCCACCAGGCCGCAACGACCCCGTCCGCTTCGATCCGTGCCGACGGCATGATCGCCTGGTTCGCACGTTCCACGGTGGCAGTCACATCGGGTGCGGGAGTGGCACTTTCGGGGATCCACCAGTTGAAGTCCTGATGGACGGTGATCTCGAGCAGCGCGGAGGCGTCGAGCACATCGGTCAATGCGGGGGTGTTCTCGTCCACCTTCGAAGCTTCCAGAGACTCACCGGCAGGGGCGGTCGAAACCCAGCCCAGAGCGCTACTGATATCTGCGGCAACATCTTTCGACTGCGTCTGTACCTGTAGGCCGACGAATCCCTCGACGGTGTCTGCATCCTCGCGCACCAAGGCTGCCACTGCTCCGGGCAACACGGTCGCCAGCGTGATCGTGCGACCGTCGACGGTGATCGGCGCGGTCGCCGTCGCAGACGGGACGAACTCGCGAAGGGCTACCAGATCGCATTCTGCCGCCAGGCCCTCGAACGGGCGCGTCGATGCCGAGTCGATGCTCGCGCGTTCGGCCTCACGCTGCGCGAGCTTCGCTGCTCGGTTGCTGCCCTGCTTCGGTCCACTGTTTCTTTTGCTCTTACCCACGTCCGAAAACCTACACGTTCTTCGATTCGAGCCAGGCTCGCGTTCGGCCAGGGTGATTGGTGGCAATCCACCCGACACCGAGTTCGCGACACAGGTCCACGTCCTCTTTCTCGTCGACGGTCCACACGTAACTCGCCCGGCCCGACGCGGCGGCGCGGTCGATGATGCTCGGGTGTTCGCGGAGCGCACGGATCGACGGCCCGACGGCCGTGGCACCCACAGTGGTCGCGGCCCCGCCGCCGAGGTAATGCGAACTGTCGCCGAGGAGCACCGTCGGGAGCATCGGGGCGGAGCGCCGTACGCGCCAGACCGCCGAGGGTGCGAAGGACATGATGACCGCGCGCGAGTGATCGGCCGAGGCGGGCGCGCCGATGCCGAACGTGTGCAGTTCTTCGAGCACCGCGCTCTCGATCAGCGAGCCGTAGCGCACGGGATGCTTGGTTTCGATGAACAGTTTGACCGGCTTGCTGCTCCAGTCCAGCACCAGAGCAATGAGATCGTGCAGCGTCAGCAGTTCCGCAGGTTCGCCGGCGTCACCGTAATCGAGCGCGGCAAGATCGGCGAAGTTCATCTCGCTGACGATTCCGGTGCCGTTCGAGGTTCTGTCGACACGGCGGTCGTGCACGCACACGATATGACCGTCCTTGGTCAGTCGCACATCGCACTCGACGCCGTCGGCTCCCTCACGGAGTGCCAGGTCGTAGGCCGCAAGAGTGTGTTCCTTCTTGGCCGCCGACGCACCGCGATGCGCAACGACGAGAGGGCCACGGCGGTCGGGACTCACGACGCCGTCACAGCCTGGGGCTCGGGTTCGGAGTGCTCGGGTTCGGAGGGCTCAGCTGCCTTGTCGTGAGGGGCTGTACCGCCGGTTCCCGTACTGCGGGGAGCGATGACCCAGCGGGTAGGACGCGACAGGGCCGATCCGCGCAGCGTGCGTCCCTCGAAACGGCGCATCACCGCCAGGGTGAGCACGGCCGAACCGGCGGCCACCGCTGCCACGATTGCCGACAGAAGAACTCCGTCGGCCTCGGCCTGCAGCGTGTCCCGCAGATTCCACAGGATTTGAACGACGACCAGCGCGTTGCTCGCCGCCCAGACACCCCACCAGATTCGTACCAGCTTCAGCTCGCGGTGGACGTCGGCATCGGTGTCGCCCCGCAGTCGGGCCAGCTCGGTGAGGTACACCCCGGGCATGACGATGCGGACCAGCGGCAGCATCGACGACAGCAGCATCCAGCGAACCGAACGTGGGTCGGTCGCACCGACTGCAGCGAAGGCGACACGGCGTTGGCGGATCAGCCAGCACGATGTACAGACGAGCGCGAACAGGCCGACGACGAGTGCGCCCACCTGGGCGAAATACACCAACGCGTCGGACGTGGCCAGGGTGATCGGCGAGACCAGTCGGGTGCGGTTGTACACCAGAATTCCGTAGCGGAACGCCTCGGCGACTGCGGCAAGAGCGAGCAGCAGCGCGGTGACGACGACGAGCATCTGCGCGTTCGCGGAATATCGTTCGACGCGGCCGACATAGCGACCGGACTCGGAGTCGCGGGGAACGTCGCGCAGACCCCAGGTGGGTGTCGAGTCGTATCGAGGCGTCGGTGTCGGCACCGCTTGTCGTGTTCGAGGCGCAGACGTGGAGTTCGATGCTGCCGGACGCGCGACCCAGCGGAAGTTTCTACGACCCTGCGCAGGTGCTCGGGTGGACACCGGCGAGAGGAGGACACCATGGCAACGCGGGCACCACGTGCCCGGTCGTGCACCCACCGCCCAGCGAGTGCTGCAGCGGGCACAGACCTGGAACGCCTGTGCGCGCCCCTGCGGTGCCGTCATCTAGATGATTCTCGCTTCGTGAGAGTCGTCGTCGCGCTGAATGGGCCTACCTGCAGCGTGCCAGTCCAGCATCCCACCGTCGACGTTGATCGCATCGAATCCCACCCGGTTCAGGTACTCGACGACACGGGCCGACCGTCCACCGGCCTTGCAGACGACGTAGACCTCGGCTTGATTGTCGATCTCGCCGGCACGGGACGGGATGTCTCCCATCGGAATGTGAACGGCATCGGGAGCGTGCCCGGCCTGCCATTCGTCGTCTTCGCGCACGTCGAGCAGAACTGCCGTCGTCGGGAACGGCACCGGAAGGCGATCGACGGTGACAGCGGGCGGCAACTCGGGGTGAGACACACCTCGATCTTGTCACGGCTTTGCGCGGGGCTGCCACCGGTGCTTGAACCCTGCACGTGCGGTCGGGCTATGACCTGCGTCACTCTCGTCACAGAAGTTATCCACAGTATCCACAGGTTGATGCACAGAATCGGGGCCGATGCCGGTTTCTATCCACAGGTCAGAGCTTCGAGTCGGTCCCCCGGTGTACCGAATACCAACGCAGCCTGTGGATCGATGGTGATTTGACACAGCCGTCGTACGCACGGTCGTTCGCGGCTACGAGGCGGTCAGAATGGCCATTCTCGCGACGTCGATCTCGCCGCGGCAGAACTCGACGTTGACCCGATCTCCCGACGACGCCTCCTCGGCAGCACTGATCAACGCCAGATGTCGCAGGACCGACTCACGGACATCTGGATCCACCGCAGCGACTCCGATTCGCCGGGCGAGCATGATCGCCGCGGTCATGGCCACCGGCGCCTCCAAAGCATAGATACGCACGGCGTCGAAGACATCGTCGACCAATTCCGTCATCGGCAGCCTGGTGACGATGAGCCGCAGGGTCCGGTCGGAGTCGACCCGGCCCAACCTGGGCGCGGGGCGTCGCGCCATGGGGACCAGTCCGGTCGCCAGCTCGTTGAAGGCGTTGTGCGCGGTGTACGGATCGTTGGTACCGGGGGACAACGCACGCACGGCCATCTCGACCAACTGCTGCACGGCGAATTGAATGTCGCGATACGGAGTGCGAGTGATGCCGTAGTCGACAGCTTTGCACACCGCGTCCGTGACATCGGATGCCCGTTCGGGGGGATGAACACGGACCAGCGGTTCGCCCTCGACCACGTGGTCGCCCGGCCGCGCCAGTACCTCTATCAGACACTCGGAAGACTCCGCGGCCCTGAGCAAGGCGGGCTCGTCCACGCTGAGCACGAACCCTGATTCCTTGCTCGCGATCGTGGCGCTCTCGGTGCTGGGTGCCACCGCAGGCCTCGAATCCTCCGGCTGCTCCTCGGGATAGAGCGTGTCCACCACGGTCACCAACTCCGAACGCACTCGCGCAGACAGGGTGGACACCTGGATGGAACCGGCGATGTGATTGATGAAGTACACGAGGACCGCAACGTCCAGAACGGCGAGCAGCACGGCCACGTTGACCGCTATGTCGGGGACGAACGAGCCGTTGTCGATGGTGGCGTCCTGAATCGACCGCAGCACCATCAGCGCATAGAGAAAGGTCGCCCCGAAGGTTCCCAGCACGAACTGATTGCCACGGTCGTTCATGAAGTTTCGGACCAGTCGAGGTCCGTACGTCGAACTGGCAGTGGCCAACACCGACACCGTGATCGAGAAGGACGTCGCGGCGACGGCCAACATCGAGCCGCCGATCGCGCCGAGGATGTCCCGGCTGCCGCTGGCTCCGACCCGGTAGAGAAGTGCGCCCCAGACGCCCAGATCCGCGTCGTTCAGGGCTCGATCGATGAAGATCAAACCCTGGGCGAGCAACAGCGCACCGATACCCAAGGCCATCGGCAGAAACCAGAACACATCGGACAGACGCGACAGCTTCGTTCTCATTCGGTTCCCGTCCATTTCTGCCCGTACTGCGCGCGATCGCGCCCAGGCGTCTACCGTCGCACGCTGGGGTACTCCAGCCCGCGGGTCCCCTCGAACATCTTCACAGACCCGCGGAAGGAAGATTCATGGATGCAGTCGGTCACGCACTGAGCACCGGATCCAGGGCATGGAGTATCCTGTGGGCACTGGTCTTCGGGAAGTACACGACCTGGCTCGACCGAGTCCGACAACGGCACCTCCTGACACGTCGCAGCGAGTAGCGTCGGACGAGGATTAGGCTGAAATTCATGACCTCCATCGAGCTACGCGTCTTCACCGAACCCCAGCAGGGGGCCACCTACGACGAGCTGCTCCGCGTCGCCAAGGCCGCCGAGGAATTCGGTTACGGTGCCTTCTTTCGGTCCGACCACTACCTCGCAATGAGCGGCGACGGCGGCCCCGGACCCACCGACGCGTGGATCACGCTGGCCGGCCTGGCTCGCGAGACGTCGACCATCCGGCTCGGCACACTCGTCACCTCGGCGACCTTCCGCTACCCCGGGCCCCTGGCAATCAGCGTCGCGCAGGTCGACGCCATGAGCGGCGGACGCGTCGACCTCGGCCTGGGAGCCGGCTGGTTCGAGGACGAGCACAAGGCTTACGGCATCCCGTTCCCCGCTCTCGGCGAGCGCTTCGACCGGCTCGAAGAGCAGCTCGCCGTCATCACCGGACTCTGGAACACCGCCGCCGGCGATACGTTCTCGCACGCCGGCACGCACTACCCCGTCACCGACTCACCCGCGCTCCCCAAACCGGTGCAGACCCCGCACCCTCCCATCGTCATCGGCGGCGGCGGGAAGAAGCGCACTCCGGCACTCGCCGCGAAATACGCCGACGAGTTCAACATCCCCTTCGCGTCCCTGGCCGACACCGAAACGCAGTTCGGTCGCGTTCGCGCTGCCTGCACTGCCGCCGACCGCGACCCCGACTCCCTCGTCTACTCCAACGCCCTAGTCCTGTGCTGCGGCCGTACCGAAGAAGAAATCGCTCGACGCGCCGCCGCCATCGGCCGCGAGGTGTCGGAGCTACGCGAGAACGGTGCCGCTGGAAGCCCCGCCGAACTGGTCGACAAAATCGGCAGCTTCGGAGCCGTCGGAGCCACCCGCGTGTACCTGCAGACCATGGACCTCACCGACCTCGATCATCTCGAACTCGTCGCATCCGAGGTTCTCCCGCAGCTGTAACCCCACCGAAGTCCACCCACCGAGGTCCACCAAATGTGACATTCACCCCCGAAAAGGCCACCAAATGTCACATTGAGTACCCAAGGGCTGCGGTCAGGCGGTGGATCGGGCGCGTAGGCGTGCGTACGTCGCACTGATGTGTCGTGCTGCGGGTAGTTCGATCCAGCGGTAGGTGATCTCGGCCAGGAGGGCGGTGATGGCGAGGAACACGAGGACTGCCGCCGAGGTTCCGAGGCTCGGCTCGACGGTGTTGTAGGTGCGGTACAGCACGAGCGTGTGCAGCAGGTAGATGGCGTAGCTACGGGTGCCGAGCCAGTGGACCAGGGGCCAGCGGGTGATCGACCCGCTGTATCGGGCCAGCAGGACGACGGCCATGGTGATGACGAACAGTGTCCACAGGTATCGGTAGCCCATCCAGAATGCGTCGGCGTGGATGGCGAGTCTGACCACTTCCACCTGTGCGAGCACAGCGAGGACCACCCATCGCCACGCCACCAGCCGGGCCCAGGCCAGGTAGATGATCTGGCCGAGGAACAAGGTGGGAAGTATCGCCGCGACCCGGGTCAGGAATGGTACGGCCCAGCCCTCTGGGACGGTGAGGTTGTACAGCAGGATCGACACACACAGGACCGCTCCGACGAGGGGTACAAGGAACGGGGCGCTGCGCAGCACCGATCGCATCGCAGTGCAGTAGAGGTAGAAGACTGCTTGCACGACGAGGGTCCACGTCACGCCGAGCACCAGCACCTGTGGGGTCAGGAAGAATCCGCCCAGAACGAAATTCAACGCCGCGTCGACGAAGCCGATACCGATGTCGCCGTTGTTTTCGGCGGCTCCTATCAGCAGTACGAGCACGAGCGTGAACCAGAAGGCGGGTACGAGGCGTGCGAGCCGGGCCACCATGAAGTCCCGATGAGTTTGCCTCATGGCGGATCTGGTCACCAACAGGCCGGTGAGAAGCATGAAGATGCCTACTCCGACGAGAGACAGATGCAGGGTCAGGCCCAGCATTCCATTCAGGACGGTCTTGGAGGCGTCGAGGAACCACCAGGATTCGCCCAGGTCGTCGATCACCCAAAACGAGATGTGGGAGTAGAGGACGGCGAGGGCAGCGATGGCGCGCAGGAGGTCGGCACCGTTCATCTGCACTCGGGGCGCAACTACGGGCTGTACGGCGGCGGAGTCGTCGACCGCGTTTCGGCTCGGTCGGTCCCCTTCCACCCTCGCGAGTTTAGGTTCCGTTCATCTCGGAGACCAATTCGGAGATCTTCCGCAACTGTTTCGTGATATTCGAGGCGAATTCGCTCCTCGGATTCGACCGCCTTGTTCATGTGAATTTATTCCGAGAAAAGCATCTCGGTTACAACGGTTGCACAAGGGGTACGAATGAGATTGGGTTGAACCCTACGAAAGATCCGCAGTAGGACGAACGTGCCCGCATCACGCGATGGGCACGGCGTCGTTAGAGAAGGGAACCACGTGTCCGAGTACACCTTGCCCGACCTTGATTTCGATTACTCCGCCCTCGAGCCGCACATCTCGGGCGAGATCAACGAGCTGCACCATTCCAAGCACCACGCCACCTACGTCGCAGGCGCGAACACTGCCCTCGAGAAGCTCGCCGCAGCGCGCGAGAACGAGGATCACGGCAGCATCTTCCTGCTGGAGAAGAACCTCGCGTTCCACCTCGGTGGCCACGTCAACCACTCCATCTGGTGGAAGAACCTCTCGCCCAACGGTGGCGACAAGCCCGAGGGTGAGCTCGGTGCCGCGATCGACGACCAGTTCGGTTCGTTCGACAAGTTCCGCGCACAGTTCACCGCTGCAGCCAACGGCCTGCAGGGCTCCGGCTGGGCCGTACTCGGCTACGACTCGCTGGGCAAGAAGCTCCTCACCTTCCAGCTCTACGATCAGCAGGCCAACGTGCCGCTGGGCATCATCCCGCTGCTGCAGGTCGACATGTGGGAGCACGCCTTCTACCTGCAGTACAAGAACGTGAAGGCCGACTACGTCAAGGCGTTCTGGAACGTCGTGAACTGGGCCGACGTCCAGGCTCGTTTCGAGGCCGCCACGTCGAAGACCCCGGGCCTGATCTTCCCGTAGTTCTCGAAGGATCGACTACGTTCGGTCACCGGCAGGGCCACCGCATTCGATGCGGTGGCCCTGCCGCGTTTCGAACCTCATCCCCTTCCGGGGGCGGGCAACGGCCGAATCGACGTGACGCCGTGGTCGGGCGACGCCAAGGTCTCGGAGCGGCAGGTCGTGCGGCGCGGAGTCTGCGGATCGGGCGTCACGTATACGTGCACCGATCCCGATGCCGTCACCACGACGACATCGGATCCGCCGCCGGACGAGGTGACCTCGGCCGGACGCACGTCGTCGATACCGGTGAGGCCGTATTCGGTGCGTACTGCATGTTCGGCTATCTGGGCAACCGTGTCGTCGACGCAACGGCCCCGGTAATTCTGCAAGGTGAGCTGCCCGCGGTCGTGACCGTCCACCACGGCCTGCGCGTTCGCCGGGTCGAGGTTGCCGTAGTAGCTGCCGTCCGGCAGCGCCACCATTCCAGCTGCGTATCGGTCCCCACCCAGGTGGGTCGATTCCCACACCCGTCCATCCTGCTGGTTCAGGGCAGCCGCCACCGGCCGGCCGAGAACGGCGCAGCACGGGTCTTTCTTGCCATGCGTACACACCAGGTACAACGGCTGCTCGACGCGCGTCCCGGTGCCGGGCGCGGTGCCGGTGGCGGCGGATTCGAGCGGCAATCGAAGCATCTGCTCGACGGTATCGACCGTGTACTGCTCCACCCACGGGCCCCCGCGCCCCGAATGAACCAGAAACACCCGGCGCGTATCGGTGGGTTCGCGCCTGCGGTGAGTGTCGCGGACGAGCTGGGGTCGCACTCCGGCTGCCGTGCATCGGCGCGCAACCTCGACGCCGATCGGGCCCAGCGGCCCGTCGGGCCCCAGCGGCTGGACACCCCACGGGCCTGGGTGCTCGATCAATACCCAGCCGTCGGCTCTGGCTGCCGTGCCCCGTAGCGATTCGCCTTTCTCGCGCGCCACCGCGGCGCAGCCGACCCAAGCGTTCGATGCCGGCACGCGTCTATCCACCTAGTTCGGACGCGGTCTCCACCAGCGCCAGCGCGGTCAGAACGTTGCCGAAGAGGTAGTCCTTGGACGGCAGTTCGGTCACCTGGGCACCGAGTCCGGTGAACAGTGGGTTCTGCCGCAGCTGAGCGACGGCGTCCTCCGTCCCGGCGTCGGTAAGTAGAACGATGCGGTCGGCGGCGAACACATCGATCAGCTCGGGGCTGACGTCGACGGTTTGCACCTCGTCCGATCCGCGGTCCTGCTGTTCGGGGGCGCGGTACCCCAGATCGGCGAGCACCGAATAGGGAAACGAGCCGTCCTGCGTCATGTATCGCAGCGAGTCGGCACGTACCCGCGCCACGGTCAACGTGCTGTTCTCTCGATCGGCGCGACCTGAGGATTCGTCGACCGCTCGCTGATAGTCGGCCAGCAGGCCGTCGGCGATCTCCTGCCGGCCGAAGATGTCCGCGACCCGCTCGAGGGTGCTCCGCCACGAGGCCGGGGTGTACTCCACGACGACAGTCGGCGCGATCTGCGCAACCTGGTCGTACAGTGCTCGGTTGTCCTGGCCCGTCGTTCGCATGACGATCAGGTCCGGTGCGACGGCCGTCAACGCCTCGATATCGACTTCGGCGTCAGCTGACCCGATCTCGATCGGCTCCGCGGCCAGCCGGGCCCGGACAACGGGTGCGTAGTCACCGGTGAGCGGCGGCCTCACCGCAGCGACGGGCTCGATTCCCACAGCAACAACAGCTTCGAGAGTGCGGTCGCCGTCGAGTACGGCAACACGTTGCGGATCGACCGGCACACTCGTCTCGCCGAAAGTGTGCTGCACGGTGCGTACCTCGCCGCCGGGCTCCTCGCTGCTCGCTTCTTCACTACTGCAAGCAGTCACGCCGAGCGCCAGCGCGACGACCATGATGCAGACAGCGCCGGACCGACCGAATCTTCCGTTTTTCACCGCAGCAGCGTATCGGGTCTCGGTGCACCGTGGGCCTGCCACGTTTTCGGCTGGCACTCTCCCCATCTTGTGTGCCAGCCGTTTTCGGGTCATCCTTCTCCTTACCCAACGTCGTGTACCCGGCTTCTGCCTCGTACCTGTCTGGGAGGGATGCGCAATGGACGATCGAGATCTCATCGGTGTCTCGCCTTTTCACGCCGCCGGTCTATTACGCGGATTCGTGATCTCCGGCCGCTGGCCGGACACCACCAAGGAGTGGGCGCAGTTCCTGGCACTGGCCGTCCGGGTCGCGTCGATGCCAGGTTTGTTGGCAACGTCGACGGTGTTCGGCGCGCGGGAGGAACTGCCCGAGGATCCGGAGCCGGGAACGATCGGACTGGTCGTCGCCGAGGGGCCGGTGATCGGCGATTTCGCGTTGACACCCGGACGGTTCTCGGCCCGTCAGCCGGCCGCGTTGCTCATGCTGCATCCACCGTCGGAGACGACGCCCTCTCTACCCGAATGCGCGGGCGCTGCCTCCGGTTGCGTTCTGCTGCCGGGACTTCCGCACCTGGGCCTCGATCACCGGGCCGCGTGGGTGGAGGCCGAAGCCGACGGCACCGTGACGTCGATGGTCAGCCGGGTGGGTCTCGATCCGATCAGCGATCCCGACACCGCAGTTTTGGCGATGCTCCTGGCGTCCTGATCGCTACCCGCACACCATTTTTCGGGTCCCCAAACTTATTGCCGCATTGGACAATTGACGAAGCGGCACTTAAAGTTCTCTGCAGCGAAGGGGAGTAGCCCCCAATCAGCGTGTCGACATACTGGTCGTTTCCTCGACCCGGCACCTGAACCGGCACATACCGGTGGGCGAGACCTTCGGTCCGTTCGACGACCGAGGAGTCCGCTGTGCTGTCCGCATTGTTGTTGAGTTTCGCTGTGATTTTCGTGGCCGAGCTGGGTGACAAGTCCCAGCTCATGGCCATGACCTTCGCCCTGCGCTACAAGTGGTACGTCGTCATCGGCGGCATCACCGTGGCCACCACCGTCGTGCATCTGGTCTCGGTCGCAGTCGGTCACTTCCTCGGTGTGTCGATCCCCACCGAGGCGATCTCCATCGTCGGCGGCATCGCGTTCGTCATCTTCGGACTCTGGACGCTGCGCGGCGATTCCCTGTCCGACGACGAGGACGCGAAGGCGTCGCGCGTCACCAAGTCGGCTTTCCTGGCCATCGCGTCCGCGTTTTTCCTCGCCGAGCTCGGCGACAAGACGATGTTGGCCACCGTCACTCTGGCGGCCGACAACGACTGGGTCGGGGTCTGGATCGGCTCCACGATCGGTATGGTCGCGGCCGATGCGCTCGCCATCGTGGTCGGCGCGGTTCTCGGAAAGCATCTGCCGGAACGCATGATTCGGTACGGCGCAGCCATCTTGTTCTTCGTCTTCGGTGCCGTCCTGTTCTTCGAGGGCCTGATGCCCGGCACCGCAGCTCCGTACATCGCCGCCGGCGCGATCGGCGTGTTGTCTGCCGTCCTCGTTGCTGTGTTCGTCCGACGCTCTCGCAGCAAGCTTGTGCGCCAACAGGAGAAGCACAGCGCCGTCGAACGCGCCTGACCTTGGTTTACACTCCTCCCCCGGAGGGGTGTATGAACAACGACCAGCAGGTGAGCACGTCCGATGCGGCGCATCGTTCCACGGATCGACTGATCAGAATCATCGGCCGGTTCGTCGGTGTCGGCTACGGGGCGTACCTGCTGCTGTTGATCCCGGATATCGCGCGCACCGGTGCGGTCGTTCCCGGATGGTGGACTCCGACGACGGTGGTCCTCGTGTTCGGCACCGGCTTTGCGTTCGCGGCGTCCACCTTTCACCCCCGCATCGAAGTCATCCGCATTGCCGGTTCCATCGCCGCGCTGACGTTCCCGGTCATGGCCGGGCTGTGGTGGACTGCCTGGGACGGCGTGACATTCGATCAAGGGGGAACATTTCTCGCGGCATTTCCCGGCCTGGCGGCACTCGCCGCTGCGACAGTGTGGCGCCCCGTTCCCGCATTCGCACACATGACCATATCGGTCGTCATCGTGCAGTTGACCAATCAGGCTGTACGAGAACCGTTTCCCCGCAGCAACGCGGTCGCGGACATATTCTTCGCGATGATGTTCTGCACAGTGTTCGTGGCCGCAACGCTCGCCGCGGTTCGCACCGGGCGCATTCTCGACTCCACGATCTCGACGGCCCAGAACGACGCCGCCCGAGCAGCGGCGGCCGACGCACGCGAGGTCGAGCGCGAACGGTTCGACGCGCTGATTCACGACGAGGTCATGTCGTCACTGCTCGCCGTGACTCGTCATGGCCGCACGCCCAGCCTGGCACGTCAGGCCCGATCGGCTCTGGCGCATCTCGACGAATTGACTACCGGCACCGTCTTCGAGACGTTCTCGGCCGAGGAGGCTCTGGCTCAGCTGCGTTCTGCCGCAACTACAGTCGACGAGTCCATCGAGTTCACCGTGAACGAGCGCGTGCTGGAGCGGACAGAGCAGTATCCGGCCGAAGCGATACGAGCCATCGCAGCCGCGCTTGCCGAAGCATTGCGCAACAGTCTGATTCACGCCCGATCATCGACACGGTCGGTCTCGGCCCTGCTGGCTCCGTCTACAGTGCATGTCACCGTGCGTGACGACGGTATCGGCTTCGATCGGCGTTCGGTGCCGCCCCACCGGCTCGGCGTCGCCGTCAGCATCGAGGGCCGGATGCGTCAGCTCGACGGCGGATCGGCCGATATCGACTCCTCCACCGCAGGCACCATCGTGCGATTGGGCTGGAAGCGATGAACGGCGAGGACGTCCGCGATTTATTGTCGATGAAGTCGACCGCAGCCTATGCCGTTGCCGGATTCTTCGTCCTCGCGTGCCTGGTGTGCGCATCCACGACCCTGGCCGGGGTGTCCGCGGTGTGGCCCGAGTACGCGGCGGTGCTCGTGCTTTCCGCTGCGGTCGTGCTCTTGCTCCGCGCGCCGGGTGACCCACCGAGCGTCCGATCGACCGCACTGATGACCGCATCCGGCCCGGTGGCAGCCGCGCTGGTTTTTGCAGTGGTGCCGGTACCGCTGACGGGCAGCCTGCAGACGTGGCCCCTCGGCATGCCGCTGGTAATCTACACCTTCCTGTGTGTCCGCGGCCGCACCCTGGCGGCGTGGCTCGGGCTGGCACTGACCATGTCGGTCGCCATCGGCTGGGCTGTGGTGACGGGTCAGGGGGTTGCCTACGGGCTGTCGTTCAGCCTCATCAACATTGCTCCGCTCCTGATGGCGACGTTCTTCGCGTTCACCATCCGGCCGTTGGCCGCGGCGATTTTCGAGCTGCGCAAGCAGTCGACGGTGCGGATCGCGTCCGAGGCTGCGGCGGCCGCGGCGCTCGAGGAACGCGACGCGCGGCTGGCCAGTCTCGACGCGTTGGCCCGGCCGTTGCTTCAACGCATAGCCGACGGTCCCGATCCCACCGACGAGGAAATCCTCGCCTGCCGGTTACTCGAAGCGGAGCTACGCGATTCGCTCCGCGCCCGCGGTCTGATCGAACCGAACCTCGCTCGTGCAGCGAGATCCGCCCGGGCCCGCGGCGTCGAGGTCGTGCTGCTCGACGATCGTGCCGCGGCCGCGTTGGAAGTCGACGCGCGCGATCGCATCGTGGCCGCCGCGGCGGACAGTCTCGATGCGGCCGAAGCAGGCTCGGTAACAGTCCGGCTCCTTCCTCCCGGGCGCACTGCTGCGGCGACCGTTCTGCTCGACGACCTCGGCGACGGTGCACAGAGAATCGAGTACGACGACAACGGTCGAATCAGGAGCTGAACACCGGGTTTGAGCCGAGACACTCGTGGTTAACCTCCGCCGGACCGATAAGGACCAGTAGGTCTGTACTGCCACGGTGAATGGAGCCCCGCCATGCCTCTCGATCGACGATCGTTCCTGATCGGATCCGGTGCCGCCGCGGTGCCGCTGCTGCTGGCCGGTTGCGGCTTCGTCAAATCCAGCCCGACGCAGCAGGCCGAGGGCACGCTGACGTTCACCACGTGGGGTACCGACGCCGAACTGGCCGGCTTCCGCGACTCCATCAGCGCGTTCGAGGCGGCCAATCCTGGGTCGACGATCACCCTCAATGCGGTGCCGTACGAGCAGATGTTCACCAACATCGACGCTCAGCTCCAGGCGGGCAATCCACCCGACATCTTCCGGGTTCCGTACTACACGTTCGGTGCGTACGCCGGCCGCGGGCAGTTGCTCGATCTGTCACCGCTGTTGGCGTCGGACACGCGGGATCAGTTCACGCCGACGGCGTGGGCCGCGGTGCAGAACGGCGGCATCCCTTACGGCCTGCCGCACCACACCGACACCTCGGCGATCCTGGTGAACCGAAACCTGTTGTCGCAGGGCGGTATCGACTCCGTTCCGACCACCCTGGACGACGCCTGGACGTGGGACGAGCTGAACTCGATCGGCGATCGGTTGCGGTCGTCCTTGCCCGCCGACAAGTATCCGTGGGCCTACAACTGGCAGGGCAACGGCGTCACGCGGTGGCTGAGCCTGCTGTTCCAAGCCGGCGGTGCGTTCCTGGCCGAGGATCAGAAGACCCCACTGATCGATTCGGACGAGGGTCGCCGGGCCGTCGAATTCTCGTCGTCGTTCTTCTCGAAAAGCTTTGTGCCGGCCAACAACACCATCGCATCCTCGAGCTACGCGAGCGAGGCCTGGTTCTCGCAGTCGGTCGCCATGGTGTGGTCGGGTGCATTCCAGTTGCCCGACGCCGATGCCACGGCCAGTTTCGACTGGACGGCCACGTATGCACCACGAGATCGCCGGGGCGGCGGCGACTTCGGCGGCAACGCGCTCGTCGCGACGGCGCAGACCTCGCAGCCGGAGTTGGCGGCGTCGTTCCTCGAGTTCGTCACCCAGCAGGAACAGATGCGCAACTTCTGCAGGGCCGCGTCCCTGCTGCCGACGCGCACCGATCTGCTCAACTCCGACTTGGAGTTCGACATCCGTTCGGAACTGGCTCCGATCTTCGCCGGACAGGCGACGACGGTGCAGCCGCAGGATGCCGCTCAGGTGGCGTCGCCGTCGATGTCGGGAATCATCCCGGTGTTGAAGGAGCAGCTCGACCTGGCCTTCGCAGGCTCGCAGGATGCGGCTGCCACCGTGTCGGCATTGCAGAGCGGAATCGCCGGGGTCACCGGCGCATGACGGCCACCGTGAATCGCACACCGAAGCGCGCCGGAGCCAGGAAGGAGGCGTTCGCGGCCGCTGGATTTCTCGCACCCAGCTACGCACTGCTGGCCGTGTTCGTCCTCGTTCCTCTCGTCGCCGCGTTCGTCGTCAGCCTGCAGCAGACCGACGGCTTCGGAGCCGGGGAATTTGTCGGGGCAGCCAATTACGCACGCCTGGTGGAGGATCCGCTCTTCTGGCGGGCACTGATCAACACCCTCGTGTTCACCGCGTTGGTCACTCCGCTGTCGATGCTGTTCGGTCTGATCGCTGCGGTGTTGCTCAACTCTGCGTTGCCGGCGCGGCCGCTGTGGCGTTCGCTGGTGATTCTGCCGATGGCGGTGTCGGGTGTGGCGACCGGCCTGATCGGCATTCTGGTGTTCGACCAGAACTCGGGCGTGCTCAACAACCTGATCGGTTTTTTCGGACTGCCTGCCATCGATTGGCAATCCTCCCCCGGACCGGCGTTCGCGTCGATCGTCATCGCCACGGTCTGGTGGCGCACCGGGTTGAACATGCTGATCTATCTGGCCGGGCTGCAGGGTCTGGGGCCGGACCTCTACGAGGCAGCAAGGCTGGACGGCGCGAACGCTTTTCAACGCTTCCGCAACGTGACGGTGCCGCTGCTGGGTCCGACATCGTTCTTCTTGCTGGTCCTCAACGTCATCTACTCGTTCCAGGTGTTCGATCTGGTCTTCGTCCTCACCGGCGGCGGACCGGGCGGGGCGACGTCGGTGCTGGTCACGTACGCCTACGAGACCGGCTTCGTCACCCGAGACCAGGGCTATGCAGCGTCGATAGGCATGGTGCTGTTCCTGTTCGCCCTCACGTTCGCCGCCGCGCAGTGGCGGGCGAGCCGAACGAAGGATCTGGTCGAATGAGCGGTCCGAGAAACGCATCCGCTCGTCGCGCACTGGCGCTGCGCACCGTGATCATCGCCGTCATCGGTCTGATCACTGTCGCACCGCTGTACTGGATGCTCGCGGTGGCGTTCTCGACCCGCGGCGAACTGCTGGGCGGCGGCGAACTCAGATTGTGGCCTCGGCAGGTGACGTGGGAGAACGTCACCCGCGTGTTCGATTCCTTCCCGGTCGCGACGTGGCTCGGCAACTCGATCGCCATCGCCGTCGTGGTTACGATCATCACCGTCGTGACGAGTCTGCTCGCAGGGTATGCGTTCGCGCACTTGAAGTTTCGATTCTCGACGCCGCTGTTCTTCATCGCGTTGGCCACACTGGTGTTGCCGGTCCAGGTGATCATGGTGGCGCTGTTCCGCATCGTCGTCGGGCTCGGCCTGTACGGCACCTACTGGGCGGTGATCCTGCCGAGTTCGGCGTCGGCGTTCGGGCTGTTCCTCGCGCGCCAGTTCATGCTCGGCATTCCGCGTGAGCTACTCGAGGCGGCTCGACTCGACGGTGCCGGGCACTGGCAGATCTTCCGACGCGTCGTGCTGCCCCTGTCCGGACCGCTGATCGCCGTCCTCGCCTTCATGAGCCTGCTGCAATCGTGGAACGACTTCGCGTGGCCGCTCATCGCGTTGCGCGAGAACGAGCTGTTCACGCTACCGATCGGCCTGCTGTACCTGCAGGGCCAGGCCAACAGCGACTACGGTGCCACGATGGCGTTCGCGCTGATCAACGTCGTGCCGATGGCCCTGCTGTTTCTGTTCTTCCAGAAGTACTTCATCGCGGGATTTGCGCGCAGCGGGATCAAGTAGGTCCCCGCTGCGGGGTGCCTGAGGGCCGGTGAGGTGTCCCGCCGGTTATGGTGCAAGCGACTACGAGGTCGCAGCCAGTACCGCGGCCCGCCATCGTGAGCGAAGGGGATCGTACGACGTGGAGATTTCAGGAACAGCAGCACTTGTCACCGGCGGGGCGTCCGGCCTCGGTGCCGCAACGGCCGCACGTCTGGCCGCCGCGGGTGCCACCGTGTTCGGACTCGATCTACCGCAGTCCATCGAGCGGGCCGGCGACAGCGTGCCGGACGGGGTGACTCTGTTGCCCGCCGACGTCACCAGCGAGGCAGAGGTCGAGGCCGCACTGGACACCATCGTCGAATCCGGTGTGCCGCTGCGCATCGTCGTCAACTGCGCAGGCGTCGGCTGGGCGGGTCGCATCCTGTCCAAGAAGGGACCGCACGATCTCGAGCTGTTCCGCACCGTCATCACCATCAACCTGCTGGGCACGTTCAACGTGATGCGACTGGCCGCGAACCGCATCCAGTCGCAGGCCACCGTCGACGACGCCGGCCAGCGCGGCGTTGTCATCAACACCGCATCGGTCGCGGCGTTCGAGGGCCAGATCGGCCAGATCGCCTACACCGCCTCCAAGGGCGGCGTGCACGCGATGACCATCACCGCAGCCCGTGACCTGGCTCAGGTCGGCATTCGCGTCAACACCATCGCCCCCGGCATCGTCGACACCCCGATGCTGGCCGGAGTCACCGAGGAATACCGTCAGGGCCTCGAGGCGTCCGTGCCGTTCCCGTCTCGCCTCGCTCAGCCCGGCGAGTACGCCCAGTTGGTGCAGATGATCGCCGAGCACGACTACCTGAACGGCGAAACGATCCGCATGGACGGCGCGATCCGGATGGCACCGCGCTAAAGATCCCCTCGCGCGTGACCCCGGGTTCTCGACGCGGGGTCACGCACGGGCGCGCAGGTCCGCCACCGTCGGGATCTCCTTCTCGGCGCGGTCGGTCATCCACTCGCGCAACACTTTTGTAGCCAGCACGTCGTCCTCGTTGTACACCAGCAGTCGCTCGCGCTGGGTGTGATCGGGCTCCGCGTCGTACCCGACAGCCTCCCGGTACCAGCCCATCGACGCCTCGCCGCCGGCCTCGTCGTCGCGCCAGGCGAAACCCGCGACGGGCGCAATCTTCTTCAACCCCTTGCCGTTCGGGCAGATGAACTGATCGCTCACGGCCTGGTAGACGTCCACCCACTGCTCACTGTCGATGAAGTCGCGTATCTGCGCCTCGGTGGGAACACCGGGGACGTCGGCGAAACGACGGGCCGAGTCCAGCAACCACTTGTCCTCGGCCTGACGCGAATAGCAATATGCTGCAAAGGTTTTGCCGCGAGAAGCGGCGTCGGCCCTGGTATCCATCAGCCAGTTCCAGAACACCGCGAACGAGCGACCTTCGTCGACAGTCGGCAGCGGATCCCAGGTGACGAACCCCCGATACTCGGGCGGCGGTCCACCTGCCTCGGTGAGCAGCGTGCCCCACAGATACGCACCGTGTTCCTGGTAACTCTCCATGTCGACGTCCACTTCCACGTCGGCACGGTGCACCGAGACGGTCTCGGAGCGACGCAACAGGGGCACGTCGGCTCGCCAGGCCAGGGCCGCGGACACCGCGTCGTCGAAGTTTCCGAACGGCCACTCCTCCGGGGCCGGGCCGGTCCATTGCGCCAGCTCGTCGATCGTCCGCACGCCGGCGCTGCGCAGCACATCGGCACGCGAACCTGAGGCGACCAGCGAGACGTCACGAACGGCCTCGAGCTGCGGCTTGCAGTCGAACCACCAAGCACACGAACGACATTCACTCACCTGCGAGGGAACGGTGAAGGCACTGCCCTGGGCCACGGCGAGCCGATCCGCGAAACGCGTGTCGTATTCACCGAGCACCGTCGTCAGGTCGTGGATCAGCACGCATTCGCCTCGATAGCCCACTGCGCCGCCGACGGGCGCGGACGGTTCCAACCCCTCGTGCGCCAGCATGCGGTACAGGTGTGCGAGCCGAAGCTGGTCGCGCAACTGGCTGCGCACCTTGCGGGTCTCGTCGACGGCCGGGTCCCAGTGCGTCAGTGGGGTGGTTCGCGCGCCTCGGCCAGGATCGGTGACCTTGTGGTTGACGACGATCACCGGGATGTAGCCGCCCGACGCCTCGCGAATCAGAAGTTCGCTGCGCCCCCGCCGACCGGTATCACGCTCGAGCGGCAGTACCGCGTTCCAGATGCGCTCGACGCCGGCGCGGCACGCCGCGACAGTCGCGTCGGCAGCAGCACGGGCCGTTGGCTCGTCGATCTCGGTCCACCGCATCGGATCCGCGACGGCCAACTGCATGCGGATGTTCTCTCGATGAGCCTGAGCTGCCTCCCGTCGCTGCCGGACACCCGGATTCTCCGGTTCACCGCGCAGCAACGATCCGTAGGCGGTATCGAGATAGAGCCGATGCCTGCAGCGCGTCAACGATCCGGCGTCGAGCAGCACGGGAGAGGGCACTGGCGCACCTCGTTGACCGTTCACACTCCAAGACACTAGGTCAGCCCTCCGACAGCCTGCACGGATCAGCGCCCGATAAGGTGTGAGAAACGCACCGTTTCCGCCGAGCAGTACATGTCAGGAGCCTTGTCGATGGGTTTGTTCCGTAAGCGTAAGGGTCGTGCCACTCGCAAGGCAGAGGCCAAGGCTCTCAAGCACAAGGCCACGCTGGAAGCGAAGCTCGGCGCGAAGAACGAGCGCAAGCAGCTGAAGTCGATCGCCAAGGCGCAGCGCAAGCTCAGCGCGGTCGAGGCCAAGTCGCAGAAGAACGTGGAGAAGGCGCAGGTCTCGGCTCTGCGGGCGCAGCAGAAGGCGGCGGCCACGGGCACACTCAGCGTGGCTCAGATCCGCAAGTACCTCGGTATCGCTCGTCTGCTGCTGCCGGTGCTGGCTCCCATCGCCTACCGCGCGGCCACCGTCGTCCGGGGGCAGCTGGACAGCCGCAAGGCACAGCAGCTGGGTGTCGCGCCGGATCAGCTCAGCGAGTACAGCGGCCACGGCGGCAAGCTCAGCGCCCGCATCGCCGGAGCCGAGAAGTCGCTGGACACCATCGGGGCGCGACACCCCGACCCCGAGACCAAGAGTTTCGGTGCCGCCATCAGCGAGCGCCTGGACGATCTGACGACCGCAGTGCGTGCATCCGAGCAGATGCCGCCTGCCCGTCGCAAGACCGCCCACGCGGCCATTTCCGCCGAGCTCGACGGCATCGAAGCCGATCTGCTGGCCCGCCTCGGCGTTCGCTGACCCACTGCTCACACGATGACCGACGCCTCCGCCGCACCTCTGCGCGGCGGAGCTGTCGGTAGCGTCACCGCCACTCTCGCGGTTGCCGCACACGGCATCGCCGGCGGTGGTTATCCCCAGGGATCGGCACTGGCTCTGCTGATCGTCATCAGCATCGGTGTCGGTGCCATGACAGCGGTACCGAGACGGTCGACGGTCCTGCTGCCCGCCCTGATGGGTGGTCAGCTTCTCGCCCACATCGCACTGAGCCTGAGCGACATGTCCGGCATGGTGCACGATCACTCGCTCCTTCCCAGTGCAGCGATGATCGCCTTCCACGCCGCCGCATCTGTGGTCGCCGCGCTGCTGATCGCCGCCGCCGAACGCCTCTACGGACCGATCACCTCCATCGTCCGCGCCGTTCTCGCGCTCCTCACTCCCCTGCCCGACGGTTCCGCCGTCGGCCGCGTCCGGTTCTCCGTCGCGATGCCGTCGGTACACGGCATCGACATGGACTGGGCCATTTCTCGTCGTGGACCCCCGGTGTCTCGGTACTGACCGACATCCTTTTCCACATCTCTGCACAGAAATGACCCAATACTCATGAAGAGCTCTCTTTCCCGTGCCCTGTTCGTTTCCGGGACGACCGTCGGCGCGTTGCTGATCGGCGCAGGTGCAGCATCGGCACACGTCGTCGTCTCTGCTCCCGACGCCGAGCAGGGCGGCTACTCGGTTCTGACGTTCCGTGTTCCCACCGAATCCGATACCGCCTCGACCAACTCGGTCAAGGTGACCTTGCCCGGCCTCAATTCTGCTCGCACCCAGCTCATTCCGGGCTGGACATCCACCGTCGAGAAGGACTCGGCCGATCTCGCGGTGACGGTGACGTGGACGGCGAATCCCGGTGCCGAGGTCGGGCCCGGCCAGTTCCAACAGTTCCTGCTCTCGGCGGGTCCGCTGCCGGAGGAGGACACCGTCTCGTTCCCCGCCACCCAGACCTACACCGACGGTGAGGTCGTGAACTGGGACGAGCCGATGACCGAGGACGGTAGCGAGCCCGAATTGCCCGCGCCCACCCTGACTCTCGCCGCGGCCAGCGGCGAGGCTCACGGCGGCACCCACTCGGAGACGACCGAGACCGCCGAGGCATCCTCGGAGGCGTCGTCCTCCGACAACACCGCTTCTGACAACACCGCTTCTGACAACACCGCCCGGTGGATTGCCGGAGCCGGTCTCGTTCTCGGTGCCATCGGTGCCGGCCTCGGCATCGGCGCAACCGTCCGGAGCCGACGCTCATGAGGGTGCTGGCCTTCACTACGAAGACACTGGTCGTCGCGGCCGTAGCACTGCTGTCTCTACTGATCGCAGCCCCCATGGCGTCGGCGCACTCGCAGGTCACCGGATACAGCCCGGCCGACGGTTCCTCGCTCGACGCGTCTCCGGGCACGGCCTCGGTCTCGTTCAACGAGGTGCCGCAGTCGCAGTTCGCGACACTGAACGTCGTCGGACCCGACGGCAACATCTGGTCCGAAGGTGACGCGCGCATCGAAGGCCAGAGCGTCGTCGTCGACGTCGGCGAGCTGGGACCGGTCGGCGACTACACCCTCGCCTATCGCATCACCTCGGCCGACGGTCATCCGGTGAGCGGCACCGCGACGTTCACGCTGACTCAGGAAGGTTCGGGCACGCCCGGGGCACCGGCCGACGCGTCGGCCACCTCGGACGAGTCCGAGGGCGGGTTCCTCGGCGGCTACGGTCGGATCGTGCTGATCGTGGTTGCGGTTCTGGCCTTCGCTGGTGCGTTGGGGTTTGCCCTGCGTAAGCCGAAGACGCGGAAGTAGAACCGACGTGGCTGCGGTGAGCGGGAGGAGCGCTCGGCTCGTGCTCGCCGCCGCGGCCTCGGCGGTGGTGGGGGTCGCCGTTGCGTTCGCACTGGCGTACCCCACCCTTCCCGATGGGTCCTCGTGGGTACGCGTGATCGCGGTGGCAGCAGGTTCGGTGGTGCTGGGTTTCGGCGTTCTCGCAGTGATGGACGACAGTTCCGATGCCCGACGCCACGCCGTCGACCCGCAGGTGAGGTGGCGCGCGATCGGATTTCTCGCGGGCCTGTGGGCGGTTGCCGAGTTCGTGGTACTCGTCGCGGCCGCGGCCGAATCCGCCGGCCGATCACCGCTGACGTTGTCGCCGAGCGTGTTCGCGACATTCGCTACCGAGATCTCGGTCGGCCGACTGGGTACGGCGACGGTTCTGCTGGCCCTCACCCTATGCGCCATCGGAGTGGTCGGGTATCGCCGCCGGGCAGACTGGTCTCCCGTTCCGGTGATCGTGTTGGCTTCCCTCGCACTGGTCGCGCGGCCGATCACAGGCCATATGTCGCAGTTCGCCTTCGGCTCCATTGCCGTTGCGGTACATGTTCTGTGCGCGTCGGTATGGCTGGGGGTGCTGGGGGCGATGGCGCTGAGCCTGCGGAGTAAATCGGCCTGGGCGACGCTGCTGCCGATGTATTCCACCGTCGCCTTCTGGTGTGTTCTCGGCGTCGCCGCAACCGGCGTGTTGGATGCGGTGCTCAAACTGGACGGCATCGGTGCCGCGGTCGAGACCGGTTACGGCCGAGTCGTTCTCGCCAAAGTTGTCGTCACGGTGATTCTGGTCGCGGTGGCTCACCGTTTCCGCCGAACGTGGTTGCCCAGCGTGGCCGGGCACAGGTCCACCGTGGAGTACTCGGTGGGCCGCGCGGCCGCGCACATCTGCGTCCTGGCGGTGGCCTTCGGTCTGGCTGCGGCGCTGGCGACCACGGCATGAACGAGTCTGTCGGCCCCCTGTACTAGCCTGAGTGCATGCCGAAGTTGACTGTGGTGCCGAGTGGTTCTGCGGCGTCCTCGGTCGAGAGCATCCCCACGGTCGCAGAGTTCTTCGCCGGCATCGGTCTGGTCCGAATGGGATTGGAGCAGGCCGGTTTCGAGGTGTCATGGGCCAACGACATCGAGCGCGACAAGCATCACATGTATCGCCAGCACTTCGGTGATGATGCCGGCCATTTTCAACTCGGCGATGTTGCTACCACCCGCGGTCATGATCTGCCCGAGGGTCTGTCGTTGGCGTGGGCGTCGTTTCCGTGCACCGACCTGTCGTTGGCCGGTGGCCGGGCCGGGCTCGCGGGCAAGAACTCGTCCACCTTTCGGCATTTCACCCGGGTGCTGGGTGAGCTCGGTGCCGCGCGCCCCGAGGTGGTGGCGCTCGAGAACGTCGTGGGGCTGGCAACGAGTCACGGCGGCGACGATCTCGCTGCAGCGGTCCGCGAGCTCAACGAGCTCGGCTACTCGGTCGATGTCCTCACCATCGATGCTCGACGCTTCGTCCCGCAGTCGCGTCCGCGCCTGTTCTTGATCGGCGCGCAGAATCCGCCGGAGGATGCTCGCGATCCCAACAGTGAACTCCGGCCCGATTGGCTGCAGGCGGTGTACGGCGATTCGACGTTGCTGACGCACCGGGCACCACTGCCGAGTCCGCCGATTCCGTTGACCAGCGGCTTGAGCGACCTCGTCGAGCGCATGGACTACCGCGATGCACGATGGTGGGATGCCGAACGCACGGCGGCATTCGTGCAGTCGCTGTCACCGATTCAGTTGCAGCGCATCGACATTCTCAAGAAAGCACGCAAGGTCAGCTACCGCACCGCTTATCGACGCACCCGCAACGGCGTGGCCGTCTGGGAGGCTCGGCCCGACGACATCTCGGGCTGCCTACGCACCGCACGCGGCGGCTCGTCGAAGCAGGCGGTGGTCAAAATGGGGAACGGCCGCTTGCAGGTGCGATGGATGACGCCGGTGGAGTACGCCCGGCTGATGGGTGCCGGCGACTACACCCTCGACGGTCTGCGAAACAATCAGGCGCTCTTCGGCTTCGGTGATGCCGTCTGCGTCCCCGTGGTCGCGTGGCTCGCCGAGCACTACCTCATGCCGCTCGTCACCGGGACACTGAGCGCATCGAATTCGGCTGTGACACATGTCCAGTCACGGTAAGTCCTCGCTGCGGGCGTCCGCGGTCGCGCCGCGCAAGAGCACCCTGCCGGCAGACGACGTGCAGTCCTTTCGTACGGCTCTACGAGAAGTGTTGAGCGAGAAGGACGATCAGGGTCGCGTCTGGTCGGCAGCCAAGTGGGGCGTGTACGCGTTCTACGATTACGACGGCGAGCCGATCTATGTGGGACAGACCAAGGAGAAGCTCAGCGTCCGGGTGCAGCGGCATCTGACCAACCAGCGGACCGACGCCGTTGCGATGCGAGTGCTCGACGTGTTCGAGGTCGCGGAGATCGAGATCTGGCCGCTGTGGCAGTACGAGGATCTCAAGAAGTCCGATGGCGCAGAGCATTTCCGCGCTGCCGAGCGAGATCTCAATGCCCACGAGTACACGGCCTACCTCGAGGCCATCGACAAGTCACGGCACAAGGCGATCCTCAACGAGAAGATCCCGCCGGTCTCGGAACCCATCACGCTCCCCGCGTCGCTGCGTCGGTCGTTGATCTCCGAGCAGACCCGCCGAGAGCGCGGCCACCCCGATATCCGCATCGCACGCCGCGCCGAAACCATCTCGCGGCTCGCTGCTGTCACTCGCGAACGAGGCGAGGTGTCCGAGGGTCTTCGACGCGTCCTCGTGGTGCAAGCAGTGCGCCTGGCGTACCTGTCGGCCGAGCGACTCGCCTACGTGGAGGGACACCCGATTCCCGATCCCGCCGCGATCGACGTCACCGCGCTGGTCGGCTCTGTGCTGCACGAGCGGAGCGAGCCGGAAGACACAGAACCCGACGGCGAGTTGGACCTGTTCAGCGACTACTGACTCGTCTCGCCGTAGGCTCGCATCGTGCCGCTTCCCCCTCACGTTGCCGACCTCACCAGCATCGACCTGCTGTTGTCGGTCGCGGAGCTCGGCAGTATCGGGCGAGCGGGCCGGGCTCACGGCATGTCGCAACCGGCGGCGAGTTCACGCATCCGTGCGCTGGAACGGCGCGTCGGGGCACCGTTGCTGAGACGAGGCGCACGCGGAACGGTGCTGACCGAGTTCGGCGAGCTCGTCGCGAGCTGGGCAGCGCCAGTCGTCCGATCGGCGGAAGACTTGGCGACGGCGATCGCCACGCTGCACGCCGAGCGCGTCGGACACCTGCAGATCGCTGCGAGTCAGACTGTCGCAGAGTATCTTCTGCCGCGCTGGCTGGTCACGCTCCATACGACTGCCCCGCATCTCGTGCCGACACTGAGTTCGGGCAATTCCGCCGTGGTTGCCGACAAGGTGCTGGCCGGTGATGCAGACGTCGGATTCATCGAAAGCCCTGCCGTGCCTTCGTCTTTGGACCATCGAACCGTGGCCACCGACGAATTGGTACTGGTAGTGGCACCGGGGCACGAGTGGATCAGCACCCCGCCGTCGGCCACCGACATCGTCGCTACCGCATTGGTCACCCGCGAGACCGGATCGGGGACGCGTTCCGCGTATGAAAATGCCGTGGCCGCAGCGGGTCTCGGGCAACCGGCAGCCGCGCTTCTCGAAGTCTCGTCTACCACCGCAATCAAGTCGGCCGTCGGCGCAGGAATCGGCGGTGCCGTACTCAGCTCGTTGGCCGTCGCCTCGGAACTGGCCGCTGGAACTCTGATGCGCATCCCCATTCCAGGACTGACATTACGCCGTGAACTGCGGGCGATCTGGCCGTCCGGACGCGTCCCGACGGGGCCGGCCGCAGACCTGCTGACAGTCGCGGCGACGCCACAGCCATAAGCCCGCATTATGAGTAGGGAACATTTCGCTACCTACCGGGGATGATCCGCAACGCGCACGCTGAAAGCATGACCGTGACCGTTCCCGCCCCGATCTCCACAGAAACCGACACGCACCGCCGCACCTTCGAGCACATCACCCCCAACTGGTTCGCCGCAGTGATGGGGACCGGCATCGTCGCCACCGCGGCGGCCACTTTGCCCGTGCAGCTCCCTGGGCTCCACGTCTTCGCCGTGGCGGTGTGGGTGATTGCGGCTACAGCGCTGGTCGTGATCGGTGGAGCCTTCGCGCGGCATTGGATGAGCCACCGCGACCGGGCCGTCGCCTATGCCCGGCACCCGGTGATGGTGCAGTTCTACGGAGCCCTGCCGATGGCGATGCTGACGGTCGGCGCGGGAGCAGGCCTTCTTGGATCCGATCTGCTCGGATCCGCCGCAGCGGCCGCACTGTTCGCTGCGCTGTGGATCGCGGGGACGATTGCCGGCCTGCTCGCCAGCGTTGTCGTTCCATATCGGATGATCACCGCTGCCGATCACACCGACACCGCAGCCCTGCCGGCGTGGCTGATGCCCGTCGTCCCGCCGATGGTGTCGGCGTCCACCGGAGCTTTGCTGCTCCCCCACCTGCCCGACGGCCAGTGGCGACTCGCTCTGCTGTGTGCCTGCTACGCGATGTTCGGCCTGTCGTTGATCGTCGGCATGATCACCATGACATTGATCTACGGACGCCTACTGCACGGCGGGCTGCCACCAGTCGATGCGACTCCGACCGTGTGGATCACGCTGGGGTTGATCGGTCAGTCGATCACTGCGGCGAACCTGCTCGGCACCGACGCGTCGATGGTGTTCACCGGTGCACAGTCGTCGATCGCCGTCGGGTTACACGTGTTCGGCATCGGCTACGGGCTGATCATGGGCGGCTTCGGCGTTCTGATGTTCACCCTCGCGACGGCTCTCACCGTGCACGCGGTGCGCCGAAACATGGGGTTCTCGCTGACGTGGTGGTCGTTCACTTTCCCCGTCGGCACCTGCGTCACCGGAGCCGCAGCACTGGGACGTGCGCTGGACTTCGGAGCGCTACAGGCCCTGGCCGTTGCCCTCTACGTCTTACTCCTCACAGCGTGGATGACCGTCGCCACCCGCACCGTTCGAGGTGTCCTACGAGGAAACCTGCTGCGTCCCAATTGAGCTCACATGTGCGCGAGCACGTTCACCACATTGCCGCTCGCGTCGCGGAAGAAGAACCGACGCACGCCCCACTCCTCGTTGGTGATCTCGTAGACGATCTCCAGGTGGGCATCCACCGCAGCCCGATAGGCCGAGTCCACGTCGTCCACCTCGATGGACGCCGACGGGTTCACCGGTCCGGTGGGGTCGGTGGTGATCAGGCTCAGCTGCGCCGAACTGTCTCCAGCCGGAGCCAGTGTGGCAATCCCACCGTGGTTCATGACGACCTCCATGCCGGTGACCTGGACATACGCGTCCAGCGTCGCATCGAGATCGGTCACCGTGAGCAGGGGCATCGCGCGCACAACGTCCATGTTCGGACTGTATCCCCCCGAAAGCGTCCCCGCGGGGACGTTCTCGACGAACATCTCGCGCAGGGGAGACGATGTTTCGATGCTGCCGATCAAGGGTGACGCTGGCCGACGTCGAACCCGTGGTGTGGCGGCGGGCTGGGAGGACAGACACCTGCACACGAGTACGACTTCGGTGACGGATGGACACACCGCCTGTTCGTCGGGCAAGGGAGTCGGCAGTCATGTGTCTGACGGTGAGCGTCTTTCGGCCAGGACAGTAGCGAGCTGACCGACACGTTCGCGGGCTGGCTCTGGGGCGAGTATCTCGATGTGGTCGCCGGAGGAGCTGACGCACCGACTCGATGTCGGGGTAGCGGACGACGACGGTGCACCAGCAGTTTTCCGCGTCGGAGACATCGTGGATGAGGGTTCCGAGTATGCGCCGCGCCAGGTCGACGCCACTCTTCGGTAAGCGGACTGCGAGGCTCACGCGACCCTGTCCGTCGGTGCATCCTTCAGTGCGGCCCATCTGGTTCGAAGGGTTTCGCCGGGCTTGAGAGTGGCCGCGAATCGGCTCCCCACTTTCGGATATATGCCTCCGATCGGAAGCCGGAATCCATATCTGGGGAGCCGATCCTCGATCCAGCTCGAGCGCTGTGAGCCACCAGACAGGAATATTGTTTGCTTAGCGCATGTATGTATATATATGGTTGCAGACAGCAAGTAATCGAACAGTACGTAATCGAACTCAGTGTTGGAGTACTCATGGCAGTTCAATCCACGACGGCGGAGTCGCTGGTCGAAGAGGTTTTCCTCTTCGGGCGCACGCTGAAGCGGGCCGTGACCACCGGAGTCGAGGATTCGCCCTTACCGCAAGCGCTGACCGGAGTTCTGGCCATCCTGGCGGCCGAAGGTGAATGCAGACAGACCGACCTCGCCAGCAGGCTCTGCGTCAGCCAGTCCGCCCTCAGCCGGCAGATCGCGGACCTCGTCGACCTCGGCTACATCGATCGACATCCGGATCCGGACGACAGAAGAGCGTCCAGGGTCTGCGTGTCGGACGAGGGCCAGGCTCGACTGAAACAGATTTGGGACAGACGAGCTCGTCGCCTGGCCGAGATGTTGAGCGAATGGAGTGAAACCGAGGCGCTCGACGCCCTCGATTCCATCCGCAAGCTCAACGACACGTTCACCGAAGACGCCCACGCCCAGCACCAGGACGTGGCCCGTATTGAATTGATTGCGAGATAACACATGACCACCTCATCCGGCGCGGAGAATCCGCCCAATACGGCAGTCGTCGATCCCGACGCGATGTCGCACCGCCAGATCCTCGAAGCCCTCACCGGCCTGCTGGCCGCGCTGTTCACCGCACTGCTCAGCACCACCATCGTCTCGACGGCGCTGCCCACCATCATCGGTGACCTGCAGGGCTCGCAGACCGCGTATGCCTGGGTCATCACCACCGCGCTGCTCGCCAACGCCGCGTCCACGCCCATCTGGGGCAAGCTCGCCGACCTGTTCAACAAGAAGGTCCTGGTTCAGAGCGCCATCGTCATCTTCGTCATCGGCTCGCTGATCGCCGGCTTCGCACACAACGTTCCGGTGCTGCTCGCCGCACGCGTGGTGCAGGGCATCGGCATGGGCGGTCTGACGGCACTCGTCATCGCCATCATCGGCACCATCGTCTCCCCGCGTGATCGCGGTCGCTACTCGGGCTACACCGGCGCTGTCATGGCCGTATCGATGTCCGGCGGACCCATCCTCGGCGGCGTCATCGTGGACAGCCCCCTCGGCTGGCGCTGGTGCTTCTTCGTCTGCGTGCCGCTCGCTGTCGTCGCCCTCGGTCTGCTGCAGAAGACACTGCACATCAAGACCGTCCGCAAGGACAACGTCTCCATCGACTGGCTCGGCGCACTGCTGCTCACCGCAGGCGTTTCCGTTCTCCTCGTGTGGGTTTCGTTCGCCGGCAAGGCGGACTACTACGACTGGATCTCCCGTGAGACGGCGTACCTCGTCGGCGGCGGAGTTGCGTTGCTCGTCCTGACGATCATCGTCGAGGCTCGGCACAAGTCGCCGATCATCCCGCTCAAAATCGTCACCGAGCGCACGACGGGACTCGCCATCGTCGCGTCCATCGCCGTCGGTGTCGGCCTCTTCGGAGCCACGACCTTCCTCGGTCAGTACTTCCAGACCGCTCGCGGCTACACCCCCACCGAAGCCGGATTGCTTTCCATCCCACTGGTGTTCGGCATGCTCGTCGCCTCGGTGGGCTCCGGCCAGCTCATCACCAAGTTCGGTAAGTGGAAGCCGTTCATCGTCACCGGCTCGGTTCTGCTGGTCGTCGGATTCCTGCTCCTGGGCACCATCGATCACGCCACCAGCCTGGTCACGGTCGGCATCTTCATCACCATCGTCGGCCTCGGTACCGGCATGCTGATGCAGAATCTCGTTCTCGCAGTGCAGAACACGGTGAGCGTGCAGAACGTCGGTGCGGCATCGTCGACGGTTGCCTTCTTCCGTACCTTCGGCGGCGCGATCGGTGTCTCGGTTCTCGGTTCGCTCCTTGCAACCCGAGTCGCCGAGAAGTCGGCCAGCGGACTGGCTCAGCTCGGCGTGGACAGCTCGCAGAGTGGTGGTGGATCGCTCGACCTCACCTCGCTGCCCGCACCGATCGTCAGCGTCATCCGCACCGCCTACGGTGACGCGACCGGACGCATCTTCATGATCGCCGGCTTCGTCGCGATCGTCACCCTGATCGCAGTGATCTTCATTCCCAACCGCCCTCTGCGCCAGACGATCGACATCGCCTCGACTCCCCCAGCAGGACCGGTGGACGAGACCAAGGATCAGCTCGCCGAGATCCCGTCCTCGAGTGCAACCGAGGAGTACGTCACGGCCGGGTACCAGGGCGAGTACGAGGGTCGCCACGAGGCCCAGCCCGGGCAACGTCCCTTCGAGGGCCTGAGCACCGACGCACGTGATCGCCTGCTGTCCTTGCTGCTGCCCGAGCCGACAGACACCTTGGCCGCGCTCGACGAGGCCGAGACCATTCGCGCCGAAGTTGTTGCACTGCAACAGGAACTCGATGCCAAGATGATCGACTTCGACGCAGTGTGCGAGCGGCTTCGTCGCCTCGGACTCAGCGAGGACCAGATTGCACGGGTGTTGGGAGACAACCACATTCCCGACAGTCGCAATCACTACGCACACGCCGGACTGAACGGCCACAGCGTCAACTAGTTCGTCTGCGACAACAAGCCCCGCACCCCTTCTGGAGTGCGGGGCTTCGTCGTTCCCCCTATGCTGGTGCGACACTCGAACCACCAGTTCGGCGAAAGAACCTCCATGACCCGTCGCTTCCCCTTCTCCTTCGTCGCGGCGGTACTGGCAACGGCTGTTGCCTGCACGGCGTGCGCAACCGAGGAGCAACCGCCTATGGCCGGCACCCCGATCGACGGTGCCACGGGAGCGGCACCTGGTCTGGCATGGGCACTCTCGCCCGCTGACCTCGGTGTCCCGGACGGGCAGTTCCGCGATCCCGTGCGCGGTAGCACCACCGACTCGGCCGAATCCGGATCCGTCTCCGACGGGTCGACGGTCGTCACTTTCATCGGCCGTCAGGATGGGCGGGAGTACGTCGACGCCAACCTGGTGGGTCTCGACACAGCCGATGGAGCAGAGCGTTGGCGTGTTTCCGCGGACGACATCGACGGTTGCGGCGAGGAATTCGTCGACGGCCACATCGTCTGCTATCGCAGCAACAGTGGGTCGAATTCCGAGATCGTCACCGTCGACGGCGAGTCCGGAGAGTCGAGCACGCGGGACGCACCATTTGCCATCATGAATCTCACTACGACCGACGGCCACGTCTACACCCTGCATCGCGGGAACGAGGGCAATGAGCCGACGGTATCGCGCGGCACCGCAGACTCCCTCGACGCAGACTGGTCGGCGCAGTTCGATTCGGCGAACCCGCAGTCGGTCTCCACACTGCACACGGAGAACGGAATCGGACTGTTCGACGACGATCAGGGCCTGTTTGCGTTCGATCTCGAGTCCGGCGACAACCTCTGGGCCAGAACGGCTCCCGACTGCGCACGTTCCGGCGCTGCCGCGCTCGATGGCACGGTACGGGTGGTACGGGCGGACTGCTCGGATCCCAGCGCAGTCACGGGCTCCGAAATCGTCGGCACCGATGGATCTGTGCTCGCGGCAACGGATTCCGTCACCGTTCAGCAACCCTCATTCGATTCGCCGTCGGAGACCGGACCCCGGCTGCTCGGTACCGGCGGCTACGAGCCGTCGAATCCCGATCCGGTCTGGGTCGAGGACAGTCTCCTCTGGGCTGTTCCGGACGGCATCTCCGAGCCCGCCGCGAAGTTCCTGTCCACGAACGGACTTGCGTATGCCGTCGTGGGGTCGGTGGCTCTGGCCCGTAACAACGACACGGCAACGGAATTCGCCGTGGACCTCGGCACCGGAGCCACGGTGTGGAGTCGGGAGTCGGACGGATACGCCGAGGTCGGCGCGGTGGACGGTGACGTCGCCACCCTGTTCGGCCCGGATGTGTTGCGGGGCCTGGACGTCAGAACCGGGAACATCGTGTGGGACATCCCCACAACGGCGTTCGACGACGAGGGAATCGATATGCAGGCGTGGCCGACGCTGAACCGAGTCGATGCCGACTCGATCTACAGCAGGGCACTGAGCATCTCGGTTCTACGACAAACGTAGAACTCCCCCGTCGTCGACGGTGGTTTTGTCTACCCGTGTTCTAGCAGACTGCGGCCCTACCGACCGGGGACGTACTTGAGCGCCTTGATGAACGGCGGCATGATCTTCGCCCACAACTTCGGCGGAAGTCCGCGCGGCCCACCGAGGTTGAGCAGGCGGGTCGTCGCGATGGTCTGCGGTTCCGTGTACTTGAGCAGGCCCTCGGTACCGTGCCGGCGACCCATCCCGGACACGCCCATGCCACCCATCGGCGCACCGGTGGTTCCCCACGTCGGTGCATAACCTTCGTCGACGTTCACGGTGCCCGAATGCAGCCGCGCCGCAATGGCTTCGCCCTGCGCTTTGGTCTTCGCCCACACACTGGCGTTGAGTCCGTATTCGGTGTCGTTGGCCTTCTCGATCGCCTCGTCGACGTCGGCGACGGGGTAGATCGACACCAGCGGCCCGAAGGTCTCCGTCGCCGCGCACTCCATGTCCTCGGTGACGTTCGCCAGCAGCGTGGGCTCGTAGAACAGCGGGCCAATGTCCGGGCGGGCCTTGCCGCCGGCGACGACGGTCGCACCCTTGACCTTGGCGTCGTCGACGTGCGCCGACACGGTCTTGATCTGGTCCTCGGAGATGAGGCTGCCCATCTCGATGCCGAATTCGTAGTCGGCTCCGAGGGTCATCTTGCGCACCCGCTCGCCGAACTTCTCGGTGAATTCTGCGGCGATCGACTTCTCGACGTAGATACGTTCGATGGAGATGCAGAGCTGGCCGGAGTTGGAGAAGCAGGCACGGACTGCCGCGTCGGACACCTCCCGCAGGTTGGCACCCTTGGCGACGATCATGGCGTTCTTGCCGCCGAGCTCGGCGGAGAAACCGATGAGTCGACGACCCGCCTGTTCGGCGAGCAACTGACCGGTGGCTGTGGAGCCGGTGAACATGACGTATTCGGTGTTCTCGACGATGGCGGTGCCCACGACCGAGCCGGGGCCGGGAACCACGGCGAACAGGTCGCGGGGCAGACCGGCCTTGTAGAGCAGTTCGACGCAGGCCAGTGCGCAGTACGGGGTCTGGCTGTCGGGCTTGAGGACCACGCCGTTGCCGGCCAGCAGCGCCGGGATCGCGTCGGACACCGCGAGGGTCATCGGGTAGTTCCACGGGGAGATGATTCCGACGACGCCCTTGGGCTGGTAGCGGATCCGAGTCTTCGTCAGCACGGGCAACATGCCGGAGACCTTCTTCGGGGCCAGCAGCTTCGCTGCCGTACGGGCGTAATGCCGAGAGGTCATCGCGATGTCGAGGACTTCCTCGAGGGCCGCAGCGCGGGACTTGCCGGTCTCTGCCTGCGCCATGTCCATCAGTTCTTCGCGGTGGGCGAGCACCAGGTCGCGGTAGCGGTGGAAGATTTCGGCTCGCTCGGACACCGGCCGCTTGGCCCAGGCGACCTGAGCTGCGCGTACGCGCGCGATGGCTGCCGTAGCATCTGCGGCGGTGCCGACCGGGATGGTCGCCAGTTCCTTACCGGTGAACACCTCGGTGATCGTCTTGGTCGGCCGCGATTCGGCGTCGGGAAAGGCGATGAGATCAGCGAGCCGGGAGAAGGTCGCAGTGGACGGAGCAGGCATTTTTGCATCCCTACTGAAGAGTAACGTTTGGATTGACAGACAACCTACCCCGTCTTCGGCTCACTTCACAGGGCTGAAATCCCCGGACCCTGTGGCACGATGGGCAGTGGTCTGCCGGACGTCGGGGCGTACGGAGCTACTGGGGTGGGAAATACATGCGCAAGGCATTCGTTTTGGCCGGAGCTGCAGCGTTGATGCTGTCGTTCGCAGGGTCGGCTCAAGCCGATCCTCTTCAGGACTTCATCGCACCGCCGAGCGATCCGGCTGCGTATCTCCCCACGTCCCTCGGTGATCCGTGGTTCGATCCGCCGGCGGGTTTCGAAAGTCTCCAGCCGGGCGCTGTCCTCAACCGTCGTGATGTGGCGGTGACGCCCGGGGCGTCCTCGGTGCAGTTGCTATTCCGCTCGACCGACTCCAAGAACCAGCCCATCGCTGCGGCAACCACGGTTCTGACGCCCACCGCGCCGTGGACCGGGGGCGGCGACCGGCCCGTCATCGCCTACAACGAGGCCACGGACTCGCTCGGCAACAAATGCGCGCCGTCCTACACATTGCCGCGGGGCAACAACAAGGAAATCGATCAGGTTCGGATCCTGCTCGACCGTGGTTACACCGTTGTCGTCACCGACTACCAAGGTCCTCGGCAGGCCTACTCGGCCGGTCTCGTCTCCGGACACACCGTGCTCGACGGCCTCCGCGCCTCCCAGAGTGCAGGTGTGAGCGCGGATGCACCGATCGGTATCACCGGCTATTCCGGCGGGGCCATCGCCTCGGGTTGGGCAGCGCAGTTGGCCCCGGCGTACGCACCCGAGCTGAACATCGCCGGCGTTGCGTTCGGCGGCCCGCCGACCGATTACAAAATTCTGCAGACCTCATTGAACGGCCAGATCGGCTCGGGCTTGTTCACTGCGGCGACGATCGGACTGTCCCGGGAGTACCCCGAGATGCGGCAGCTCGCCAACGACAACGGCAAGCGACTGGCTCTGGCGCAGAAGGACCAATGCGTAGATGTGTTGTCCTACACCGGACTGTTGCTGTTGGACCAGCGAAACCTGTCCAACGTGCCCGATGTCTTCGAGCACCCGATCACCCGGGCCGTCGTCGAGGAGAATCGCATGGGCCAGACGAAACCGGACGCACCGGTGTACATCTACCAGGGTCTGCAGGACTTCCTCATTCCCAAGGAAGGTGCCGAGGCCGTGCAGGATCAGTGGTGCGCCGCAGGTGCTTCGGTCCATCTCGAATTGGTCCCCGGTGACCACACGCTCGCTCAGGCCAACGGCCGTCCCGGTGCATACGATTGGCTTGCGCAGCGGCTCGCGGGAGTACCGACCTCCGGCTGCGAACGCGTGGTTCGCTAGGAGTGGAGCCTGCGGAACGACCCGGGAGGCCAGAAGCTTGACCCTCACGCCACGGGAGGCAGCACAGTGTCCTTCGTGAGTGATTCGTCCGCAAGCAGTTCTGTCGGTATGCAGGTCGGCGCGGTCTCGAAGTTGGTGGGTGTCAGCGTCAGAACGCTGCATCATTACGACGAGATCGCGTTGGTCGTGCCGTCGGGGAGAACACCCAAGGGCTATCGGACGTACTCGTCCGCCGACGTCGAGCGGCTGCACCAGGTGCTGACTTACCGTGAGCTCGGGTTCGGGCTCGACGTCATCGCCGAGTTGCTCGACGACCCAGCGGTCGACGCCATGGCGCATCTGCGTCGGCAGCGTGGGCTGTTGAACGAGCGGATCGATCACTTGCACGCAATGGCTGCGGCCGTGGACAAGATGATGGAGGCGAAGAAGATGGGTACGCAACTGACCCCTGAGGAGCAACGAGAGATCTTCGGCGACAACTGGACAGGCGAGGAATACGCCGAGGAAGCCGAGCAGCGCTGGGGCGAAACCGACGAGTGGAAGCAGTCGCAGCAGCGGACGGCGTCGTTCACCAAGGAAGACTGGAAAGCGGTCAAGGCAGAGACGGACTTACTGGAAGCGGATCTCGCTGCCGCGATGCAGCGGGGTGTGTCGCCGGAGTCCGCCGAGGCCGGGGTGCTGGCCGAACGTCATCGTGCATCGATCGAGCGGTACTACGACTGCGGTTACGAGATGCAGGTGAATCTGGCGGAGGTGTACATCGCCGACGAACGATTCGCGAAGCACTACAATGGAATTGCCGACGGCTTGGCGCAGTACCTCCGTGACGTCATCGTCGCGAACGCTGCTCGGCAGGGCTGACGCGAGCCATCAGGGACCGCTCGTGTGCGGTCGATCCGCCCCAGACACCATGCTTTTCGTCCGTGTCGAGTGCGTGTTGCAGGCAGCGGACGACCACGGGGCATCGACCGCATACGAGCTTGGCCTGACGCTCGAGGTTTCTCAGCGAGTATCCCCGCAGCCCCAAGGGCGGGTAGAACATCGAGACCGGCATCGAGCGGCAGGCCGCATTCATCTGCCAATCCCAGTGGTCCGAGAATGGTTGTAGTGCTTGGGCTTTCATTGCCATCGGCCAGTTCCTTCGAATCAGAGATCGAGCAGTCGGCGGGCGTTCGCGGAGGTGGCGGCGCGCCAGTTCTCGAGGCCACCTGCGCCGGCACCGGCGTCGAGTGATCGCAGTTGCTCCTGCACGCCGGTGATCGGCGTGAAGCAGTAATCGCTTCCGTACACCAGACGGTCGGGCCCCACGGTCGACAGCAAGGCAGGCAGCTGCCGCGGGACCGGGGTTCCGGCAAGGTCGAACCACAAGCGCTGCAGCATATCCGGCGTCGTCGGCGTTCCCAGACCCACCTGAGTTCGGAAGAAGTCGACACGATCCGCCACCAGTGGCAACACTCCGCCGCCGTGCGTGAACACCCAACGAATGTTCGGGAATCGGTCGACCACGCCCAACAGAATCAGGTCGACGACGGTACGTGCTGTGTCGAAGAGGAATTCGATCATCGGTGCCGGACGCCCGAGCGTGACGGCGGGCGCGTTCGGCGGCGAGGTCGGATGGACGAACACAACTGCCGAACGGGCATCCAACGCGGCGAGCAGTGGCGTCAGTACGGCGTTGCCCAGGTACATTCCGCCGGCGTTGGACATCACCGTCACGCCGTCGGCACCGAGCTGATCGAGCGCGCGAATCGCCTCGATCGTCGAGTCGACGACATTCGGCAGCGGGAGCGATGCGAAGAAACCCAAGCGGGGTTGGCCCTGCACCACCCCGGCCCCGAAGTCGTTCACCCGTCGAGCCAGATCGGCCGCCTGTCGGTCGTCGCCGAAGTGCACACCGGGTGACGAGACGGACAGGATCGCACTGTCGATGCCGCAGCCGTCCATCATCTGCAGGTGCTCACCGACAGACCAGCTCGGCCACTTCGGCATGCCGTCGGGCAACACGATGCCCGACGCGAGGGCTTCTCGGAGGTACAAGTCCGGCACCATGTGCGAATGGACGTCGATCACCCCGCCGGCTGCTGGAGTGGGCGACGCCGAAACCGTTGCCGACGTCATTGCCGAGAGGGCGGCACCGGATATCGTCGCGGCTCCGAGCGCTCCGAGCAGGGTTCTGCGATCGATCACGGGGACGTCTTTCTCTCGCGGTGGCTTAACTGACGCTATCGTCACATATGAGAGAAACCGCAGTCAACGGTGAGATTTACCAGAACCGCACGTACTAGCATTGCGCGATGACCACCGAACGAACCACGCCCACCCCGCTGCAGTTTCTGGGCTACTCGTTCGGTCGCACTTTGCCCGAGTCGATGCAGGACTGGGTTCGCGAGGACCTCGTGGGCAATGGTGCCCAGATCCGCTACATCGCGCGATTCACGGTGCCGGTCATCCCGCTGCTGCTGTTGTTCCTGCTGATTCCAGGGCCGCTGTGGATGTCCTTGGCGATGATGTCGTTGCTGTTCATCCCGTTGGTCTACTTCGCAATCGCCCTGATGAATGTGTACCGACGACATCGCTTGTTGATCCACGGCCTCGATCCGCAGTTGATCAACGCCAAGGCGCAGAGTCGGGTCGACCGCACTCGCGACGACTACGAACGGCGTCACGGCCGCGGCTGACGGTCGGACGATAGTCTGTGGCGCATGACTTCACCTGTGGAATTCAAGGCAACAGCTGATCTGGCCGACGAGATCGGTCCCGACATCCGCAGCTGCGATACCCAGTTCATCCAGTTCGGCAAGAACACCGAGTTCGCGGGCCCTGTCACCACCATCCGCTGTTTCCAGGACAATTTGCTGGTCAAGCAAACTCTGAGCGAGCCAGGCAACGGCGGCGTACTGGTGGTCGACGGCGATGCGAGCGTGCATACCGCGCTCGTCGGCGACATCATCGCCGGACGGGGCGTCGACAACGGTTGGGCCGGCGTCATCGTCAATGGCGCGGTGCGTGACTCGGCGATCCTGCGCACGCTCGACATCGGCGTCAAAGCACTGGGAACCAACCCGCGCAAGAGCACGCAAACGGGTTCGGGCGAGAAGAACGTACCGGTGAGCTTCGGCGGAGTGACGTTCAACCCGGGAGAGATCGTCTACAGCGACCACGATGGAGTCGTCGCAGTTCAGCAGTGACATCTCGGGCGGCAGGCCTGTTGCCTGCCGCCCGTGATCACTACTTCACGAACGCGAGCAGCGCGTCGTTCACTTCCTGAAAGTGCGTCCACAGCAGTCCGTGCGGAGCGCCCTCGACCTCGACGTACTCTGCCTCGGGGAACGCTTCGTGGAACGGACGGCCGGTCGAATCGATCGGCAGGATGTTGTCGGCAGTCCCGTGCAGGATCAACGTGGGCTTGCCGGATTCACGAACCTTCGCGACATCTCCGCGGAAATCCTCGAGCCAGGTGGGTACGACGGCATAGGCCGCAACCGGGGCGCTGGTGGTGGCAGTGTTCCAGCTCGCGCGCACCGTTGCTTCGCTGATGCGGCTGCCGAGGTTCTCGTCGAGGTTGTAGAAGTCCTTGTAGAAGTTCTCGAACCAGGCGAAGCGATCCTCGCGAGCTGCGGTCTCGATGCCGTCGAACACCGACTGCGGGACGCCGGTGGGGTTGTCGTCGGTCTGCAGCAGGAACGGCTCGAGCGAGGCCAGGAACGCGAACTTCGCCACACGATCGGTGCCGTACTTCGCGGCGTACCGAGCCAATTCGCCTGTGCCCATGGAGAACCCGACCAAGATGACGTCGGTGAGATCCAGTTCGGTGAGTACCTTGTCCAGGTCGGCGGCAAAGGTGTCGTAGTCGTATCCGACAGTCGGCTTGCTCGACTGGCCGAATCCGCGACGGTCGTAGGTGATGACGCGGTAGCCGGCGTCGAGCAGAGCGCGTGATTGACGTTCCCAGGAGTTGCCGTCCAGTGGGTAGCCGTGGATGAGCACGACGGGTTGACCGGTGCCGTGATCCTCGTAGTAGACCTCGACGGGGGTGGAGTTCTCGGTGTCGACCTTGATGTACGCCATGGTGTCGCCTTCCTTCGTGAGTGAAGTCCGACGCAGGAGAACGGTCGTTCTCACTGCGTGTGGACTACTGTAGAGAACGTTGGTTCTCTCGGCAAGGGGTAAAGGATGACGAGTACGGAAATCGGACGGGCACAGGTTGTGAACGCCGCGGACGAGCTGTTCTATGCGCGCGGCATCCAGGCGGTCGGCATGGACGAGCTACGCACGGCGGCAGGCATATCCCTCAAACGCATGTACACGCTGTTCCCCTCGAAGACCGCCATCGTCGCCGAGGTTCTTCGCGGTCGCACCCAGCAATGGAACGACGGGATCCACGCCGAGGCGGAAAGGCACCAGTCCCCTCGAGAAAAACTGTTGTCCATCTTCGACTTCCTGCACCACTGGTTTCGCCAGGACGACTTCCGCGGGTGCGCCTTCATCAACTCGTTCGGAGAACTGGGCGCAACCATGCCCGAGGTCGCCGACGCGGCACTGCAGCACAAGAAGAGTTTCATCGAGTACGTCACCGCCTTGGCTGTCGAAGCCGGCTGCGAGCCGTCCGTCGGGCTGCAGATAGCGCTGCTCGCCGAGGGTGCGCAAACCACCGCGGCCATCACCGAACTGGCCGAATCTGCCGCTGCCGCACGAGCTGCGGCGGAGGTCTTGCTGAATTCGAGTGCAGGCCAGGTCGATCGCTGACCAGCGTTCTCCCTGCCCGAGAAATGCTCGAACTGACGCCATGGCCATTGTGGGTACGTCTCGCCGACGGCATCGAGGCACCGCCGGTCGAATGTCGTCGACCCACGGTGCCTCGATGGAGAACTATCGGATCCTCAGGCGGACAGCGACTCCGTGAGGAATTTGGTGGCCTTCAGACTCAGTCGCGGCTGGGCATCGCGCAGAACTTTCATGGCATCGAGGGGGTCAGAAGAGGCGTTGACCCCATGTTCGCTCAACGTGGCGGTTGCCCACCGCTGCGCCTCGCCGAGCCCGTCTTTCCCGAAGATTTCGTTGATGACGGCATTCGGGTCGCGTCGGTCTCCAGCAATCAGATCGGTCCAGCCCATCGTTCATCCTCCATCTGTGTTGTGTGGTTGTGCTGCATGAAATTCGGATCAGTATCCGCGAACGGCCTTGAGCTCCTGCTGCTTGGCAAGCTTGACTCCGGACTGACGACCGGACATTCTCTTCAGCGCCCTCGGAGCCAGTACCAAACCTGCCGCCGTCCACAACCCGAGCACGAGTATACCAAGGGCCACTTGAGAAGTGGCGGCTTCACCGGCTGACTCGGCCAATTCCGGAGTAAGCAGAAGCCGCATCGAACTACCGATCCAATAGATCGGCGTTGCCTTGCCGAGATACTCCAGGAAGGTCGGCAGACTCGAGACCGGAAAGAAGATTCCGGACACTGCCATCAACGCGTAAGACACCAACGAAACCGGAAGCAGGGCAAGCGGACTGCGCACAGCGCAACCGACAACAGCACCAGCCGGAACCGTCGATGCCAGGCCCACGATACCGATGACGACGAGACCGATCCACACGATTGGATTCGCCGGCAGAATCCCTCCGAAGAACAGCTGAGCCGGCACGATGAGCAACATCATCGTCACCAAGTTGTACACCGTCAGCGATGCCACTTTGCCGACGAGGTATCCCCGCAGGCCGACCGGCAGTGTGCGGGCACGCAGGACCGTACCGTCGGCTTGGTCTGTGACCAATTCGCTTGCTACGCCAACGAATCCACCGAGTACAACGGATGCGGCCGCCAGTCCTACGACAATTCGCGATGCGTCGGCACCTGCACCGACCGTTGCATGCAGTGCGACGATGGCGATCGCCGGGCCGATCAACATACCGATGGCGGTCCACGTGGCGAATCGATTGCGGATCTCCACCTTTGCCTGAATGCGCGGCATGGACGAAGTTCGCGAGAAGGCCGACACACGAGAGGAATCGGCTTCGAGGCTCGTGATCATCGCAGATTTCCTTTCTCCTGAATCGCCGCGTCGGCGATCGCATCTTGCTGGCTTCGCACGATGGACATGTACACGTCCTCCAGAGACCCGTGCGTGACCTCCAGATTCGCCACCCGATGGCAGTCGGGACCGGTGAGCAGCTCGCGAACGAAAGGCACCTCCTCGTCCACGATCGACTCCCGTGCTTCGCCGTCCGAGGTCCACCGCACGCGGACACCGCGGGCGAACTTGTTTCGGAGCTCTTCCGACGTGCCGTAAGCCACCACTCGGCCGCCGGCGAGCATCACTATCCGGTCGGCCAGCCGCTGAGCCTCGGACAGATCATGCGTCGCAAGGATGACGGTGGTTCCTACGGCCAGATCCCCGATCATCCGACCGAAGGCCAGTTTGACCTCGGGATCGAAGCCCGATGTCGGCTCGTCGAGAAAGAGCACCTCGGGTCGACCGATGACGCCGACCGCGACGTCGACGCGACGCCGCTGACCGCCGGAGAGCTTGTCGATGCGACGGCCCTCCAAGCCACTGAGCCCCACCGTCTCGACCAATGCATCGACGTCGCGCGGCTCACGTCCGATGGCTCGGTGTGCGGCTGCCGTGTAGTCCAGAAACTCTCTGACACGCCACTTTCCGTGGTCTCGCCACGATTGCAAGACGACGCCGACACGAGAGCGCCACTGCTCATCGGCCGTTGCCGGATCACATCCGAGAACGCTCACCCGACCGGCCGACGGACGCCGAAAGCCTTCGAGAACCTCTATCGTGGTGGACTTTCCAGCCCCGTTAGGTCCGAGTACGGCGACCACTTCACCCCTACCGATGGTGAAGTCGATGTCATCGACGACGGTGCGGTTGCCGTACTTCATGGACAACCCTTTCACCTCGACGGCTGCGTCGGAGGTGGGCGGCGCGGATGCTGGGGTGGGAAGCGTCATCGTATTCTCGACCATCGTTACTCTCCTTCTTCTCTGTGGTCCGGGTGCGCAACGAGTCCCCGGACGAACGGTGTGTAGATCGCCAAGTGGGCATGCGCCCCCGCATCACCGTTCAGGCGCACGGTCTCGGCGTAGTCGCAGAGGTGAAGCACGATTCGGAGCAAAGCCACCCGATGCACGATCTCGTCGTCCATCGGACCCTCCATGGATCCGCGGTAACCCGTCGTGAAGGCCGTCGCGAGTCTGCGATACGGATCGCCCGGTATCCCGCGAATCGCGCGGAGGTAGCTGAACTCCATCAGTTCGCCGACGATCCAGCCCAAATCCACTGCCGGCGTTGTTCGTACGAGCTCCGGCCCGACGACCACATCGATATGGACGGTGGGATCTGCGTCGACGAACGTCGAGCCGAGACTGAGCCCTCCGTGCCCCAATGCGTCCGCGGGAGGCAATTCCCGCAACCAGATCCGCAACACCGCCACGACATCGGCACCGAGATCGGTCAGAACAGCGGTCGCCGCACCCGAGGTGTCACATCGGTCGTCGAGGTACGCCGCCAGCCGTTCGAGATGCGGTGTCGACGTGGGCAGTCGAAAATCCGGAGGCTCGGTGTGCAGCTGCCTCAGTGCACGCCCCAGCTCGGTGAAGGCCTCCACACCGGTGCGGTCGGTCCAGAATCGCCCCGGCTCGGGCCATAGTTGCTCGGCGATCTGGGCGGACCCTCGCACCGTGAAAACAGCGGTCTCGTCGCGCAACGTCGGACTGGCCCACCGTACCGGCGAGTCGGACGAGTCCGGCAGTCGATCGGCAGCGACCTCGGTACGGGCGGGAAGCGCATCGACGCGACGGCAGAACCGGCGCCGTAGCTCGAAACCTGTTTCGGCGGTGCATAGTTGCTGCTCCCAGACTGCGGTCGAACGGTGCCACAGGGCACCGCTGCCCGATCGGGGGGTCATGAGGCGACCTGAGTTATCGCGTCGGCCAGTGCGCCGACCGCCAGCGGGAACTGCACCGCGGGGAGACCGGCATTGTCCGGATCGGCCGTGCTGAACCCCTCGGTCGGCGCGAGCAATCGTACGTTCGGTCGAGCCCCGATCGCGCGCTCGTACTGCCCCCACACCGGCGATTCGACGAATCCGGGCGGCGCAGCGCCTGCGATCACGATCGGCCCGGTGAACCCCTGCATGGCAAGCAGGTAGGGAGAATCACAGAGGCCTGCCGCGAATCGTGATACGAAGTTCATCGTCGCCGGATGGACGAGATACGCGTCGGCCCAGGAGTTCATTTCGACGTGAGCGGCCTCGTCACCGCAGGCATCCCAGTCGTCGAGCCGCACCGACCCACCGGCGAACGCGTGCACCGCGGCCGTTCCGACGAACCGTGTCGCGGCGCGGGTCAGCACCACGCGGATGTTCACGTCGGCGGCATGGCGCAGCCACGGCAACCAGATCGGGAGCAGCGACGTACCGATGGAACCGGTGGCGACCAGGACGATGTTTCGCCCGGCCAGATCGCCGCTCGCAGTCGGTTTCTCCGTCCGGTCGGCGGTCTCGGCACTCATGAGGCAATCCCGACCGGGTCCGGCCTCGCGCTCGAGTCCAGAGCAGCGGTGATGTCGTCGATATCCATCAGGGCGTCGCCGATGCCGTGTCCGGAATACGACCCCACGGTGTTGAGGACGACCTCCTCGACCCCGTCCAGATGAGCGCTGCGAATGCGTTCCGCTATCTCGCGAGCACTTCCGTACATGTAGGTGCCCGATCGCACGAGTTCGCGGGCACCGGCGACCGGATCAGAGGCATCGATGTCCAGTCCCGATCGGCGCAACATGTCGACGTAGTGCGGGGCCTGCAGATGAGTCCGTGCGGATTCGAGGGCCATGGCGTACGGGTCACGGCCGGGGCGTTCGACTGCGACGTGCACGATCATCGCCACTCTGGGCGTTGCCCGTTGCGCCTCCTCGGCGGAGGCGTGCATGGCCGGGATCAGCACATCGCGCACGTACGACGTCGGGGTGAGCCACGTGATCGCCCAGTCTGCGACGCGACCGGCGCTACGCGCCATCGGGGGGCGCAAGACACCGAGTCCGGTTTCCACCCCGCCGGGCCCGGTGCCTATCCGGCCCGACACGCGAGAGAGGAACTCCTCCGACTCAGCGACCGGCCGTTTCAGCGGGGCACCGAGCCAATCACGCTGAAAAGCAACACTTCCCGGACCCACACCGGCGACGTACGAGTGACCGGACAGCCGGGAGATCGATCGAGCCTGTACGGCGAAGTTCGACCAGTGCCACAGCGGATGCAGCGCAACTCCACTTCCGTACGGGATGGTGTAGCCGCGCCCGATCAGTGCGGCCATGGTCTGTAGCGAGCACACTGCGGTCGAGTGTCCGAACCACAGTCGAGCGCCGCTGTCGAGTGCTCGATCGGCGAACGGAATCACCGCCCCTGTATGGGTCGGCATCTCGGGGAACAGTATTCCCACTCCGGTCATCGTCATGATCGTCCGATCTCCTTCCATCCTCTGGGGCAACTCGCCGTGGACACGACCAGACGGTTGAAGTGGTCCGACCGAAAGTGTCGTTCGATCTGCTCGGCGACGTCACGCGTATCGACCGTGGCGAGTCGATCGACCACCGAGTGCGGGTTCTCCCCGACGGCGGCGTTCTGTGTTCGGGCCGGAAGAATGTCCGACTCGACCACTGCGCGACCGATCAGGTACTGACGAACTGCATCGACGTCCTCCGCAGACACCCCGCTCTCGCGAAATCGGTCGACCGCAGCCGCGGCCGCGCCGACACAGGCGAGCTCCATTCCCGGTCCAGTCCGAATGTCCACGACGAGCATCCCGACGGAATGCAGCGATCTCAGTTGCGATCCACACGAATAACTCAGCCCGCTCCGTCGCCGTACGGCTCGAACCAGAGCCGAATCGAAGACCCCGCCGAACAGAACATTGGCCATCGACAACGCCACTCGCTGGTCGTCTGAGTCCACGCAGGTACGGGTGTAGAGCCGAACGAGAGGGGATCCGCTCCCAGGGAGGGCCACCCACGCGGACTTCGGGAGCCGTAGCCGGCCTGCTGTGCGCGGCACCACCATCGATGAGCAGACCGGAACCGCCGTGCCGAGTACCGGCCCCAGCGCGATCGTCACCCGATCACGAAACGAAGCGAGGTCGTCCGGGCCATATCCGCCGGCCATGTGTACCAATACATCTCGTCCGAGCAGCACCTGTGTCGACCTCCCGAAGTCTGTTGCGTCGGGGGAATCGGTGTCACTCGAGTTGTCGCCGGGCGCAATCACGGTCAAGCGATCCGCGAGCTCGACGAGTCCGCTCGGAGATCCGGGGCGCGCACGGCGGGCCAGATTCTCGGCGGTCTCGTGCCGCCAATCCCGCAGTATTCGAGCTACCCAGCTCAGCCCTGCGGCCGACGTTCGCACCGACATCACCACCGAGGTATCCGTCGTACGAACCTGCGCGGCCGCGGCACATGTTGTCACAGTTGCCAGTGCGCAACCCGATGCGTACGCGATGGCGGTGCGCTCGGTCGGCATCAGGTCTGCAGCCGGGAGAACCCAGGAGAAGTGCAGAAGTGTCGTGGTGCCGAATTGTTCGAGCAGCCCAGTCTGCCGAGTGCGTGTGGCGGTGGTCATGACGCACGCCCCGTGATCGTCACCGAACCGGCATCACTGTTCGCGGCGATGCTCAGCACTGCCACGACTTGCTCGAGATCGAGTGCGTCCACCGCAGCCAGAAGCGTGTTCGGCGGGTATCCGAAGAGTTGCTCGCGGGCGAGAAAGGCACTGTGCGAAGCACATCCAGCGAATTCGGATTCGATGGCGAAACGAACGTTCCCGCGCGCGCGTTCGATCTCGTCGTAAGCAGGCGGGTGCTCGGCCGCACGTTCGACAGCGCTCGTGACAGCGACGCCTCGGTCCCGGTCGGTCGAGACCGGAGAGAGCGGGGTCAGCTCGGTACCGACGAGAAGGGAGCAATCGGGTCCGCGCAGCGGACCGAACAGGCCGATCGAGAATGTCGGGCCACCCTGCTCGGACAAGACCTCGGCGGCAACCATCGCCGCCGCACGCCAGGAGATGTCGCGAGGGAGGTCGAGTTCGCGCGCCTCGGCCCGCGCGGTGCCGGGCAGCCGGCCGTCGACCCGAACGAGGTGACGCGGGAGGTCACTCCGGCACCGATCGACCGGCACCCTCGTGGCCACGAGCTCTGCGTCGGTCGACTCGACTCGAGCCGCATCGAGATCAGCAAGGACTGCGTCGGGCTCGATCGCTCCGACCACGGCGAGCACCGCACGCCCGGGCGTATAGGTCCGCTCGAACAGTTCCCGGAGCCCGCCGTCCTCGGATCCGGTCACCGGTGCCGTCTTCGTGAACGGGTCGTGGGTCTCGCGGTACGAGGTGAACAGAGCGTCCGGCAACTGCAACCAGGGGAACGCACCGAGTGGCCGGTCGAGGGTCACCTCGTCCACCTCGCGAGCAATCACGCGCACTTCGGCGGCAACCGCCTCGTCGTCGAGACGGGGCCAGACCAAGCGATGCGATGCGCTCGTCCAGATCACCTCCGAGGCGGGCGCGACGGCAGTGTATTCGGTGTGATGACGGTATGTTCTCGAGTTCGACATGCCCCCTCTCCGGTGAACCTGAGCATCCAGGAAATCCCCGCCCGGACCGGTCGACCATTGGTGCAACAGATGTTCGATGAGGTGCGCATACCCCGCCTGCCCGACCCGCTCGTCGACGAAGCCACAGCCGACGACCAGAGTTACCCCTACACACCGAGACCCCGGAACGTGTTGAGCCACCACTCGCAGGCCGGTCGGGGTCACCCCGCCGACGCACCGGTCGACAGCCACGTCCCGCACTGGTGATGCGCTCATCGAACTAGCTCCCGTCGTCTGTGGTCGACTGGGTGACGGTGAGCTCCTCGGCCACGTTGCTGCGACCGAGGAGCGCCGTCACCCTCGCGAATAGAAGGTTCAGCAGCCGGCCGCAACCGTCCCGACGGCGCTGGTGATCGCCCCGCTACCGACGCCGATCGAGAAGGCAACGCACTCCGGAGACGACACCGTGATGCTGGCCGGCGAGAATGCCGGTGCGTCCGAGGAGATGTCGGTCAATTCTGCGGCGCGCGCGTAGGCCTTGTAACCGCTGATCAAATCGTGTGCTGCGTGCATGATTTCGGTTTCCTTTCGAGTATGTGTTGCGTGAGAGTGCGTGGCCCGGCTCAGCAGCCCCAGGCAACGCTGGCACCGATGGCACCGCTGCTGATGACTCCTACGCCTGCCCCGCAGGCGACGGACGACTCGGCGATGAAACTCAGTACCGGCGGTGTGGCGGGGGTGATTGCCGGCGCGGACGAGTCGATGCTGGACAGTTCGGAAGCGGCCGCGTACGAGCGGTATCCCTCGATGAGCGCGTTGGCATCGGACATGTTGGTTCTCCTCACGAGTAGCGGGTTGCCGGTCGGCGACCCTGTTCGGGTAGAGCATCTGTCACCGATCGTCGAGATCGACCGGAGTCTTTGTGTCACAACACCACTCAGATCCCACAGCCCTGCAGGAGTAGGGGCGAATCCAGGTTGCGGTGCGGGTGTGCAGGATCGATGTTCGCTGCCATCAGGTCTGCGGCCAGTCGACTCGACAGCGCTTCGCCGGTCAAGTGCCGATTGGCCACCAGTGAACGCGCTACCGCCTGACTGCGATGCTCACCGAAGCTCGTCTGACCCGCCGACCGACGCGCGTCCATCGGCTCCCACGCAGCGGAAACGCCGTGCTCTATGCGAGTGGCGAAGACCGAGCTGGTCGACGCGAACGATGCGGGAGCGCGCAGATGACGCGCCAAGTCTCCGAGTCGATTCCACATCTGCGTCGGCGCGTACAGCACCAGCGCATCACGTCGCGGGAACGAGTCGGCTCGCGAGAGAACCTTCGCCCGAAAAGGCAGGCCTCGGTCCTCGGCCCAGGTCAGGCACCGCTGCCAGGCATCGACGGCAGCGTCACCGTTGGTCAGATGCACGTACAACCGCAAGGGCCTGTTCGCGTGGCCGGTGCCGTTGCGCGAGGTGTAGAACAAGAACCCGGGTGTCAGATTGGGGGCTAGGCTCGGCACTCGAACCCGAGCTCGGTCGCCGGACGCCGACAGCTCGAATTCCCTGTCAGCGTAAAGCCGTATCCCGTTGTGCAGAAATACGATTCCGTTCCTTCTGCCCTCACCCCGGTCGACCGTTTCCAGCACCCGTACTTCGACCTCGCGATTCGTATGCGGCGTCACCTGAGTGAGTCGTTCCTCGAACTGCAGATCGCGGGTCAATCCGGGCATCGACGGAGTCGAATCCTTCCGGACGATGCCGGCGTGCCATTCGGTGTACAGGTGAGTGCTGATCCGGCTGACCAGTCCTTGCGACGTCTCCGCGGTGAGGTCGTGTCCGCCCACTCGAGCGGTGCGGCCGTTCGGAGCGATGGTCGTCTGTCCTACCAACCATTCCAAATCTGGGTGCACCGTGGTCATACCGCCGCCTCCAGTCCGAGTGCCGAGACGTAGCGTTCGTTACGCACCATGGCTTCTCGGCCGATCCCAGCGAGCGCACGATCCAGGGCCGACACCCGCCCGAACGCGGTGCCCGACGCGAGAGCGCGGTCGAACAGCTGCCAGCCGAAGTACCCGACGCAGCGGGCGGAGAACGACGCCCCGTCCCCGAGACAGGACGCGGTGCCGAGGTACGACTTCCACACCGTCTGCATGTCGGGTAGTGATTCGGCCAGCAATCCAGCGCCTCGGCGCATGACCTCCTCATGGGTCAATCCCTCGGTGAGATCGTCGCTGGCACCGTCGACGATGCGCCGCATCCGGTAGTAGAACAATTCACCCAGCACTCCGCCCACATCGCGCGCCGGGTCACCGAGACGGAACTCCTCCCAGTCCAAGATCCACGCAGATGCGCCGAGAACGATCTGGTCCAGACGTAGGTCTCCGTGAACGGGACTTCGGTCGACCTGTCGGCCGTCCACGATCAGACGCGAGAGAGCCGAACGAAGTTCAGCGTCGCCCTGCAGCAACTTCCACATGTCGAGCTGCCCCATCGTCGACTGCGCATACAACTCCACCGGGATCGCGTTGATTCCTGTGGGTGGAAGCGGCGGGACGCTGTGATCGATACGGTCCGCGCGCACTACGCGGGCACCGTGCAGCTGCGCAAGCAGAGAACCGATCCGCACGTACTCGACGGTCCCGATCTCTCCGGCCCGAAACCGCTGCGATGCATCCGGACCGTCGTCGACGAACTCGTACAGGGCCGCCAACGCGTCGTCGTCCGACGCCAACAATCCGGGCGTCGAGAAGCCGAGGACTTCCACGTCCAGAGCGTCGAAGAATGCGGCGCTCCGGGCGTATCGCGCCTCGCCGCCGATCCCACGAATCTGCTTGAAGAAGACCTTCGTCTCGTCGTCGAATGTGATTATGGCACTGTCGTTTCGACCTGCGGTCGACATGACGTCGGCGACTCGACCGGAATCGAAGCCGGCGGTTTCGAGCATCGCCGATGCAGCATCCACTACCGTGCGCGCTCGCGTATCGAGGACGGTTCTGCGGCGATCGATCACTGGCGCGGTCATCGGTTGCCCACCTTGTACACGGCAATCGATCGGGGGCTGCCGTGCACGTACGGCGAGCCTCGCCAGCTCGAGAACCGTTCGACCAACTCGAAGCCCGCGATCCGAGCAACGGCGTCTATCTCCGCCGGGAACGCATACCGGACGACGTGGGTGGTGGTCTCCGGTGCGCCCCCGTCGAGCAGCGTGTGCCGCGACAGCAGGATCTGCTGCGCCTGGTCGACGATGTAGTGGTCGATCATGACCGCGTCCTCGGCGAGGTGACGCACGTCCGTCTTCGGCTCGGAGAGAGCATGATACGAGGCCGGGTTTAACGTCTCCAGCACGAAGAATCCGTCCGCCTCCAGGTTCGCCGCCGCATTCTCGAAGATCCGGACCTGCTGATCGAGCGACTGCGCCACGAAAAACGTATTTATCACGAGCAACACCGCGTTGTAAGTGCCGGCCACTCGGTCATCGATGAAATCAACTGAGGCGCAACTGATCCGGCCGTCGGGGTCTTTCTTCTTCAACACTGCAAGCATCTCTTCCGAGACGTCGATCCCGGTGACCTCTACGCCGCGCTCGGCCAGCGGCAGGGCCACACGTCCGGTCCCGACGCCGTACTCGAGCACCCGTCCGTTCGCCGGAAGTCTGCCCACGACGAAGGCGCACAGAGAGTCGAGCTCGCCGTACGCGTCCGGGTACATCCGGTCGTATACGGCTGCGAGCCGGTCGGAGTAGTGAACAGCGCTCATCTGAGGAATTCCCCTTTCGGGAGCATCGCCGGTGTCTGTGGCAGACGGGCGAGTCGGATGTCGGCTCTACGTTGTCCGAACTCGCTGTCTCACTGCAGGGCCAACGTTACGAAGCCGAACGACCGGGCACATCCAGCATGCGGCGGAAATATGCATCGTTCCGGTCGATCCGGCACTCCCCCAATGGGGGGAGGCGGCGTCCTACCGGGGTCCAGCCAGGTCGTCCGGGCCGCTCTCGTCCCCCGGCCGGACGAACCCGCACTCGTAGGCGAGCACGACGAGCTGCACTCGGTCGCGACAGGCAAGCTTGGTCAACAGGTTCGACACGTGGGTCTTCACCGTGGCCTCACCCACCACAAGAGTCTTCGCAATCTCCGAGTTGGACCGTCCCCGAACGAGAAGCGACAGCACCTCACGCTCGCGCACGGTCAGCACGTCCGCGCCACACGGCGACCCGGGCTCGTCTCGGCCGGGAGGTGCTGCGCCCTCGACCGACCGTGCATGATTGACGCTCTCCTCGATCACCCGCAGCGTGACCTCTGGGGCGAGCAGAGCATGTCCGCAGCTGACGGTCCCGATCGCAGCGACCAAGGCCTCCGGATCACTGTTCTTGAGCAGGAACCCGCTGGCCCCCGCGTGGAGAGCGTCGAACAGGTAATCGTCGCGATCGAACGTGGTCAGTACGATCACCTTCGCGGTTTCGGCCGTCACGATCTTCTCCGTGGCCTCGATACCCGACATGATCGGCATCTCGACGTCCATCAGCACGACGTCGGGCCGTAGCGATTCGGCGGCCGTGACCGCATCGCGACCGTTGGAGGCTTCGCCGACGACCAGTACGTCGTCCTCGGCCGTCAACATCAACCGGATGCCCGATCGAACCAGCGTCTGATCGTCAACGATCAGCACCGTGATCGTCATGGCATGACACCGATCGCGTCGCGGCTCTCTCCAGCGCCGGAATCGACACTGGTCCGTTCGCCGTCACAGTCCTCGATCTTCCAGCGGAACGTCGCTTCGACTGCGTACCCGCCACCGTCGAGCGGACCGGCGTGAAAGGTGCCTCCGTGGATCGACGTGCGGTCGCGCATTCCCACCTGGCCGACGCGTGAGCCTGCCGTGTCCGTGCGGGCAGCTCCATCGTCGACGACGCGCAGAGTAGCTCGCGCCGTTTGCGGACATACCTCGGCCACCTGGACGGACACCAGTACCCGTCGCGCGGTCGAATGGCGGTGGACGTTCGTCAACGATTCCTGGACACATCGGTAGATGGACGTGGCCACGGAGGGTGGGATTGCAGCGCCGGCGCTCTCGCCCTCGTAATCGACGAGGACACCGGTTCCTTCGGATTCGCGCAGTAGAGCCGGAATGTCGGTCAGGTCGAGGGTGGGCTCGCTTCGCTTCTCGGCCGTTCGCAGCGTTCCGATTGCGAGCTGCATGTCACGGGCGGCGGACCTGGAGATTCGCTCGATGATGCTCATGGCACCCTTGGCCTCGTCGGGGCTGCGGTCCACCACGCGGCGTGCTGCACCCGCTTGGATGCCGATCACCGCGACGTAGTGCCCGACGACATCGTGCAGCTCACGCGCAATGCGCAGGCGTTCACCGACAACCGCCTGCTCCCGGGCCAGATCGGCCTGTCTGTCCAGAGCCGCCGCCTGCTCCTGGATCCTGGCGTAGCGACGGGCACTGTGCCAGGACATCGCTCCGGCGACCGCCGCGATACCCATCAGCGCGGACGAATTGAGCACCACTTGCAGTACCGCCGCCAGCTCCGAAGAAAACAGCCCCGTCTGCGGGCGGTCTTCGTAGCGACTCAACCGGTCGCGCCCGACGATGTCGAGCACGAACCAGGTGGCTACAGCGGCAACCTGAAGCATCAGTATCAGCGGGAGAAACCGGCGACGCCTGGTCCATGCGACCGTGCTGTACACGACCAGGTAGTAGTACACCTGCACGGCCGTGACGAACTCGAGCTCCGGCATAGCGAGCGAGGTGAGCACGAGGTGAGCCAGGGAGATCGACATGACGGTCAGAGGCGCGGTGCGGCGAAGGACAAGGGACCCACAGGCCGTCGCCAGCCACAACACCTGCATCCACACGGGTGATCTGAGGTCGGCCAAACCGTCGAGGCTTCGCGTGGTCTCGAGCGAAACGAAGGCGTACACGGCAAAGATGCCCGCGAGCGCTCCGTCCGTGATGGGCGTGCGCACACCACGCGGGTGCCGAATCCATTCGGTGTCGAGCCCCAGAAAGCGTCTACCGCCGTCAGTGATCCACCCAAGGTCGAACACGGCAAGTGCCCGAACGCCGTTTGCCGAGGTAACCACCGGCTAATTGTCACCCGGTTCTCCAGAGCGGGCCGCCTGATCGAGACCGGATACGGCGAAGAAATCATGAATGTTCGGTGAACACCGAGCGACGTTCGGAGAAATCGTCCCGTGGCCGCTGATCGCTGATGAAACACCTTTCTCCGTCGGTCTATCGTCGAATGCATGACTACACCGACCCGCACGCTGTGGAACGACGGCCCCGAGGTGGGTGCCATCGGACTCGGTTGCATGGGAATGAGCTGGGCATACAAGGACGACGGTCGGACGGAGACCCCCGACAGGGTAATCGGGCACGCCTTGGACCTTGGGGTGAACTTCATCGACACCGCCGATGTGTACGGACCGTTCACCAACGAAGAGGTCGTCGGCAAGGCCATCGGTAGCCGACGCGACGAGGTCGTCCTCGCAACCAAGGGCGGTCTCGTCTCCCACGTCGGCGACGCCGGCGAGTCGGTCATTTCGGGACCCAACGGCAAGCCCGAGCACCTACGATCGGCCATCGACGATTCGCTGCGCCGGCTGGGCGTCGACCACATCGATCTGTACTACCTGCACCGCCCGGATCCAGACGTGAGCGTGGAGGACAGCATCGGGGCGATGGCCGAGGCTGTGCAGGCCGGAAAGGTTCGAGCACTTGGTGTTTCGGAGTTCAGCGTCGAACAGCTCGATCGGGCCCAGCAGGTGCATCCCATTTCCGCAGTGCAGTCGGAACTGTCGTTGTGGACGCGAGATCACCTCGCCACATCCCTGAAATGGACACAGGACAACGGCGCTGCGTTCGTACCGTTCTCGCCGCTGGGCCGCGGCTTCCTGACCGGAAACTTCCGCGAAACCACGCCTGCTGCAGACGATTTCCGCGCTCGGCTGCCGCGCTTCAGCCAGGACAACCTCGATGCGAACCTCGTGATCGTCGACGCCATCGCGGCCGTCGCCGACCAGCTCGGTGCGACGCCGGCACAGGTGGCCCTGGCCTGGGTGCTGGCGCAGGGCGAGCACGTGGTCCCGATCCCCGGCACCCGACGCACGTCGCGTCTGGACGAGAATGCGGGCGCGGCCTCACTGATGTTGAGCGCCGAGCACCTCGCAACCCTCGATGCCCTGCCGGAACCTGCTGGTGGTCGCTATTGAGATCGTTCGCGTCGACCCTCACTCCGATCGACCGTTGGCTGAGCGGATTCTGGCGGTGCAGAAGCGTTCGTATGCGGTCGAAGCGGCACTGATCGGCGACAACCGGATTCCGCTGTTGCACGAGTCGGTGGACGATCTGCTTGCTGCACAGGTTCATTGGCTCGTCGCGCGTGATGTCGACGAAGTCGTGGGCGCTGCAGCGTGGTTCGGTTCCGAGATCGACCGGTTGGTGGTGGCTCCCCGTGTCCATCGCCAGGGCATCGGAAGCCGGTTGGTCAACGGTATGCTGGATTCGATTGCGGGACAACGTGTGCACGTTGCCACCGGGCGAGACAACCCTCCGGCACGCAGGCTGTACGAGTCCTTCGGTTTCGTGCACACCGAGGATCGAGAGGTAGTGCCGGGCCTGTGGTTGGCCCGCTACGAACTCGTTCGCTGATCGGAGCCGGGGGTTTTCGGTCGAGCAATGAACCAGATCAGCGCGCCGGTGATCGGCATGAGCAAGGTGAGCAGACACCACCAGAAGGCGGTTCCGCGGCGGCGGTGGGGAGTACGCAGAATCGATGCCCAGGCAACACCGACGATCAGCAGCCACACCACGACCGCGGCCATCCAGGCGAGATCGAACGCCAACGGCAGGGTCGGGTTGCTGTCACTGTTCACCGCCAACCCCTTTCGCCTCGAGGGCCAGCCTAGCCACTGGGCTACCGTCGGGTACGGCTTCCGCCGGTCGCACCGTGACAGTTCTGCTGTCCTTGTTGGCGTTGCTGTCGATCGTCCGTGACCGCACCCTGGGTCTTGCAGGGAAGCTGGCGTGGGCATTCGTCGTGGTGATACTGCCGATCGTCGGGCCGATCCTGTGGTTCACAGTCGGTAAGCGCTATCCCTACGGACCGAGCGGTGGCAACCGATGACAGTTCAGTATCCGGTCGCATTGCGTAGGTCGATGTTCACCAGATGACTCGCCTGTTCGCGTAGCCATTGGACGATTTGCGGATCGGGTACGGGCGGGTGGGCCAAGAGCGTCCAGCGCAACCGGGTTTGGGGTGTGAGGTCGAACTGCACCAGGACGTCGGGAAGGTTGGGCCACGGCGAGCTCCAGACCACGCGGTCGAACTCGCTGCTTTCGACGATCTGGGGAAGGGCGGCACCCCCGGCCACGCGAAATTTCCCGACGTGGTCGCTGCGATGGCCACAAACGGCTGCAGGGCAGCGGAGTTCGAATCGGTGGTCGCCCGCAGGGTCGCCCCGTCCCACTCGTTTCGCTGGTCCATACCTGGGCAACAGAAAAGACCCGCCCCGGTGTACAGGGATGCGGGCCTTGACGGGTTGTACGGGCTGTGAGCCTCAGTGTCAGGTCAGCTCGGCCGGTGGGGTGGTCGGGCGCCCTTCGGCGGTGTCACGGAGCCATTGGGGTACCTCGCGACCGCTGCGTTCGCGGAGCGCGATCGAGGCGCGGGCTGCTGCGGCGGCGACTCGGGGACGCTCGGCGGGGCGGTCGGTGCGCTTTTCGGTCGTGGTCATCGTGGTTCCTCCAGCTCGTTCTGGTTTTCAGTGTCCTCGGTTTGCTCCTGGTCCGCCAGTGCGCGTCGGGCTGCAGCTCGATCGGAAACCGCGACCAGGACATCCTGCTCGGTTCGGGTGATCAGGGCGGAGTCGGTGACAGTGGCGTAGATGTCCCATCCGAGTTCGGCTTCGGTGTCGTTGTCGCTGGTGGTGCGTTCCAAGCACCAGGTGATCCGTTGCCAGGCTTGGGCGCGTTTGTCGGCCACGGTGCGTTGGCGGACGGTCAGGGCGACGCCGACGACGGCGAGGACGCCGACGATCAGGGTGATCCATGCTTGTGCAGGCATCAGGGGCGTTCCTTCCAGGTGGTCATGGGTGTTGCCCCAGTGCCGTTTTGGTTCACTGGGTCGGGTGGTTACCGGCAGCGAGGCGGGTTTACCGGCGTGGGGTGCCGCGGGCGATGTCGCCTTCGACGTAGGTGAATCCGTCTCCGCGGCCGCCATGTACCGACGAAAGGCAGGGCTGTGCCCCTGATGCTGTTGTGGGTCGTCAGGCAGGTTGTCGTGGTTCCTCGTCGCCGGTGTCGCCTGTGTCGTGGTGGTGGTCGGGTGGGTAGAGGACCTCTTCTGGGTGGTGTGCGTGGTTGATCAGCCCGCGACGCTTGGGGTCCATCTGGGCGGGTGGATGCCACAGGGTGCGGCCCGGATATCTGTGTGTTGCTCCGGTTTTGGTGGTCGCCCATTTTCCTGGTCCGGTGCCGACGAGTGCGTGGTGCATGTCGCAGCCGAAGGTGAGGGAGTCGATGTCGGTGGGTCCGCCGTCGGTCCAGTCGTCGAGGTGGTGGGTTTGGCACCAGGTGGCGGGTCGGGTGCAGGAGGGGAAGCTGCAGCCGCGGTCGCGGGCGATGAGCACGATGCGTTGGTCGGCGGAGGCGATGCGTTTGGATCGACCGAGGTAGAGGGCTCTGCCGTTGTCGTCGAAGATCGTCAGGTAGTGGTGGGCGTGGGAGGCCATGCGGATGGCGTCACGGATCGACACGCGGGATCCGGTGGCGGTCATGGCGTATCCGCAGCCCGATTCGAGGTCTTTGAGACTCATGGTGATGATGGCGGTGACGGGTAGTCCGCGGTGGGTGCCGAGAGTCCCGGACGCGAGGGTGTGCCGGAGCGCCAGTTTGAGGGCGTCGTGGTGACGTTCGCGTTGACTGCGTGTATCCCGAGCGGCAGCAGCATCCCGCGCTGCGGTCTCTGGTGCTGCACTGTCCGGTGCATCGTCGGCGTCGGTGTCGGTGTCGGATCCGTTGATGCCGGATCCGTCGGTGTCGTCGGTGTCGTCGGTGTCGTCGGTGTCGTCGGTGTCGTCGGTGTCGTCGGTGTCGTCGGTGTCGTCGGTGTCGTCGGAACGATCAGACCCTGTGCCGCAACCACAGTCGCCACAGTTGCCTTCGTCGCAGCCGCACTCATCGTCGCCGCAGTCGCCGTCGCCGCCACAGTTGTTGCTGTGCCACAGTCCGGCATCACTGGACCCGGCATCGCTGGGCTCGGGGTTCGGCATCCCGCCGCTGCCGTTCCCGCGACTCTTGCTCCCGCCCTTGTCGTCACTGCCGCTGCCGCTGCTGCTACCGCTGCTGGTCTTGTCACCGGCCTGGTCGCTGCCGGTCGCGTCGTGCACCACCGATGTCGGGTCGGCCGGATTGTTCACTCCCGGCTTCGCGGCTTTGGAGAACAACGCTTCGAGGTACGCCCGCAACTCGGGGTCGACGCAGAAGTTGCCCTCCGACATCCCGTCGGCACCCTGCTCCCCGAGATAGAAGAACGCATCCCGCCGCTTCCGCGGCTTCAGCTTGCCGTCCTCGTCCTCGTCCTCGTCGAAGTCGCCGTCGGGATTGAGGATCGAATCCAGGTTCGCCACCAACGGCGCGAAGTCGTCGGGCAGCCTGGTCGATGCGAAGCCCACCAACTGCTGCTCGGCCAGATCTCTGGTCTGCGTGTCCACACTCGCGGGAAGGTGTTTGAAGAATTCGCGGATCATCTGCACGTGCTTGGTATCGAGCAACCCCGCCCGCAGCGCCGCAGCGGTGTGCGGCAACAA
>NZ_JBITUQ010000025.1:0-72004 GCF_044542515.1 Rhodococcus sp. NPDC078407 | reverse complement strand
GCGGTGATCGGGTGCGGCGGAGTCGGTGACGCCGCCATCGCCGGAGCACGGCTGGCGGGAGCGTCGACGATCATCGCCGTCGACCGCGACAAGGGGAAACTCGACTGGGCCCTGGGTCTGGGGGCCACCCACACCGTCGACGCCTCCCAGGTCGATGCCGTCGCCGCCATTCAGGAACTCACCGGCGGATTCGGTGCCGATGTCGTCATTGATGCGGTCGGTCGCCCGGAAACCTGGAAACAAGCCTTCTACGCCCGCGACCTGGCCGGGACGGTCGTTCTGGTGGGTGTGCCGACCCCGGAGATGACCCTCGAGATGCCGCTGATCGATTTCTTCTCCCGTGGTGGTTCCTTGAAGTCGTCCTGGTACGGCGATTGCCTGCCCGAACGCGACTTCCCGATGCTCGTCGACCTGTACGAGCAGGGCCGGTTGCCGCTCGAGAAGTTCGTCACCGAACGCATCGGTCTCGACGACGTCGAAGCCGCGTTCGACAAGATGCACGACGGCACCGTGCTGCGTTCGGTGGTGATCCTGTGAGCGGGCAGTTTCGCATCGAGAACGTCGTCACCTCCGGAACCTTCGCACTCGACGGCGGCGAATGGGACGACCACGGGAGATGAAGTGCTGATATATCAAACTCGACTGTTTACCCGTCGGTAGCGCGTCATCGGCGATGCGTACGGCCTGTCGTCGATGCCGTACGCACCGCCGGACCGGTCGAACTCGGACCGAAAGCAGTCACTCATTGCACGCGCTAATCACCTGTTCAGCTGCCAAAACGCGCAATTTGTCCGAATCGGGTTACATCTTGTTTCGCGGGGATGAAAACCGCCTTTTCCTATTGACACACTCTCGTGGTGATGTTCACACTGTTGTTGCGGCCAGTAAGACGTGTTCCGCATAGCGATACAGAAGGGATCCGAATGCTCAAGGTGTGCCCCTTGGCCGACCTCCCCGGCGGCGAAGCCCTGCGCGTCGACACCACCCCTCCGGTGGCGGTCTTCCACACCGAGGACGGTGAGCTGTTCGCGATCGACGACACCTGTACGCATCAGGACGCGTCCCTCGCCGACGGATGGCTCGAAGGATGCGCGGTCGAGTGCCCGCTCCATGCGTCGACGTTCGACCTACGCACCGGTGCCGTCGACGCTCCCCCCGCGAAGTTGCCGGTTCGTACTCACACCGTCGTCGTCGACGACGGCGTCATCTACATCGAACTGAGCACCGCGGCCCCCAACCTTCCGCCCGATGTTCGTGGCCGTCTCGCTGCCGAGGGGCATTCGTGAGAAGCGTGACCATCGTCGGAGCATCCCTGGCGGGACTCTGCTCGGCACGCGCCCTCCGAGCGGCCGGGTTCGACGGCTCGCTCACCATCGTCGGTGCCGAGAGCCACCGACCCTACGATCGCCCACCGCTGTCGAAGGAATACCTCGCCGGCGACGTGGACGCGAGCACTCTCGCGCTCGAACCCGAGGACGAGAACCTCGAAGCCACTTGGATTCTGGGACGTACGGCCACCGCACTGGATCCATCGCGTCGCGCCGTCACCCTCGACGACGGTGTCGAGCTGACCTCCGATGGCGTCGTTCTCGCGACCGGCTCGCGCGCGCGATCGCTTCCCGGTACCGATCATCTCAGCGGTGTGCACGTGTTGCGTACGATCGACGATGCCGACCGGTTGCGCACCGAGCTCGTACCCGGCGCGACGTTGGTCGTCATCGGTGCCGGCTTCATCGGAGCCGAAGTAGCTTCCACCGCAAGGAAACTGGGGCTCGCCGTCACCGTCGTCGAAGCCGCCCCGTCACCGCTCGCCGGGCCGCTCGGCGCACGACTGGGTAGTGCGGTGGGCAATCTGCACCGTGACAACGGCACCACGCTGATCTGCGGGACAGCCGTCGACGGCCTCACCGGCACCGACCGCGTGACGGGCGTCCGGCTCGTGGACGGCCGAGTACTCGAAGCAGACGTCGTGGTCGTCGGCATCGGCGGAATCCCCAACATCGACTGGCTCGGCACCAGCGGACTCGCACTCGGTAACGGAATCCTCTGCGACGGAGGCGGTGCCACCGACGTGCCCGGCGTCGTCGCAGTCGGTGACTGCGCCGCATGGCTCGATTCGACCGGTACCCATCGGCGAGTCGAGCATTGGGCCGGCGCGTCCGAACGTCCCACCGTCGCGGTGGCCACGCTCCTCGCGGGTGGCTACGGCGGCCAACACGTCAAACCTCCGTACTTCTGGTCCGACCAGTACGGGTCCCGCATTCAGTTCGCCGGCACCGCCGGACCGGACAGTGAATGCACCATCGAAGAGGGTTCGCCCGAACTAGGGAGCTTCCTCGCCGTGTATCGATCCGACGGACTTCCGGTGGGTGTACTCGGCGTCAATCAAGTTCGACTGTTCACCCGCTGGCGCCGGCAGCTCTCGGCTCCCGCTCGCGCGGTCTGATACCCAGACCGCTGTTCCACCCGTCGTATTCCCATACCCCAGTTGACGTCTCGTCACCGATTCACAAGATCGGCCACGTACGGAGGACCCCTTGACCACCATTCCCGACACCACGCCGCCCGCAACGTCCCTTCCCCTGCCCGAAAGCCTGATCTCCACCCTCCCCGGTCGCTATTACACCGATCCGGCCATCTTCGAGCTCGAGCAGGAGAAGATTTTCGAGGAGCTGTGGATCTGCGCGGTCCGTGCCGCCGATCTGGACAAGCCCGGTGCATTCCGTACCGTGCAGATCGGCCGCGAGAGCGTCATCGTCACGCGCACCCGAACCGGTGCGATCAAGGCCTACCTCAATGTCTGCGCGCACCGCGGTGCGCGAATCTGCATGGAGGACAAGGGCGAAGTCAAGCGATCGTTCCAGTGTCCGTACCACGCCTGGACGTACGACCTCGACGGAAAGCTCATCGCGGCACCGAATCTCACCAAGATGCCCGACATCGACCGGGTTCGCTACGGCCTGTCGTCGGTCTCCGTCGAGGAATGGCTCGGCTACGTGTGGGTCAATCTGAGCGACGATCCCGCGTCCTTCGACACCACAGTCGTGCAGGACATCCGCGACCGTCTCGGTGACGTCGAGTCGATCGACCGCTACAAGATCGAGGATCTCGGTCTCGGCAGACGCGTGAGCTACGACGTCAAAGCCAACTGGAAGCTCATCATCGAGAACTTCATGGAGTGCTACCACTGCGCCACCATCCACCCCGAGCTCACCGAGGTACTTCCGGAATTCGCCGATGGTTACGCCGCCCAGTACTACGTCGGACACGGGGCCGAATTCGGAGAATCGGTACGAGGATTCACGCTCGACGGCTCCGAGGGCCACGACTCCATTCCCGGAATCGCGCCGGAGCAGGACAGGCGGTACTACGCCATCACCGTCCGGCCTCAGGTGTTCGTCAACCTCGTCCCTGATCACGTGATCATCCATCGGATGTATCCACTCGCCGCCGATCGCACTCTGGTGGAGTGCGATTGGCTCTATCTGCCCGGCGTGGTCGCCTCGGGCAGGGATCTTCAGCACTCGGTGGAGTTGTTCCACCGCGTCAACCTGCAGGACTTCGAGGCGTGCGAACGCTGCCAGCCCGCCATGAGTTCACGCAAGTATCGCGACGGCGGAGTCCTCGTGGGCAGCGAACACCACATCGGCATCTTCCACGACTGGTTGAAGAACCGTATCGAGGGCTGACCGTCTCGGTCGCAGTCACGGTGCCGATAGGATCGGTGACCATGAGTGTCGAGGTCGCATCGTCCAGCCTCCCCGGATCGTCGGGGACGCCGGGCGGACCTGGGGCGACCATGGCGGACGTCGCCTACTCGGCTATCCGCGACAAACTGATCATGCTGGCGATCAAGCCCGGTGAGGCCGTCGTCGAGTCCGCACTGTCCGCCGAACTGGGCGTCGGCCGGACACCGGTACGAGAAGCGCTCAAGCGGCTCGAGTACGAGAGGCTGGTGATCTCCCACGCCCGCCGTGGCACCTTCGCCACGGCCGTCGACGTGGCAGATCTGGGCGATATCTCCGAGATTCGCCAACGGCTCGAGCCGCTGGCTGCGGCCAAGGCGGCCACCGCGGCCACCGCGACGCAACGCCAGGTTCTGTTGGGGATGGCCGACCGGACCGAAGAGTTCGAGGCGACACCACCGAGTCAACACGACCTGATCACCTGGGACGCGGAGGTACACCGCACCGTGTACCGGCTGGCATCCAACCCGGTTCTGGAAGATGCTCTGATTCGCTACAACAATCTCGCCACGCGCATCTTCTGGTTGTTCATGGATCGACTGCCACCGCTCGCCGACCACGTGGGTAGCCACACCACGCTCCTTCGAGCCATCGCGGCCGGAGAAGCCGAGGACGCTGCCGCGATCGCCCGAGCTCATGTGACCGAGTTCGACGACGCCGTCCGCGCCGTCATCTAGACCTTCGCGCCCGAGGGGCATCCCACCAGGTCGATGTCCGGTTCCGTATAGTCGAGAGAGTGTCCAGCGACGATTCGGCCCGTGCCCCAGAGGGCGGCGTCCAATCCGTCGACCGCGCATTTCGGGTGCTCGAGGTGGTGGCCCGGCTCGGAGAGGCAGGCGTGAGCGCCATCGCCGCCGAAATCGGGGTGCACAAGTCCACGGTGTCGAGGCTGCTCGCGTCGCTCGAAGAACACGACATGGTGATGCAGACGCACAACCGCGGGAAGTACCGGCTCAGCCTCGGAGTACTCCGGCTTGCCGCTGCCGTCCCCGAGCGCCTCGAGATCACCGAATACGGCCACGCCGTCTGCGAACGACTGGCGGGCAAGCTGGGCGAGACGGTCAATATCGCCGTGCTGCGGGCCAATACGGCTGTGCATCTGGACCAGGCTCGCGGCCCCAGTTCGGTCGGTACCCACAACTGGATCGGGGAACAGACTCCACTGCATGCCACCGCCAGCGGCAAGGTGCTTCTCGCCGCGCTGGACGCGGAGACCCGTAGGACTGTCGTCGATTCGCTCGATTTCCACCGATACACAGAGCACACACTCACCACCGAGGCCGGTCTGACTGCCGAACTCGATGCTGCGGTATCCCTGGGGTATGCAGTGGTCGTCGAAGAATTCGAGACCGGACTCAATGCCATCGCAGCTCCGGTCTTCGATTACACCGGCAAGACGACGGCGGCACTGAGCGTCTCCGGTCCGGTGTATCGGTTCGACGAAACCAGAATGCGCGCCATCGTCCCCGACGTGCTTGCGGCCACAGCCGAGATCAGCGAGAAGATGGGCTACCGCGAGTCGTTCATCCCCTCGGCCTGAGCGGTTTCGGCACACTCCACCACGTTGGTCAGCAACATGGCCCGAGTCATCGGCCCGACGCCGCCGGTGGCACCGCTGAGACGACCTGCAATCTGCTCGACGCCGGGATGTACATCTCCCAAAATGCCCTCGACGGTGCGGGTGATTCCCACCGAGAGCACCGTCGCCCCGGCACTGATCCAGTCCGGACGCACCAGGTGCGCCACTCCCGCAGCCGCGATGACCACGTCGGCGGCCCGAGTGTGTGCGGCGGTGTCCACCGTCGCTTCGTGACACATCGTGACCGTCGCGTGTTCGCTACGCCGAGTGAGCATCAACCCGAGCGGACGCCCGACGGTGATGCCGCACCCGATGATGCAGAAGCGTGCGCCGGTGATCGGAACATCATGATGCCGAAGCAGTTCCAATATCCCGCGCGGCGTGCACGGCAGCGGACCGTCCATGCCGAGCACGAGCCGGCCCAGATTGGTCGGGTGCAAACCGTCGGCATCCTTGCGCGGATCGATCAGTTCGATCACCCGATGAGTGTCGATGTGCGGAGGAAGCGGCAGCTGGACGATGAAGCCGGTGCATTCAGGGTCCGCGTTGAGAGTATGCACGGCATCTTCGATCTCCTGCTGACTCGCGGTCGCGGGCAACCGCACCTGAATCGACTGCAGCCCTACCTCTGCGCAGTCACGGTGCTTCGCCGCGACGTACGAGCGGCTCCCCGGATCGTCGCCCACCAGAATCGTGCCGAGGCCGGGACGGATACCCCGCTCCGCGAGCCGTTCGACGCGATCTCGCAGATCGTCCTTGACGATCGCGCTGACCGCCGTCCCGTCGATCCTGAGCGCTGTGGTCATACTTCGCTTCCTCGGGTCGGGGTCTGCTTCAAGTCTGATATATCAACTGTCGATTAGGGTACGACGCGTGAAGGTGGCCGGTCAAGAGACGCGGTATGGGAGGGTCGAACCATGGAGCCCCTGCAGCCGATGCGGCCGGTCGACGTGCAGCACGACGAGCGCGAGTCCGCACCTCGATGGAAGGTGTGGGGTGCGCGCATCCTCCTTGCAGGACTTGTTCTGACGGGGGTTCTGGTCGAGGACGGACAGTCATGGATGGTCACGGCTGGGACCTGTGCGTCCGCCATCGGCGCGGCGCTCATCGTTGCGTCGACGCGGCGAACGATGCGCGAGAACGCGGGCCGCCGAATTCCCTGGCTCGGCCGGCCGCCGGTCGAACCGCGGCGAGAGGACCTACTCCTCACCTTCGGATTTCCGATGGTCGTCTTCGGCATTGCATTGGCCGCGAAGAGCGCATCCGTACCGTGGTTCATAGCGTTGCCGGTCATCTGCGCCTTCATCGGTCTGCCCCTGTCGGCCCAGGCGTGGCACAACCATCGCGTGCGCACCCTCGAACCACGCACCTTCAGTTCCACTCGGGTGCACATCGAAACAGAAGCGGGCCCCAGGGTTGGCAGCCCTCCTCCCGGGTAACCGACAGCAGGGACGTTGGTCATGGAGCTGCCAATCGATATGTCGCTCTGCGCCTTTCGCTTCCCTAACTTCGTACACATCCGAAGGGAGAATCGATGTCCAACAAGAATACTGTCATTCGTTCGTTGCACGACCTGGGTGCCGCCGCGTGGTTCGGCGGTTCGCTCATGGGTGCCGTAGGTGTCAACGGTGCCTCCACCGCGGTGCCGGATCCACGTAACCGAGCGCAGGTGGCCGCCGCGGGGTGGGCGAAATGGGCCCCGGTCAACGCCGTGGCCATCGGTGCGCACCTCATCGGCGGCGCAGGCATCCTCTTGGCCAACCGCGGTCGGGCACGTCACCAAGAAGGCGTCACCGCGAATACGAACGTCAAGATCGCCGTCACCGGTGCCGCCCTTGCCGCTACCGCATACAGTGGAGTTCTGGGAGCGAAGACCACTGAGGCACAGGACCATTCGGTCGACTCCGCGACAGAGCCGTCGAAGGGAACTCCACGTGAGGCGGCCGAGGCGCAGAAGCAGCTCAAGTACCTTCAGTGGGCACTTCCGGTACTGACCGGGACGATCGTGGTGCTCGGTGCCCAGCAGGGCGAGCAGCAAAGGCCCGCCGAGATCCTGTCCGGAATTGCCGGAAAGTTCGCTTCACGCGCTCGGAACTGAGTCCGACTTCAGCCTTCAACACGCGTTATATCCCGCCGTGCCTGCCATGGCGGGATACGCGGCTGTCCATCGAGCGTAGGTAATCTTTCGCATCGAACCGCACCGAATCTCTACTATGGAGGCGTCGCTGCCCCATACCTGTGCGAGCAGGTACGGCGTTGCAGCGTTGCACTCCAGGAGGAGACTCGGTGATGCGCAAGTCCCCTTCTCGGCCTTTCTTCCGCGACGGTGCCGGAAACCTGGCGTTGGTTGCGGGCATCGTCGCAGTCTTTTGTGCGTTCGTGCCGTTCATCGGAGACTTCATCACCATCCCGACCGGCCTCGTCGCGGTGATCAGTGGCTGGATCGGTCACGGCCGCGCGGTCGATGGCGATGCGTCCAATGGTCGCGATGCTGTGATCGGCGCGGCGCTCGGTGGAGTCGGGTTGTTCATCGTGTTCTTCACCTTCGCCGCGTCGTCCATGTGATAGTCGGACTGTCCTGAGCAGACGACGGGTTCGTATACTCCAGCGCGTTTCACCGTTCTCCGCTTCGAGTGCTCGGGTCTTCTCCCCGCGTCAGCGGTGGGACGTGTTCCACCCAACCGGCCACGGTGGCCAGCACTCGGCTCGCTGCAGTCGCAGGGAGTGACAACGGACGCGGACCGCGTCTGCTCGCGCGATCGAGGTTGTCGCGGGATCGGTCGAGCACGGTCAACGGCAGAGCCGCCAGAGCATTGCCAGGAGGGCGTCGCGCCACCACCGGGTGCGGACGTGTGGGTGCCATTCGCCGCACCGCCTCCCACATTCGCCCGGCACGTACGAGTTCTGCATCGGACATTGCTGTGCGAATCAATGGCAGCAGCTCGTCCTCCTCGTCCCGAACGTCCTCTCGCAACAGCGTGATGATGCTCTGCAGCAGCTCTGTACGCGAAGGATCCGAGTGAGGCTTCTTCTCGAGCTCGGTGAACAGCTCGTTGATCTGTTGATGTTCTTGCTCGATCTGCAGAGTCAATTGCTCACCTTCGGGCACACGTTTTCGGATGAGCGGCCACAACACTGCTTCCTCCGCGAATGCATGCGGAAAGACGAGCCGGCACAGCTCGGTCAAAGTTTCGTCTTGTTCCGTACCTTCGGCCCGTTCGACCCGATGGATCAGGTGATCGAGTTCGATGTGGTCGCGGCGTTGGCGAACGAGCACGCTGCCCGCACCGCCGAGCTCGGAAAGAGTCTGGTGTGCAATGGAGGTGGCCATGAGAATCCTGTGGTGTGTGCGGGTCGGTAATCGGCTGTCGTATTGCGCGGTCTTCGACGCCGAGTTGGATGTAAACTTTCCGTAGCGACGTAGAAGATCGTTGCATTGCGGGACTACCGCACATCCCGTTCGCCAAACCCACTCTCGGACATCGTTTTCGGTCCAGTAACCGGCCGTCACACGCAGTGTTCGGTGTGCCTGCGAACAAGCGCGTTCCACCGTGGCCGAGCCCGCGCCACCGACCCTTCTCGAATCGAGGTCCCATGCTGTCGATGGTCTACCGCGGTCCGTACAAAGTGCGTACCGAGCACAAGCCCGAGCCGAAGATCGAACACCCCAACGATGCGATCGTCAAAGTCACGTTGGCTGCGATCTGCGGTTCCGACCTGCATCTCTACCATGGGATGATGCCCGATACCCGGGTCGGAACGACGTTCGGACACGAGTTCATCGGCGTCGTCGACGAGGTGGGCCCGTCGGTACAGAATCTCCGCCGCGGCGACCGAGTGATGGTGCCGTTCAACATCTATTGCGGGTCCTGCTACTTCTGCGCACGTGGACTGTTCTCCAACTGCCACAACGTCAATCCCAATGCCACCGCCGTGGGCGGAATCTACGGTTACTCCCACACCACCGGCGGATACGACGGTGGGCAAGCTCAATACGTACGAGTTCCGTTTGCCGATGTCGGTCCCAGCATCATCCCGGACTGGATGGACGATGAGGACGCGTTGCTCCTCACCGATGCACTGGCGACGGGATATTTCGGTGCTCAGCTGGGGTCGATCCGCGAAGGCGACACCGTAGTGGTCTTCGGCGCAGGCCCCGTCGGTCTCTACGCGGCGGCCAGCTCGTGGCTCATGGGTGCCGGACGGGTGATCGTGATCGACCACCTCGAGTACCGCCTCGCCGCGGCACGCGACTTCGCTCATGCCGAAACCTACAATTTCGCCGAGCACGACGACATCGTCGTCACCATGAAGAAGGCGACCGACTATCTCGGCGCAGATGTCGCAATCGACGCGGTGGGTGCCGAGGCGGACGGCAACTTTCTTCAGCATGTGACGGCATCCAAGCTCAAGCTGCAGGGTGGGTCTCCGATTGCTCTGAACTGGGCCATCGATTCGGTCCGAAAGGGAGGGACCGTCTCGGTGATGGGTGCGTACGGACCGATGTTCTCAGCAGTGAAATTCGGGGACGCGATGAACAAGGGCCTGACTCTGCGGATGAATCAATGCCCGGTGAAGAGGCAGTGGCCCCGGTTGTTCGAGCACATCAGGAACGGCTACCTGAAACCCAATGCCATAGTCACTCATCGTATTCCGTTGGAGCACATCGCCGAGGGTTACCACATCTTCTCGGGGAAGCTCGACAACTGCATCAAGCCGATCATCGTCCCGAACAGCGATTAGGAGCAGCCATGCCGTACTCGGCGGACAAACCCTCTCGCGCTCGATCTGCAGAAGAGCTGCGCGCTGCAATCCCGGGCTGGGGTGTGGATCTCGACCCGGCCGATCGACCTGCTTACCCCCGTCAACGGTTCGATCCCGACAGCACCGGTGCGCACTGGACCATGCCGGATCAGCAGCCCGGCTGGGAGGGTCGCGAACGGAGCATCGAACACGAGCGCGTCACTCCGGTGTTCGGTACTTCCGTTCCTCTGCAGGGCCTCTCGGGGATGGTACGACGCTTCGCCTATCGGTACAGCGAAGGCCGGGCCGCACACTGGCTCATCCTGCTCGCAGGTGACAGAGTCGATTCGGCCACCGCACACCTACGTTCGCTCGCCGGTACCCGGCCGGACAATCCGATCACCGAGACGGGTGTTCGCGGCGAGTTCACTCACCACGGAATCTCTTCTCGACGAGGCTCCCGTGTCGACCGCAACCACCGGTGGATCGACCCGATCATCGTGGCAGGACCGTGGCTCGCGGCGGTTGCGGCCGTCACCGCGGTCACCCGGGCGGTGGTGCGGCGATGAAGGGAACGTTCACCTTCATCGGCAATGCGACTGCACTGATCTCGTTCGGCGACATCACTTTCCTCACCGATCCGAACTTCTTGCATGCGGGCCAATACGCATATCTGGGTCACGGACTGGTATCCAAACGGCTACGGGAACCGGCCATGGACGTCGACGAACTCCCCCGCGTCGACGCGGTGATTCTCTCGCACATGCATGGTGATCATTGGGATCGGCGAACTCAGGCTCACCTCGACCCGGCAACGCCCATCATCACCACCGACCATGCGTCGAAGCGATTGCACCACCGCGGGTTCGGTGCAGCAGAAGCGCTCACGACATGGGGCTCGACGGCAATCCAGCGAGGCGACACACGAGCGACCGTCACCGCAATGCCGGGGCGACACGGTCCGACCTGGGCCCACACCCTGCGGCTCGTGCCGCCCGTGATGGGAAGCATGATCGAGTTCGAGCACACCGCTGCCGGTAGACAAGTCGACCGGTTGCGCGTCTACATCTCCGGCGACACCCTCTACGTCGACGACCTCGCAGAAATTCCGCACCGCTACCCGTCCATCGACACCGGGGTCTTCCACTTGGGCGGCACCACATTGCCTTTCGGCCAATCGCCGAAGCGCGGGCTCATGGTCACCATGGACGCTGTGCAGGGCGCGCAGGCCGTCAAGTTGATCGATGCGGACCGATCCATCCCGATCCACTTCGACGATTACGGCGTGTTCGCGTCGAGTCTGACCGAGTTCGAGAACGAGACACACCGGCAGGGACTCGCCGACCGCATCACGTATGTCGGTCGGGGCGAGACCGTGTCGATCGGTGCGGACTCAGCGTAAGGAGATCGGACGTTCCACGTCGAGGGTATCCGTCCGCCGTGCGCCTCGGCCCTCTCTGGAGTTTCGATATGCCGACAGCCTCAGATTTCGCAACCATTCGGGTTGCGGACGTACCTTTGCGGGGCTGTTGAGAACCGGATCGAATGCTGCTGTGTCCCGGTCGGATTCGAGTAGCGCAGTTGAGTGTACAACCGCGATCGGCTCGAACGGCCCTGCACCACAGGCATGCTCGAGCTGGAAGCTCACCCGATCTCGCACCACCGCGTCCCGCACATCGGCAACGTCCATCCCGTGCAGAATCGGTCCCGACAACCTTGCGCGAAGCCACCACATTCTGCCCTCGAATTTCAGGGGCATCAGAGATGACAGGTGTGCGTCGTTCCACGAACTCGACGGCCACGGCACCATTCGCCCCACCGGCCCTGTCGCCGAACCCGCGAACAACAGATCCCACGGCGGCTCTCGGTCGTCCGACGACGGTATGCGAACGGCAAGACCTGCGACGTCGGGTAGACCTCGCGGCAGGCCAACACCTTTCGACACCCGCACGGACACCTCACCCGATCGCAACGGCAGACCGTCCTGCTCCGGCAGCAACCGTTCGAGAGTGCCCGTGAACCCGACCCCATTCGGATGGAAGACACGTGCGGATCGTAGTGCTGCCACACCACGGAAAGGCATGCCCAGTATTCGCGCAGTCATGGAGTCCTCGGTTTCGCGGCCGAGCTCGGCGAGTCGGGCACTCGGGTTCCGAGGAGAAAGTGAACGCATGGACATCTACCTCACGCGCCCAGTTTGGCGGCAATGTCATCCACCACCGGAGCGAAGTCCTTCAATGCGGTGCGGGAGAAGCCGCCCGCGTCGTTCAGACGCTCTGTCAACGCCTCTCGCGTCACGACGACGACGGCGAACTCGTCCGACGACTCGTCGCCGGACTTGTCGGGAACATCGAGAACCAATTCGCCCGAGTCCAAGATCAACCGTGCGTCGGGTGTGCTGTTGTACAGGTCTTCGAGCCGATCGGCGGTGTCGTTCACGTTCGATCCTTTCGGGTTACGGAATCGATGGCATGCATTGTGATCGAGATATCCGGTCCGGTTCGAATCAAACGATCCTGCGCCGATTGAGCACGTTCGGCGTGGGTAGAGCTGCATTATGACCACCGGACAGAATTCCCCGAATCCGACTGACCCGTACGACCCCGGCCAGGATCCGGATGCCGACCCGGCCAACCTCACGCAAAACGCAGGCACGCAACCGGACCAGGCCGAAGGCGAGGACACGGACGCACCGGAATGAACGTCGACGACCGACCCACTCACAAAGGCGGCTTCCATGCAGAACAGTGAGTACGAACAATGGCAGTCCGGCAACTCACCGCGCGTGTACGACGGCTCGTCGGTCCGAGCCGTTCGCATCGACGGAAGCAATACCGACGACGTCGTGGCATGGTTGAGGAAATCAGGCGTGGACGCCGATATTCGCGACGGTGCCGTCACTTTCGGTCACATGATCGTCGATGTGGGCGAATGGGTGGTGCTGTCCGGTTCAGGGCATGCGCTGAGGATGGACGACGCGACCTTCGGTGAGCTGTTCGAGCAAGCACCGCCGCCGATGATCGGCGGATAGATCCCTCGATGCGCGACGCGTGCCGGTACTACATAGCTTCCTTGATTCCCCTGTCGATCAACAGTGCGTTCGCCGGCCATGAGGTCGCGAAGCCCACGATCATCCCGATCTGCATCACCAACCAGTACGCCGGCTCGGTGGGATCGAGAGGTGAGTCGGCGAACACGACCAAGGACGACAACGCCATGGCCGCGAACATGCCGACCTGGAACGCCGTCAGCGAGATGACGTCCGCTTTGGCTGCGGCAACCAGCCCGTCTCGGACACCCAGCCCGCGCATCGGTGCTATAGCCCAGAATTGGAACACGATTCCCAGTGCAAGCGCGGCCGCGTATGCGCCGACGAATTCCGCATACAAGGATTTTCCGGCGACCGCCGCACCCGTCACGAACACGACCCAGGGCACCAGGACGTCGGCCAAGGCGCAACCAGCGCCGCAGTGGCTGGTGCCCAACGTGATCGACGACCATCGACTACTCGGAGCAGCGGTGTCCCGTTCGTGTCGCCGTTGCCACCGTCGAGTCTTCGGACGCCCCAGTCGAAGATAGGCCCACACCGCGGCAGGCCCCAGATACAAACCCGTGACCGGCCACACCACGTCCATCACCGCCATCTGCGAGCGGTATCCACGAACCCAGATGTCCCACACGATGGTCAGCGCACAGACCACAGCGAGCCCGATTGTGCAGTAGGCCAACCAGTTCATCCACGTTGGTGCCACAACGATCCCTTCTGTATCGGTCACGCATTGGTCGACCCGTCATCGGCTGGCGGTATCGGGGCCGGCACCCGCTGTCGCTCCCTTGTTTCGGTCGAACTTGCTGTAGACGTGAGCCTGTTCCCTCATCGCATCGACCATGTGCGGATAGTGGAGCTCGAAGGCTGGTCGTTCGGAACGAATGCGGGGAAGCTCGTGAAAATTGTGCCGAGGCGGCGGGCAGCTCGTCGCCCACTCCAGGGAGTTGCCGGCACCCCAAGGGTCGTCGGCGGTGGCCGGTTCTCCGTATCGATAGCTGCGAAAGATGTTCCACACGAACGGTAGTACCGATGCACCGAGTACGAAAGCGCCGATCGAGGACACGACGTTCATGCCGGTGAATCCGTCGGTGGGGAGATAGTCGGCGTACCGACGCGGCATGCCCGCAGCGCCGAGCCAGTGGTGCATCAGGAAGGTCAGGTGGAAACCGAAGAAGGTCAGCCAGAAGTGCCATCGCCCGAGTGCCTCGTCGGCATAACGGCCGGTCATCTTCGGAAACCACAGATAGATGCCCGCGAAAGTTGCGAAGACAATGGTCCCGAACAGAACGTAGTGGAAGTGCGCAACGACGAAATAGGTGTCGTGCACATGGAAATCGATCGGCGGACTCGCCAGCAGTACTCCCGACAGTCCCCCGAACAAGAAGGTCACGAGAAACCCGATCGAGAACAACATCGGAGTTTCCAACGTGACGTGCCCTCGCCACATCGTTCCGATCCAGTTGAAGAACTTCACGCCGGTGGGCACCGCGATGAGGAAGGACATGATGGAGAAGAACGGCAGGAGTACGGCGCCGGTGGCGAACATGTGGTGCGCCCACACCGTGATGGACAAGGCCGCGATGGCAAGAGTCGCGAAGATGAGACTCTTGTATCCGAAGACCGGTTTACGACTGAATATGGGCAGCACTTCGGTGACGATGCCGAAAAAGGGCAGCGCGACGATGTACACCTCGGGATGACCGAAGAACCAGAAGAGGTGCTGCCACAACACCGTTCCGCCGGTCGCCGGGTCATAGACGTGCCCACCGAGGTGTCGGTCGACGACGAGACCCGCCAGGGCGGCGGTCAGGATCGGAAACGCCAACAGCACGAGGATCATCGTGGCCAGGATGTTCCAGGTGAAGATGGGCATCCGGAACATCGTCATACCCGGAGCGCGTAGGCAGACCACCGTCGTGATGAGGTTGACGGCACCGAGAATGGTGCCGAGGCCGGTCAGAATCAGGCCCGTGATCCACAGGTCGGTGCCCACACCAGGAGAATTGAGGGCAGAAGTCAAGGGCGTGTACGCAGTCCAGCCGAAATCTGCCGCGCCGCCGGGCGTCGCGAAACCGGCGAGGACGATGATTCCGCCGAAGAGATAGAGCCAGTAGCTCAGACCGTTGAGACGCGGGAACGCAACGTCCGGCGCTCCGATCTGGAGCGGAACGATGTAGTTCGCGAATCCGAACACGATCGGCGTCGCGTACAGCAGCAGCATGATCGTTCCGTGCATGGTGAACAGCTGGTTGTACTGCTCGTTGGAGAGGAACTGCAAACCGGGGACGGCGAGTTCGGCTCGCATCAACAGTGCGAGCAGACCGCCGACGAAGAAGAACGCGGTGGACGTGACCAGGTACAGAAGCCCTATCACTTTGGGATCGGTAGTGGTGAGAGTGGACACCAAAGTCGCGCCACGCGGACGTCGCCTCGGCGGAAACGGCCTACTTGCGGACACTGTTTCGGTGACGGCAGCCATCGTCAGTTCCTTCCATCTCGTGCGAGGCGGTTCTGCAGAAGTCGAATGGCCGAGCGATACACCATTCCCCCGTGTCCGGACCTTCGCAACGCGGCCCGCGCGGCGTTGGCCCCGGGCGCACCGTGGACAGCTCCGCCGGGGTGAGCAGACGCGCCGGCAAGGAAGACTCGATCGATGGGGGTGTCCGCTCGCCCCAGACCGGGAGTGGGCCTGAAGAACAACTCCTGGTGCACAGCCGTGGTGCCCTGATTGATTGCCCCGCCGACGAGCGCAGCGTTGTGCTGCTCGAGATCGCCTGGGCTCTGCACAGCGCGGGCGATGACGCAGCTGCCGAACCCCGGCGCATGCTTTTCTATCGTCGCCTGCATGCGGTCACCGAACTCCTCGACGGACTGGCGATCCCATCGAATCGACCGTGGCACATGCGTGTACGCCCACACGGATTCGGTTCCGCTAGGCGATCGCGACGGGTCAGCGGTGGTCATCTGACCGAGAAGCATGAACGGCGTGTCCGGCAGCTTTCCGTTCCTGATGTGTGTCCGAAAGGTCGCGAGACCATTGACGTCCGCACCGAGATGGACCGTGCCGGCCCCCGACGCTTCCGGGTTGGTCCACGGAATAGGTTGCGAGAGAGCCCAATCCACTTTCACAGTTCCATCGTCCCACTCGAAGCGATGCAAGTCGCGGATCAACGACGACGGCAGCAGTTCCCTACCGATGAGCCGCTCGTACAGTTGCGGTGCCGGTACATCGGCAAGGATTGCTCGACGCGCCGTCGTTTCCTCGCCGCCCACGTCTCTGACCGCCGTCCCTCGGCCGTCCTGTACGACGATCTCGGCAACTTCACTGCTGCATTCGACCACCCCGCCTCGATCGGTGAGGCGACTCACCAACGCGTCGGTCACCGCGCTCGCACCGCCCTCGGGCACGGGAAAGCCGACGCTCTGGCCGAGCATGGACAGCAGCCATCCGAAGACACCGCTCGCTGCATCGTCCGGCCCCAAATCGCTGTGCAACGCATTTCCCGCCAGTAGCGCACGTGCTCCATCTCCGGCGAACGTTTCGACACCGAATCGACGCGCGGGCAGCAAAAATCGCCGCAGTAGTCTCAGTGCCTCGCCCGCTCCGGTCTCGCGCAACAGCGACGCCGCCCCGCGCACCGGCGGAAATGGACGCAGCAGCGAATCCAGGAGCGGCTCACCGATGCGATCCCACAACGCTGCCTCATCGCGCCACGCGTCGGCGTCACCATCGGCAAATGCGCTCACGGACTTCGCGGTCCGCTCCACGTCGCGCGAGAGGACGGCTACTCGGTCGTCGGGAAGTATGTGCGCCAACACATCCGGCGCGTGACGCCACTTCAGGCCGTACTGTTCGAGTTCGAGTTCGCGAATCACCGGCGATCCCGCGGCGAGCGGATAGAACGCACTGCACAGATCGGTTCCGAACCCCGGGGCGGTCAACTCCTCACTGCGGACCGAACCCCCGGGTCGATCCGACGCTTCGAGCACGAGGACATCCCAGCCTTCGTCGGCGAGGATGTTGGCCGCGACGAGTCCGTTGGGCCCCGCTCCGATGACGACGGCATCGACACTCCTGCTCATCGTGCCGCGTGCTCGCGCCGCGCATCGACCCGCTCACGTTGCGGGACGACCACGTATTTCGGATCCTTCGACGACGCAACTCCTGCATGAAAGATCGCGAAGCGAGTACACGCCGAGCCCGCCAAGGCTGCGGCACCGCCGACCAGCGCAGCGAATCTCGATCTGGGTGCTGCTGCCATCGACGTCAATACCGCTGTTGCAGTGAAGATTCGCGAGAGCGTCGTCAGCTTTCCGGCCGTGCCCTTGTGCAGGGTCTCCGACGCGAGTCCCATCTCCCGTTCCATCAACTCCTGCGCGACGGTCTCAACAGCGGCACCGAGCAGGACAGCGCGGCGCGCCGGCCCTGCCTCGGCCAGCGGCGACGCCGCCATGGCGAAGCCTCCGGCCGCCATCGTCGCCGACCCGACGAAGACGAACGGGAGATTTCGGTGGCCGTCGTGCCACGCGGGAACTGCGGTGTCCGACATCAGTGCTGCGGTGTAGCCCGCCACGGCGGGGCCCGTCACGGCAGCCCCGACAGTGGCGACGCGTCCGAGTCCGACGAACTTGCCGGAGACAGCGGTGACGGCAGCCACGCCGGCTTGTGGCCCGTACACGCTCAGAAGCCACGAACCGACGCTCATCGGTGAACTCGGTTTGAACACACGCAACATGTTCAGGAATCGAGCGGGTCGGCCGAGATCGTGTACCAACGCCACGAGGGACGCCGTTATAGCCCCCAAGGCCATCACTTTGGAGTTTCGGGCCATCGTGGGGCGATCGGTGAACTCGGCACCGGCGGCGATGATCGACGAGCCGCCTGCCAATCCACCCATGAACAGGTAGCCGGCAATGTCGAGCGCACTCCACGTCGGCTCGTTGAGAATCGGTTTGCCGTAATACGATTCGAATGTCGCATCGGGAACCATCGCCTTCTCGCCGCGGTTTGCCCGACGCTTCCTGCCGAGCCTGTTCTTCAGTGCACCCGGTTGGGCACCGGTGACAGCATCTCGCTCCGGCGGTGCAGCCGCATCTTGCGGAACTCCTGTTCCACCACGCTTCTCGGTGTCGTCTTCGATCGCGCCCATCAGCGCCCTCCCCAGAACGTGGCGAGAACGCCTGCCAGCATCCCGGCCGCAGCGATTCCCACCTTCTGCCACATCGCGGGCAGATCCCTGGTCGTCACAATCGGATCCGGCGGCAGGCCGTACACTTCCGGTTCGTCGAGCAGCAAGAAGAACGCGCCGTCGCCGCCGACTCCGTCCTCCGGATCGTGGCCGTAGAGTCGGGCGTCCGATATCCCGGCGTCGTGCATCTGCGCCAACCGCGCATCGGCGCGCTCACGAAGTACGGACAACTCGCCGAATTGGATCGAGTCCGTCGGGCACGATTTGGCGCAGGCAGGCTCCATCCCTTCGCCGAGCCGGTCGTAGCACAGGGTGCATTTCCAGGCTCTGCCGTCGTCTTTGCGTTGGTCGATGACACCGTAAGGGCACGCCGGAACGCAGTATCCACAGCCGTTACAGATGTCCTCCTGCACAACGACAGTGCCGAATTCGGTACGAAATAGCGAACCCGTCGGGCACACGTCCAGGCACGCGGCATGGGTGCAGTGTTTACAGACGTCCGAGGACATCAGCCATCGGAAGTCCGTGCGCTCGCTGGTGTTCTCGTCACCCGGTCGGCTGAACGCTGGAAGTCCCAGGTCCACTGCTGCCCCCGCATGTGCTTGCTGCTCGCCCAGAGGTTTCGGCTGTTCGATGAAGGCAACGTGCCGCCATGTGTCCGCACCGAGGCCACCGGTGTTGTCGTACGACATCCCGGTGAAGTCCAACCCGTCCTCGGGAACGGCGTTCCATTCCTTGCACGCCACTTCGCATGCCTTGCAGCCGATACAGACACTGGTGTCGGTGAAGAAGCCGTATCTCGGGCTCTGGTCCTCGCCGTAGCCCGCGTTCACGGCACTGTCGTCATGCATCGATGATCACACTCCTGTTCCTGTATCGGCGGTGATGTCGGCGCGCTGCCGATAGCTGTCGACGAGCTCGTTCGCCGCTGGGCCGCGTGGCCGTCGACCCGGCCGAATATCGGCGGTGAAGGCCTTGACCTCCTGGATGTGCGAGTTCGGATCGAGCACGATGGACGAGAGTTCGTTGGCCGCGTCGCCGGTGCTCTGCCCGTTGGGCCCCCAGTGGTACGGAATTCCGATGTGATGGGTCGTTCTCTCACCGACGCGCAACGGGATCATTCGATCGGTCACCAGGACTCGGAGTTCGATGACGCCGCGCGGAGTGAGAACGGTCGCCCAGTCCCCGTTGACCAGACCTCTCTCCGCGGCGAGTTCACGCGAGACCTCACAGAAGGCCTCTGGTTGAAGCTCGTTCAGATACGGAGTCCACCTGGTCATTCCGCCTGCGGTGAAGTGTTCGGTCAGCCGGTAGGTCGTGACGACATACGGATAGATTTCCGCTGCGGCAGTTCCCGCGTCGGGTGCATATCGGTTGTGTCCGTCGTCGTAAACCATCCGACCCGGGTTGCGCTGTTGCGAATACAGCGGATTTTCTATCGGCGAATCCTGGGGCTCGTAGTGCGTCGGCATCGGACCGTCCGTCACACCGGCCGGCGTGTAGAGCCACCCTTTGCCGTCGGCTTGCATGATGAACGGGTCGATACCGGAGAGTGCCTCGACACCCGTCGCATCCTCAGCGGGTCGGTAGTGCGGCGACTTGTTCTTCTCGAAGTCGGGCACGTCGTAGCCGGTCCACTCCTGCGCTGTGTCGTCCCACCACACGAACTTCTTACGCTCGCTCCACGGGGAGCCGTCCGGTGCCGCCGATGCCCGGTTGTACAGAATGCGGCGATTCATCGGCCACGACCAGGCCCACTCCGCGCCCACCCAGTCCTGTTCCTCCGTCGGTTTACGACGAGCAGCTTGATTGACTCCGTCTGCATACACGCCCGAGTAGATCCAACATCCGCACGCTGTACTGCCGTCGGCGGCGAGTTCGGTGTACCCACCGAGTAATTCACCGTCGGCGTTCCAACCGTTGATCTCGGCGAGCACCGACTCGGCTACCGGCTCGGCGGTGGGCCCCTCGGTGAGGTAGTTCCACGTGAGGTCCAGGAGTGGACGGTCTCTGTGGTCGTTCGAGCCGGAGAGCTTCTCCCGAATCACCCGGCCGAGATGGTAGGTGAACCACAGATCGCTACGGGCATCACCATCGGGCTCGACGGCTTGGTGATGCCACTGCAGCATTCGGTTCGTGTTGGTGAAACTGCCGGCCTTCTCGATGTGAGCAGCAGCAGGAAAGAAGAAGACTTCGGTATCGATGTCTTCGGTGCGGAGCTCTCCGGTCTCGATCTCAGGACCGTCCTTCCACCACGTTGCGCTCTCGATGAGGGAGAAGTCGCGCACGACGAGCCAGTCGAGATTCGCCATGCCCAACCGCTGCATCTTTGCGTTCGCCGATCCGACCGCCGGGTTCTCGCCGAGCAGGAAGTAGCCCTTGTTGCGTCCGGCCAGTTGCTCCATGACCGTGTCGTACGTGCTGTGCGAACCCGTCAGCCGAGGCAGATAGTCGAAACAGAAGTCGTTCTCCGCTGTTGCAGCGGTGCCCCACCACGCCTTGAGCAGACTGACGAAGTAGGTATCCATATTGGCCCAGAAGCCTTTTCGGGCTGCGTCGGACTCGATGAACTTATCCAACGTCAACTGGTGCTTGGCGTGCGGCATCGGCAGGTAGCCTGGCAGCAGATTGAACAGCGTAGGGATGTCGCTCGATCCCTGAATGCTGGCATGGCCGCGCAGCGCTTGAATACCGCCGCCGGGACGGCCCATGTTGCCGAGCAACAGTTGCAACACCGAGGCTGCCCGGATGTACTGGGAACCGTTGCTGTGCTGCGTCCATCCGACGGCGTAGACGAACTCACTGGTCCGATCGGGTCCGGAGTTCTCGGTCAGCAGACGACACACCTCGGCGAACACGTCGACAGAGATGCCGCATACCTGTTCGACCATCTCGGGGGTGTATCGCGAATAGTGCTTCTTCAGAATCTGGAACACACATCGCGGATCCTGCAGGGACTCATCGCGCTTGGGGTTGCCCGACATCGCAACACCGCCCGAACCGTGCTGCTCCCCTCGGCCACTGGCCTGAACGGATTCGTCGTCACCTGCGTCCGAACCTTTCGGACGCTCCCGACTACCCGACGCCGCCGAGACCGACATACCGTCGTACTGCCAGGACTCGACATCGTAACCGCGCTCCTCCTCGTCGAAACCGGAGAACAGACCGTCGAGATCCTCTGTGTCGCGGAACTTTTCGTCGACTATCACCGCGGCGTTGGTGTAGTTCACGACAAATTCCTCGAAGTACTTTTCCTCGCTCAGAACGTGATTGACGATCGCACCGAGAAACGCGATGTCGGATCCCGCACGAATGGGAACGTGAAGGTCGGACAACGCGGAGGTGCGGGTGAATCGCGGGTCGACGTGAATGACCTTCGCGCCACGGGCTTTGGCCTCCATCACCCATTGAAACCCGACGGGATGACACTCCGCGAAGTTCGACCCCTCGATGATGATGCAATCGGCGTGTTGCAGATCCTGCAGGAACGTCGTCGCGCCACCGCGCCCCATGGATGTACCGAGGCCGACGACGGTGGAACTGTGACACACGCGAGCTTGATTCTCGATCTGGATGACACCGAGAGCGGTGAACAATTTCTTGATCAGATAGTTTTCCTCGTTGTCCAGTGTGGCCCCGCCCAGACTCGCTATGCCCATCGTGCGATTGACGCGCAAACCGTCGTACTCGTCCTGCCAGTACTGCTTCCGGGTAGCAATCACACGATCCGCCACCATGTCCAGTGCGGTATCGAGGTCGATCTCTTCCCAGTCGTCGGCGCGCGGTCGCCGGTAGAGCACGGTGTGGCGACGCGAATCACCGGTGGTGAGCTGCAGCGACGCGGCACCCTTCGGGCAGAGCCGACCACGGCTGACGGGCGAATCGGGATCGCCCTCGATCTGTACGACCTTCTCGTCTCGGACATAGACGTTCTGAGCGCAGCCGACAGCGCAGTACGGACAGATCGATTTGACCACGCGATCGGCTGTCGCGGTACGAGCACGCAGATTCTTACTGGTCTCCGACTGCACCGCAGCACCACGCCCGAACGGATCCGATCCGGTGAGCTGCCGATACACCGGCCATTGCTCGAAGAAGTGCCTCACACTCATGCTCTCGCCTCCGCCGCCGCGCGCTGCATCTGCTCGTCCGCCTTGGCCCGATCCCGAACCCAGTCGACGACGTCGGAGCGGCGGGTGGGGTTGTGGTGCTCGGGATTGGCCAGTTTCTGCGAACGGGAGGAGATGAACCCCGGACGGTTCCGGTGCTCCGCATCGGCGGTGTCACCGCCGTCGGCAGGCATGCCGGTCGCCAGCAAATACGCCAGGCCAGGGGTGACTCCCGCGATTCGAGCGATCTCGTCGTAGTCGCGGCCGCTCTCGACGAGGGATCGGATTCTGTCGGCTCTGGTCATGGGTCACCTTCCGCGTTGGAGTACACCGATGAATTCGACCTACCCGGAAAAAACGCGATAAACCTGAACGGCAGCACGTATCCATTTCTGCGTTCGGCGACCGCCTCGAGCTGTACGGTGACCGCGGGGATCGGTACGGATCGAGACGAATTTCGGGGGATCATGACTCTGTTCGGTGTGCTCGATCGCGTTCTGACTCGGGGACTGCCCCTGGAGCCTCCCGACGATCCGCATGCCGCGCTCCTGCCGACCCCGATCGACAACGACCCTTTCTTCCTCACCCCTCCCGGCATCGAGGACCTTGCACCCGGTGCGGTCATCCGGCAGCGCACGACCCGCGGTCTGGTGCCCCGGCCGCGAACCGTCCTGCAACAGTTCATGGTGCGATCGACCGACGCGCGGGGTCTGCCCGCCGGCGTCACGGCCTCGCTGCTGATCCCGAGGCGGCCGTGGACCGGACGCGGACCGCGGCCCGTCGTCGCCCACAACGTGGCCATCGATTCCCTCGGTGCCAAGAGCACGCCGTCGTATCGGCTCGTGCACGGTGTCGGTGCCGACCTCCCACCGGTGATGCCGGTATGGCTCGCTCGCGGCTACGCCGTCCTCGTCGCCGATCACCAAGGCCCGCGGATGTCGTACTCCGAAGGCACGATGGCCGGGCATGCCGTCCTGGACGCGCTGCGCGGGATGACGGTCGTCGCCCCGGAGCTCGCCGACAGCCCAGTGGTGGCCTACGGCTACAGCGGCGGTGCCATCGCCACCACGTGGACAGCCCAGCTGCATCCGAGGTACGCGTCGGACGTGAGGTTAGTGGGTGCCGTCGCCGGTGGAACGCCCACCGACTTCTCGATGCTGCTCGACACCATGAACGGCACCATCGCGGCCGGCCTGCTGGGTGCGGCGAGCATGGGTCTCGCGCGTGAGCATCCCGAGATGGTGGAGTTGTTCGGTCCCAAGGCGCTGCTGTTGGCGTCCTGGGTAAAGGACATGTCCGTACTCCCCCTGGCCTTGGGCGGATTGGTACGCATGCGCATCGAGGACTTGGCGTCCGAGCCTTTCCCGTTCGACTCCGACATCGCGCGACGGGTGATCGCCGCGAACCGACCGGGTGCCGACGCGCCGTCGGTGTCGGTCGCGTTCTTCCACGGTTCCGCAAGCAAAATGATCGGCGATCGCTTCATCCCCGAGGCCGGCGTGACGGCCCTGATCGAGCTGTGGCGCAGCAAGGGTGCCGATGTGCACTACGAGCCCGTGGCAGGCGACCACTTCATCGGCGCCATGACCGGTCTGCCGTTCATGTTGCGTTGGACCGCACAGCAATTCGCGATCAACGGTTCGAGCTAGCTGGCCGAAGCACTCGTTGTCGACTGGACGAGGCTCATCGAACACACTGAAAAGCCCCGAACCGCATCGCTGCAGTTCGGGGCTTCTCCTTCTGTGCGCCCGAAGGGATTCGAACCCCTAACCTCTTGATCCGTAGTCAAGTGCTCTATCCGTTGAGCTACGGGCGCATGTTCAGTTGTGCCGGTTCCAAGGAACCGACGTGCCGATCCTTGCGGATCAGCGTGGCGGAGGCGAGAGGATTTGAACCTCCGGACCCGGTGAAGGGTCAAGTCATTAGCAGTGACTCCCATTCGGCCGCTCTGGCACGCCTCCTAGGCTGCCGGCCCTCTCGGACCGCCGAGGAAAGAGATTACACACGGCAAAGGCCAGAAGGCAAAACGGCTGGTCGACGCCTCTGGTTCGCGCGGCGTTCGCGTAAAAGATGCTTGTTGCTCGTCACCGCATGAAGCTGTCGAACCAATCGAAGATGCGCGTCTGCGCGTCCACCAGAGCGGCCTCGGCCGGGTCGGAGTGGTCGGTACTACCCGGTTGTTCCTGGGGAGAGTCGGCCCGATGCTGAAGACCCGAATAGCTGACGATGTTCGTGGCCACTGAGGCGCGCGTGGCAGCGTCGCGAAGGGCCTCGATGTGTTCGGGTGGGGTGTGCGGGTCGTCCTCGCCGTAGAGACCGAGCCAGGGCGCTTGCAGCTTGGGTGCAGCCTCGACCAACGCAACCGCCTCCGGATTGAGCGGCTCGACGATGCCGGCAGCGGCGACACTGACCGCCGCGCCGACCGGACGACTGGTGGCCACGATGAACGCAGCAGTGCCTGCGTCGTCGAATCCGATGACACCGACGCAATCCGGATAGACGCCGCGCTGGACCAGCCAGTCGGAGGTGGCGTCGAAGTCTGCGAAGAGGTCGTCTCCGAATACCTCTCTGTCGTCGCTATGACCTCGATGGAAGAGATTCGGGGCAACAGCAAGCCACCCTTCCAGCGCCAGTGCACGCAGCAGGTCGAGCAGCGATTGGGGAACTTCCCGCGCCTCGTGGAGAACGATGATTCCGCCGCGCGGCGTGCCGTCCGGTTCGACGACCGTCAGAGGCACCTTCTCTCCCGGCGGAGATTCGTGCGCGGACGTATCCACCTCGTCGTCCGCGCCGACAGTGGGCGCGGTGGCGGACCGAAGGACTGCGGTGTCGCTGAAGATTCCCGACATACTTATCGAAGATAGGACGAACGGTCCGCTCGTGCACAGCAATAACACGGACACGTAGAAGTCAACCCCGAACTCGAGCGCATAATGGCAACCGTGACCGCGCACATCCGCCCCGACCTCGACGCCATCCCCGCTTACATTCCCGGCCGTAGCTTTCCGGGGGCAATAAAGCTGGCGAGCAACGAGACAACGCAAGGCCCGCTGCCCAGCGTGCATGCCGCCATCGCCGAGGCCGTGAGCGGAGTGAACCGCTACCCGGACATTCGGGCGACGGCACTCGTCGAATCGCTGGCGAAGAAGCTCGGAGTTGCGACCGAGAACGTCGCCGCGGGTAACGGTTCGGTTGCACTGTGCCAAGAGGTCGTTCAGATCACGTGTGGCCCCGGGGACGAGGTGCTGTTCGCATGGCGCTCCTTCGAGGCGTACCCGATCATCACGCGCGTCGCCGGTGCGACGCCCGTCCAGGTTCCACTGACCGCAGACCACGTGCACGATCTCGACGCCATGCTCGCGGCCATCACCGACCGCACTCGTCTGATGTTCGTGTGCAACCCCAACAACCCGACCGGAACCGTCGTCCAGCGTGCCGCGCTCGAAGCGTTCCTCGACGCGGTGCCGTCGAACATTCTTGTCGTGCTCGACGAGGCCTACTTCGAGTACACCCGCCCCGCCGCCGACGGCGATCATGTCGACGGAGTGGAACTCGCACGTGGACGACGCAACGTGATCGTGCTGCGGACCTTCTCGAAGGCATACGGTCTTGCCGGCTTGCGGGTGGGCTATGCGGTAGCTGATCCGGACGTGATCACGGCGCTGTCCAAGGTGCGCATCGCGTTCGCGGTCAGCACCATTGCGCAGCAGGCCGCGTTGGCGTCGCTGGAGGCCTCTGCGGAGCTACTGGCCCGCACCGACGCACTCATCGTCGAACGCGACCGAGTGCGCGACGCGCTGGTTGCAGGCGGCTTCGACGTCAACGCATCGCAGTCGAACTTCGTGTGGCTGCCGTTGGCCGAGCGATCCGGCGCATTCGCCGCTGCAGCCGCCGAGCAGGGCGTGCTGTTGCGCGCCTACGGAAACGACGGAGTGCGGGTCACCATCGGCGACCCGCACGAGAACGACGCGTTTCTGAAGTTCGCCCTACAGGCCTAGCGCGCGTTCGAGCGTCGGCCAGGATTCACGCAGGTCGTCCTGCCAGTACGGCCAGCCGTGAATTCCGTAGGGGCGATAGACGGTTGTCGCGGGAATGTCGAGTGCACGCAGTCGCGTATCGAACACGGTCATGCAGTACAGCGCGGCGGCCTCGAGTGGTCCGCCCATCAGCGCGGCTTCCGGTCCGCTGCCGCCGGGACCGAGTTCGTACGGACCGGGCAACCCGGTTCCCACGGAGATGTAGACGTCCTTGCCGCGCAGAGCCTCGGCGTTGGCGGACGGGTCGTGCTGCACCCAACGGGGGTCGGAATTCTCGCCCCACATGTTCGACGCGTTTCCGCCGTTGGTCGCGACGGTCGCGCGGACGGCGTCCTTGAAGTTGGGCTGCGAATTGTCGTAGCAACCACTCAGTCCGGCGACACCGGTGTAGAGGTCGGGGTGACGCGTGATGAGGTCCATCGCGGCCTGCGCGCCCATCGAGACACCCGCGATCGCGTTGGTGCCGTTACCGGAGAAGCGTGCATCGATCAGCGGCGGCAATTCCGACGTCAGGAACGTCTCCCACTTGTTCACACCGAGCACGGGATCCGGCACGTTCCAGTCCGTGTAGTAACTGCTCGATCCACCGACAGGAAGCACGACGTTGACCTGCTTGTCCGCGAAGAAATCGACGATGTCGGTCTTCTGCGTCCAGGTGCTTTCCTTGTAGTCGGATTCCTTGCCCGCACTCACACCGTCGAGCATGTAGAGCGTCGGACGAGACACGGCCTGCGCGGCCGGAAGAAGAACCTGGACCTGGATGGCGCGGCCCATGGAAGGCGAGTCGACCCACACCGCAGCGCGACGGTCGGTCAACATATCGACACGATCGATTCGCGCGGACGCCTGAGGAAGCGACTGGGCCTCGAGGCCGGGAACTGCGCCTCCACCATCAGAACTGCCCGTACCGGGAAGCGGCTGCGCTCCGGCAAGACCGGACCCCAGCAAGGACACTGCCAGGGCAGTTCCCGCTAGTGCCAACACACGACGGTGCATCTGATTGCCCATCCTCCCCCTGCGCACCTCGTCGGGCGCAACACAAACCACATCTGTTACACAACCTACCCACCGAACCGCGCGCACGCCGAAGCTGTGGGTCCGCTCACAATAGCCGCGGGGGAGCGGGTACAAAAGTCTGCGTAATCCTTTGTTACATCTACCGAAGATATAACGGTCTACCTGGTCCGATGCAGTCGGTGGCACCAGCACCGAAAAGGCACTCGATGTGACATCCGGTGGCCCTTTCGGGGGTCGATGTCACATCGAGTGGACTTCTGGGACGTCGATTCAGCCGCGGCCGGTTTCGCCCTGCAACTTGTCGATCATTTCCGACGCCTGTGCCTTGTTGAGGTCCTCGGGAACTTCTTCGCCCGCCTCCTGAGCAAGAGTGCTCAAGTAACTCTTCTGCGGGCCGGTCATCGGCTCGTCGCCGGTGACCCAATCGTCGGGATCCTTCTCGGGGTTCTGATTGACCTGCTCGTTTTCGCTCATACGTTCGTAAGTACGCCGAACGGACGTGTTCCAAACACCGCGTCGATGACGCGCCGACGTAGGTCGAGCGAATGAACTTGATTGACAGTTCAATGACTGCCCGACAAGGCTCCTCTCACACCCCCTCGATAGGAACCCAGTGAAGACAAATAACCTGCTGTTCAAGATTGGTATGTCCAGTGTGATTGCCGCGGCAGCCCTGGTCACCGCCCCCGCCGTCGCTTCGGCCGACCCGATCACCGATTTCCTGTGCGCCAATGGCTCGGCGCAGTTCTGCATACTCCCGCCTCCGCCCGCCGCGTTCGCGCCCCCGCCTGCACCGCAGGCCGCACCCGCCCCGCAGCAGCAGGGCGCGCCGGCCCCGGCACCTCGGCCCAGCGGATTCCAGTACAAGAACTGCGATGCTGCGCGCGACGCCGGTGCCGCACCCGTCTACCGGGACGAATACGGCTACGGCCCCCACCTCGACCGCGACGACGACGGCATCGGCTGCGAGTAGCGAGTTCGCAGTTGTGCAGGCATTTCGCGACGATCTGACTGCACAAGTGCGATCTCGAGGGGCGGATACGCTCACTCGGTGAGACGACGCCAGCAACCGCCCCTGGCGAAGCGGCACGGTCTCGACCCCGCACGCGTCCGCATGCCGGAAGACGGCACGTGGCCCACTGTCCGTGAATTCTTGACGGCCACCCAACAGCGAATCTCGCCGGGGCGCATCGACGAGATGCTCGCGGCGGGCGGGATCGTCGACATGGGCGGCCCGGTGTCCGCCGATGCGCCGTACGTCCCCGGCGAGGCCGTCTGGTTCCACCGCGATCTGCCGTCGGAAACCGTGGTGCCGTTCGACACCTCGATCGTGCACCGGGACGACGCGATACTGGTGGTCGACAAGCCGCATTTTCTCCCGACGATCCCGCGCGGCGGCCACATTCTGCAGACGGCACTGGTGCGACTGCGCCTCGAACTGGACCTGCCGCACTTGGTGCCTGCCCACCGACTCGATCGCGTCACGGCCGGGCTGGTGCTGTTCGTCGTCGACCCCACTGTGCGCGGGGCGTATCAGACGTTGTTTCAGGACCGGAAGGTACACAAGGAGTACGAGGCCATCGCGGCGTACGAACCGTCTTTGACACTTCCCAACGTGGTCCGCAGTCGAATCGTCTCGGACAAGGGCGAGTTCACTGCACGCGAGGTGGACGGAGAACCCAACGCGCACACCGCCGTCGAACTCCTGGAACATCGCGGCGGCATAGGTCGCTACCAGCTGACTCCGTCGACCGGACGCACCCATCAGCTGCGACTGCACATGAATTCACTCGGTGTGCCGATCCTCGGCGACGATCTCTACCCGACGCCCACCGGCCGAGCCGTCGACGATTTCACGGCACCACTCCAATTACTCGCCAGTGCACTCGAATTCACGGACCCGATCTCGAAGTCGTTACGACGCTTCGAGTCCCGATCGAGCTTGGAGCGTTGGGTATCGGACGAGCCGTAGCTTCTGACTACTCGGGATCGGTCTGTCGCTCGGATTTCACGAGTTCCTTCGTACGCACCAGACGCAGAGCGGTGACCAGTACGACGCCGCCGATGATGTTGAACAGCACCGTGTAGCCGAACCATTCGATCCATTGGACGTAGCTCACGTCCGCGCCGGCGTGGATGGCCCCGAAAATCAGCAGGGAATCCAGGACCGAGTGAAACAACTGCAATCCGGCCAGTAGGAAACCGGCTGCCATGGCGGCGACGATCCGCGCCACGTCGGAATTGGTTCCCTGCTGCATGCGGGTCAGCAGCGTCATCGTGCTGCCACCGAGAACAGCCAAGCAGATCGATTGAAGGTTCAGTGGCGCGTCGACGAAGTGATGTGCCGACTCGGACAACACCTCGAGCCACTGCGGAAACGCCTGCGCGATCAACCACATCACGAGCCAACCGCCGATCAGATTGGCCAGCAGTGTCCCGACCCAGAGCTTGACCAGCTGCAGTGGCGTTCCGTCGCGGGACACCACCGCCGCAATCGGCATCAGGAAGTCTTCGGTGAACAGCTCGCCGTGTGCGAGGTAGATGGCCACCAGCCCGATGCCGAACGCCAGTCCTGCCAGTAGATGACTGTCGGTCTCGTCCAGCACCGCGAGATACGCCATCACACCCAGGGCGACTTCGAGTCCACCGAACAATCCGGTGATCAGGACGGTACGTACGGTGCGATGCAATCGCTCGGCACCTTCGGTGACGACAGCGTCGAAACTCTCCTCGAGTTCCTCTTCCAAGGGACCCGGGTTGTCGCCGTCGTTGCGCCGCGCTTGTTCGCTCATCAGCAGCAGTTACCCCGTGGAGCCGAAATTGATACCAGCCCGCCGGTAATCGTCTCGCCGAGACCTTCCGCAAGTGTGCCGGGGCGCGTGACTTCACGAGCCCTGGTGGCGGAAGCGGAGGGATTTGAACCCCCGGACGCTTTTACACGTCTCTCGCTTTCAAGGCGAGTGCATTGGGCCGCTCTGCCACGCTTCCGTGTGCGATCTTAACGGCCGGCCGGCCGGAGGCCCAATCGCCCCTCACTGTCCGCCGCTCATCGCCGCGGTGCCACTGCGGCGGTGCGCGTCGAGGCGTCGACCTTCTCGAAGATGTCGCCGAGCACCTCCAACTCTTTCGTGGAAAGCAGATCGACGAGATGTCGACGGACACCGCGCACATGAGTGGGTGCCGCTTCCGCCAGTCGTCGGCGGCCTTCCTTGGTGATCGTCGCGAGCACACCTCTGCCGTCGTTCACGCAGGTACTGCGCAAGACCATGTCCGCGAGCTCCATTCGCCGGATCTGATGTGTCAGCCGACTTCTCGAGGACAGGACCCCGTCGGCCAGCTCGCTCATCCGGATGGAACCGTCGACCGATTCGGACAACATCACCAAAATGCGGTACTCCGCCATCGACAGATCGTGGCCGTCCTGCAGATCCCTGTTCAGTACCCCCATCAATCGTTGCCCGCCGTCCATGTAGGCGCGCCATGCTTTCATTTCCGCAGTGTCGAGCCACTGCGGGTCCCCCCCGGAACCAATGGCTAGTTCGGCCGTCACGCGTGACATCCTAGGCAAGAAATCTACCGACGAGTAGCTTGCGCTTGTCGAACGTCGGATTCGCGTCCGCGACCTAGGGTCGAGTTATGACAGATCCCAATATCGACCCGCCATACGTTGCCTCAGCCGACAGATACGAGTCCATGCTCTTCCGGCAAGTGGGTTCCCGCGGGCCGAAGCTTCCGGCGATCTCGTTGGGGCTGTGGCACAACTTCGGCGACGACATACCACTGATGAACCAGCGCGCAATCCTTCGTCGCGCTTTCGATCTGGGCATCACGCACTTCGATCTGGCCAACAACTACGGCCCGCCCTACGGCAGCGCGGAGAAGAACTTCGGCCGCATCTTCTCGGAGGACTTCGCCGGCTATCGCGACGAGTTGATCATCTCGAGCAAAGCCGGTTGGGACATGTGGCCGGGCCCCTACGGGTTCGGCGGCTCGCGGAAGTACCTGCTGTCCTCGCTGGACCAATCACTGACACGCATGCGCCTGGAGTACGTCGACATCTTCTACAGCCATCGGCCCGACCACGACACCCCCATCGAGGAGACCGCCGGTGCGCTGATCAGCGCAGTGCAGCAGGGCAAAGCCCTCTACGCGGGCATCAGCTCCTACAAGCCCGAGGGGACGCAGAAGATGGCGGATCTGCTCGCCGCCGCTGGCGTTCCCCTGTTGATCCACCAGCCCAGCTATTCGATGGTCAATCGCTGGATCGAGCCCGAACTGCTCGGCACCCTCGACGCCATCGGGGCGGGCGTCATCGCGTTCTCACCGCTGGCCCAAGGCATGCTCACCGATAGGTACCTCGACGGTATTCCGTCGGATTCACGGGCAGCACAGGGTAAATCGTTGAACCCGGACTGGCTCTCCGACGAGCACATCGGACACCTACGGGCATTGAACGACATCGCCTCGACGCGGGGCCAATCCCTCGCACAGCTCGCGCTGAGCTGGGCCCTGCGCGACCCGCGCGTGACGTCGGTACTGATCGGCGCATCGAGCGTCGAACAGCTCGAGAACAATGTTGCGGCACTGGACAACCTGCACTTCTCCGACGACGAGTTGACGCAGATCGACCAGCACGCCGAGGACTTCGGGATCAACCTCTGGGACCTGTAGGAGTGCCTGCGGCAGTGGTGGAGTTAAGTGCCCTCTGGGGCACCTAACCCCACCACTGCGCCGGAGGCGCACTATGGAGGCATGCGTGCCATCACACTGAAAGAATTCGGCGATCCCGACGTCATGGAGTGGACCGAGGTTCCCGATCCTCGTCCGGATCGCGGGCAGGTGATCGTCGATGTCTCGGCCACCGCCGTCAACCGCGCCGATCTGATGCAGCGGCAAGGAAACTATCCGCCGCCGCCGGGTGCCAGTGACATTCTCGGCCTCGAATGTTCGGGCATCATCTCCGAACTCGGCGAGGGCGTCAGCGGTTGGAACGTGGGCGACCGCGTGTGCGCACTGTTGGCCGGCGGGGGCTACGCCGAGCAGGTCGCCGTACCCGCCACCCAGCTGTTTCCCATCCCAGAGGGTCTCGATCTGCATGTGGCAGCGGCACTTCCGGAAGTGGCCTCCACGGTGTGGTCCAACCTGGTGATGGACGCGCACATGCGCTCGGGCCAAATACTGCTCATCCACGGCGGTGGTAGCGGAATCGGTACCCACGCGATTCAAGTGGCCAAGCAGATGGGCGTCACCGTGGCGGTCACCGCCGGCTCGAAGTACAAGCTGGACATGTGCGCCGATCTCGGCGCAGACATCCTCATCGACTACAAGAACCAGGATTTCGTCGCCGAGATTCGTTCACACACAAAGGATCACGGAGCAGACTTGATCCTGGACAACATGGGTGCCAAGTACCTCGATCGAAATCTCGACGCTCTGGCCATGGACGGCACCGTCGTCACCATCGGAATGCAGGGCGGAGTGAAGGGCGAGTTGAACTTCGGCAAACTCCTCGCCAAGCGCGGATCGGTTCACGCAGCCGGGTTGCGCGGGCGACCCGAGACGGGACCGTCGAGCAAGGCGAACATCGTCGCGGATATGACCGAGCACCTGTGGCCGATGATCTCCGAGGGACGCGTCACCGCCGTCGTGCACGCCGAGATCCCGATAACCGAAGCGCCGCAAGGGCATCGAATGCTCGACGAGTCCGACACCATCGGCAAGGTCATCCTGCGCGTGCAGTGATGTACGCCTGAGGTCGTGCGGCGCAGCCGCTCAGAGAGCGAGTGCAGCGAGCGCTTTGACGAGCTGATCGATTTCGTAGCGGGTGGTGTACGGGGCCAGACCGATGGATACGGCACCACCCTCGTCGTTGACCCCGAGTGCGTCGAGCAGACGACTGCCGCCGTGGGCTCCGCTGACACTGCCGATTCCCGCCTGCGCGAGTTGCTCGGACACCTTCACCGCAGGCACACCCTCGACCGTGAAACTCACGGTGGGGACACGCGTGGGTGCATTGCCCAGCACCATCACGTGATCCAGCTCGTTGAGCGCCTTCATCAAGTAGTCGAAGAGCCCGTCGTGGTAGTGCTGCAGCGATCCGATCGAGAGCTCCAGACGCTCACGACGAGTTCCTGTGGCGGCGTCGTCGAGATTGGCCAGGTAGTCGATAGAGGCCACCACGCCGGCCAACAACGCGTACTGGTGACTGCTGACCTCGAGCCGCTCGGGCCCCTTGGCCGTCGGGTCGAGCGACATCGACGGAAGTTGTTCCAGCAGCGTCGGATCGCGGAAGATCAGCGCGCCCACGGACGGGCCGCCCCACGCAGCAGCATCGATCGCAACGACGTCGGCTCCGAGTTCCTTGATGTCGACGTGCGCATACGGAGCAGCTCCGGCCGCGTCGACGACGATGAGCCCGCCGACCGCGTGCACCAGATCTGCCGCAACTCTCACATCGGGTGCGCTCCCCACGATCGGGGACGCCGCGGTGACTGCGACAAGCCTGGTGGTGGAGGTGATCAGTTCGTCGAACTGCCACGTGGGCAGCTCACAGGTATCGATCTCGACTTCGGCCCACTTGACGTGCGCGCCGGTCCGGCTGGCCACCCGCAGCCAGGGAGCTACGTTCGCCTCCTCGTCCAGACGGGAGAGCACCAGGCCGGTTCCCAGGCCGAGCCGCGAGCTCATCGATTCGGCGAGCCACGACAGTAGCGTCGCGCGATCCGGTCCGATGACGACCCCGGACGGGTACGCGCCCACCAGGTCGGCGATCGCCACGCGCGCGGATTGCAGTAGAGCCGCACTCCGCTTGGCGGCGGTGTTACCGGCCGAGTGGTTGGACGCGCTGTGGCGGAACGCCGTGGACACCGCGGTCGATACGCGATCAGGTGTCAACTGCCCGAGCTGAGGGTCCAGATGAATCCACCCGTCACCGAGAGAGGGGATGGACCCTCTCACTCGTGCGACGTCGTAACCCATGCCGGACACTCTAAGCGCCGACCGGTGAAGCATGTGTTCCACGTCCCGTTTCGCCAGGGAAAGATTGCCCACTCCGCTTCGCCAGGGAAAGATTGCCCACTCCGCACGCTCGATCCTTCCCTGCTTTCGCTGTTCTCGACGAACTGCTGTTCCCGACGACCGAACCAGGATAATCGCCCCGGACGATCGCGCAACGACGAGCGACGCGTAAAGATGGATACATGACCCAATCCGAGTCGAACAGTGCCCCCGATGACCACGTCGTTGTGATCGGTCCCAACGGCGAACCCCTCGCGTTGAGCCGTGAGGAAGCCACAGCCGCTGCGGCGCGCGCTGCTGGATCGTCTGCCAACGAGGATTCGGACGACGGTTCGGGTCTGTCGGAGATGGTCGAGCAGCCCGCGAAGGTGATGCGCATCGGCACGATGATCAAGCAGCTTCTCGAGGAAGTGCGCGCCGCACCGCTCGACGACGCCAGCCGGACGCGCCTGAAGGACATCCACAAGTCGTCCATCCACGAGCTCGAACAGGGCCTCGCCCCGGAACTGCGCGACGAGCTCGAGCGCCTGGTACTGCCCTTCGGCGACGACGTGGTGCCCACCGACGCAGAACTCCGCATCGCACAGGCTCAGCTCGTCGGCTGGCTCGAAGGTCTGTTCCACGGCATTCAAACGGCCCTGTTCGCGCAGCAGATGGCCGCCCGCGCCCAACTCGAGCAGATGCGGCAGGGCGCGTTGCCGCCGGGAGTGATGGGCGCACCAGGTGCCGGCCACGGCAACGGTACCGGCCAGTATCTGTGACACGCTCGGAAATGATTCCCCACGCTGAGAGCAGGTAGTGTCGACCGTCGTGTCGGCACCAGCGAAGGATCCCGAGAGTGAGGCAGGAGAACAGATGCCTGCTCCGGTTTCGGACTCACAGACTTATCGGCGCGCATTCGGCGATCTGAAGACCGGTTTCAACCAGCGCGAACTCTGGCTGCATCTCGGCTGGCAGGACATCAAGCAGCGCTATCGGCGGTCGGTGATCGGTCCGTTCTGGATCACGATCGCCACCGGCGTCCAGGCGATTGCGATGGGCCTGCTGTATTCGGTGTTGCTCAACATCGATCTGCGTGAATTCCTGCCGCACGTGACCGTCGGCCTAATCGTCTGGGGATTGATCAGCGCCTCGATTCTCGAGGGCGGAGACGTCTTCGTTGCCAACGAAGGCCTGATCAAGCAGCTGCCGAGCGCGCTCAGCGTGCATGTCTATCGGCTGGTCTGGCGTCAGCTACTCCTGTTGGGCCACAACATGCTGATCTACGTGATCATCATCGCGATCTTCTGGCCCGAGGGTGGGCTGCACTGGACCGTGGTCTTCGCGATCCCGGCGCTCGTGCTGATCCTGCTCAACGCGGTGTGGGTGTCCATCCTCTTCGGCATCATCGCCACCCGCTACCGCGACATCGCCCCGATCCTGGGCAGCTTCGTCACGCTGATGTTCTTCATGACGCCGATCGTGTGGACCACCTCGGGCTTGCAGTCGATGGGCGGCGAGGCCGCGAACCGCGCCAAGCTCGTCGAGATCAACCCGCTGTTCCACTACCTCGACATCATCCGCGCCCCGCTGATCGGCGAGGATCAACAGGCGTACCACTGGTACATCGTGCTCGGCTTCACCGTCGTGGGCTGGGCGCTGGCCATTCTCGCTCTCAAGAAGTACCGGGCCCGCGTGCCCTACTGGGTATAGGGGTTTCTCGAGTTGTCCATCAGCATCAGCACCCATGACGCCTGCGTCGACTTTCCCATTTTCGACGCCAAGACGCGGTCACTGAAGAAGGCCTTCCTCGGTAAAGCCGGCGGTGCCATCGACCGCAACTCCTCCGACGTCGTCGTCGTCGAGGCACTCAAGAACATCACCATGAATCTGAAGGACGGCGATCGCGTCGGCCTGGTGGGGCACAACGGCGCGGGCAAGTCGACGCTGCTGCGGCTGCTCTCGGGCATCTACGAGCCGACGCGCGGCAGTGCCACCATTCGCGGCCGTGTCGCGCCGGTGTTCGATCTGGGCGTCGGTATGGACCCGGAGATCTCCGGCTACGAGAACATCATCATCCGGGGTCTGTTTCTCGGCCAGACTCGCAAGCAGATGCTCGCGAAGATGGACGAGATCGCCGACTTCACCGAACTCGGCGACTACCTCGACATGCCCCTGCGCACCTATTCGACGGGCATGCGGGTGCGGGTCGCGATGGGTGTCGTCACCAGCATCGACCCGGAAATCCTGCTGCTAGACGAGGGCATCGGGGCGGTCGACGCGGAATTCATGAAGAAGGCTCGACACCGCCTGCAGGAGTTGGTGAAGCGCTCGGGAATCCTGGTGTTCGCCAGCCACTCCAACGAGTTCTTGGCTCAGCTGTGCGATACCGCGATGTGGATCGATCACGGTCAGATCCGCCAGCAGGGCGGCATCGAGGATGTGGTGCGCGCCTACGAGGGCAACGACGCGGGAGACCACGTCGCGCAGATCTTGAAGGAGATCGAGCGGGAAGACGGACCTGATGGGCAAGCCGGTGGCTGACAAGATCGTCGGGGTCATCGTCACGCACAAGCGGCGTGAGTTGTTGGCTCTGTCGTTGGACGTCATCGGTGCCCAAACGCGTCCGCTCGATCATCTGGTCGTCGTCGACAATGCCGACGAGCCTGCAGTACGGGAACTGGTCGAGTCCATCGCGCTGCCGACGACGTATCTCGGCTCGCAACACAATCTCGGCGGCGCGGGCGGGTTCGCGCTCGGCATTCTCTACGCCCTCTCACTCGGTGCGGATTGGGTGTTTCTCGCCGACGACGACGGCCGCCCCGAGGGCCCGAACGTGCTCGAGACTCTCTACGACTGCGCGCTCACGCATGGACTCGACGAGGTCTCCCCCGTCGTCTGCGATATCGAGGATCCTGATCGGCTGGCATTTCCGCTGCGACGCGGCGTCGAATGGCGTCGACTTCGGTCGGAGCTGATCGACCCGGAGAATCCCCAAGACGATCTGCTCGAAGGCATCGCGTCACTGTTCAACGGAGCACTGTTCAAGGCGTCGACCATCGACGCGGTGGGCGTGCCCGATCTGAGGCTGTTCGTCCGCGGCGACGAGGTGGAAGTCCACCGTCGACTGCAACGCTCGGGCCTGAAGTTCGGTACCTGCCTCACCGCTGCCTACGTCCACCCGAACGGGGCCGAGGAATTCAAGCCGATCCTCGGTGGCCGGATGCACACGCAGTACCCGGAGGATGCGACCAAGCGCTACTTCACCTACCGCAATCGCGGGTACCTGATGTCGCAGCCCGGCATGCGAAAGCTGTTGCCGCAGGAGTGGATTCGCTTTACTTGGTTCTTCCTGATCACTACCAGGAACCCGCGCGGTCTGGCGGAGTGGTTCCGGTTGCGCGGGCTGGGGCGTCGGGAACACTTTCGTAGGCCGTGATGTGTTTGCGAACGCCGCCCCACCGGCTACCGTGTGCCCATGACGGAACCTCGGAAGCTCGCTGATCGCATCAAGTTTTCGGCACGGCAGAAGCTTCAACGAGCGATCGGCGAGGTTCTGGAGCAGCAGACGGCTCAGCTGGCCGAGCAGACGAGTGACCGACAAGCGACACTGCTCGACGTCCTCGAACGTCAACGTCGCGAGATCGAGGAACTACGCGGGTTCGTGCGCGGGCTCGAGCTCCGCATGCGCCGCGACCTGTTCTTCGCTTCCGAGGTCGAGGCCGCCGCCCAGAGTGCCGAATTCGCCGAAGAAATGATGTCGAAAGCTCCCACTTTTCCGTTGCCGCACGCCACATTGCGGTTCGCGCTCGGGGAGGTCTCCATTCGCGGCATGGCCCTGGAATTCGGGGTCGCCAGTGGTACGACGCTCGACATCATCGCCGCCGAGCTCGGAGCGCGCAAGGACATCACCGTCGTCGCCGGATTCGATGTGTTCTCCGGTCTCCCCGAGACCTGGCGCACCGGATTTCCGAAGGGCCTGTTCGAGCAGGACACCATCCCCGAGGTGCCGGGCGCACAGATCGTCCCCGGACTTTTCGAGGACTCACTGCCGGGATTCTTGAAGGGTCACCACGAGAAGTTGGCGTTCTTGCACCTGGACGTAGACCTGTACTCGTCGACGGTCACCGTGCTGGACCTGGTGGCCGACCGACTCGCGGTGGGCACCGTCATCGTGTTCGACGAGTACTTCAACTTCCCCGGCTGGCGCAACCACGAGTACCGGGCGTGGACGGAATTCGTCACCCGTACCGGCACCGAGTTCGACTATCTGGGATACACGGTCGACAACGAACAGGTCGTTGTACGGATCCGCACAGCACCCCGCGTTTCGGGTGCCCGTCGCTGATCGAGCCTGCACAGAAGGATCACCCGCCGCAGGTAGGATCGCAACGCGGAGGTCTCACGAGGATCCCGTGAAACCGCACGAAATCGATGGAGCGTTGATGACCGATACAGCCCCCGACATCGCACACAGCAGTTCCGATGTGCGGTCGCGTCTGGTGGAGCACGACCCGCAGTCGCGCTTCGTCGTCCAGCGCGGACTGTTCTCGGGTCCGTCCACCCTGATCGACGACGACCTCTACACCCACATCGAGAGCGGTCTGGCTTACCGGTCGCGCCATGAAGTGGCGATCGAGCCCAACGCCGAGATCGATACCAACACCTACTTCGGCCGCTTCCCCGCGAGCTACTGGCAACGCTGGACGGCCGTCACCGAGGTGCGGGTTCAGCTGTCGTACGACGGGGCCGGACGCATCGCCCTGGTCGCGTCGGACTCGGATGGCCGCGATCGCACAGTCGACGCCGTGGATGTGGACGGCAGCGGCACCGTCGAAGTGAACGGCCTGCTGGACCGCTTCGTCGACGGCGGCGCCATGTGGATCCGAATCAACACGCACACAACCACTCTGAAGCTCTCGAACGTTGCCTGGAGCGTCGATTCCCCGGAGAAGATCCGACCCGCGGCCGTCGTCGTGTGCACCTTCAACCGCGCCGACGAATGCGCGGAAACCGTTGCCGTACTGGGCAACGACGCACAGGTGGTCGACGGTCTCGATGCGGTGTACGTGGTGGACCAGGGCACCGACCCGGTCGAGACACGCGAGAAGTTCCAGAGCATCGCACAGGTGCTCGGCGACAAGCTCGTCTACATCCGCCAGCCCAACCTCGGCGGTGCCGGCGGTTTCACCCGCGGCATGTACGAGGTCACCGACGTCGTCGGAGCCGACCACGCCAACGTGATCCTGATGGACGACGACATTCTGTGTGAGCCCGAAACCGTCCTGCGCGTCAACGCTTTCGCCAACATGACGGTGGAGCCCGCCATCGTCGGTGCCCAGATGTTGGGGCTGTTCCACCCCGATCGAATCCTCGTGGGGGCCGAGCACGCCGACCTGTCCGGCCCCAAGGTCGGCATTCCCTCGACCAACGCGCTCGTCAACTCCAGCGTCGTGAAGAAGAGCCAGGACATTCGCGTCGACGCCGGCTACAACGGTTGGTGGACGTGCCTGATCCCGTCCGAGATCATCGCTCAGGTGGGCTATCCCCTTCCGTTGTTCTTCCAGTGGGACGACGTCGAATACGGACTGCGCGCCCGCGGCCGCGGATTCGCCACCGTCACTCTTCCCGGGGCAGGCGTGTGGCACGCCGACTTCTCCTGGAAGGACTGGGACGAGTGGCATCGATACTTCAACATTCGCAACGGCCTGCTGACTGCCGCACTGCACAGCGAGTTCGACGGAAAAGTACTGTTCCGCAGTCTTTCTCGCGACCTCTTGCGGTTTCTCGTCGGAATGCAATACGGCCTGGCCTTCACTCAGATCAAGGCCATCGAGGACTTCGTGCAGGGGCCCGAGGTTTTCCACGACGGCGGCGTCGCGGCGGCGGCCGGCATTCGCCGTGAACGCGCGATGTATTCCGAGACTGTGCGGCACTCCGCTGCGCACGCACCGGAACTGCAGAACGCCGACTACCAGATCGCCAGCGCAGCACCGTGGCCCAGCATGGAAGGCCTCGTCCTGGCCAAGCGTCTGATGCAGCAGCTGCGCGGACGCGTCAACCCACATCCCGTGGCCATCGCCAGCCGCGATGCGCATTGGTGGCACGTCTCGCTCTTCGGGCACGCCGTCGTCACCGACGCCTCCCAGGAAGGCGTACGTGTTCGTCGGCACAACGCGGAACTGATGAAGCAGCTGCTCGTCCGGGGGCTCCGTGCGCAATGGACATTGCGGTCGCGGGCTCCGCAGATTCGCGAGAGCTACCGTCGTGAATTCGAGTCGATGACCAGCCGTTCCAATTGGGCGCGGTTGTTCGGCAAGTAGCCCAGGCTATTCCGTAGCCCGCACCCGCTCCAGCAGGACGCGGGCGGCGTCGGACGGGTGCGTGTACGGCCACCAGTGGCCCGCATCGACCTGAACCACGCGCAGGTCGGGGATCCATCGATCGAGACCCTCGGTGAGGTTCGTCGACAGCATGCGGTCGTGGGTCGGTACGACCACGGTGGTCGGCACAGGGCAACGCGGCTCGGGTCCGCTGACCAGACGCCGCATGATGTTGGCCCGGTACAGTCCGATGCCGCGCTGCTGGTCGGCTACCGTCGGCGTCGGCTCACCCTCGGCCCGCAGTCGCGCCAGCAATGCGGGCACGCGGGTGCGTAGGACGGGCACATGGAACCCGAAGACGTACCAGGACCGAGCCAACTGCCCCACCAGGGACGGCCACTTCTGCGGCCGCACCAGCCGCGACCGCGCCACCCGCCGCAGATGATCCAGGCTCGGCCCGGACACCGAGGTGTACGACGCGAACACGGTGGTTGCGCGGGGCGAGGCCATCGCCTCCCACAGCTGAAGCGACCCCCAATCATGCGCGAAGACATGCACTTTCCCCGACAGCCCTGGAATGGACTCGACCACCGCGAAGGCGTCCCGCGCCAATTGCTCGATCGACACATCCGCCGTGGAATCGAGCACGCACGCGCCGCTGCCCCGCGTCTCGTAGGCGATCACCCGAACGGTGTCGCCGAGCTCGGCGATCAGCGGATCGAACATATGATGATTGTCGGGATACCCGTGCACCAGAAGCACCGTCGAGGGTGCAGACGGATTCCCGTATTCGAAGACGGGAAGCTCGGCACCGGCGATGCGTACCGTCCACTGGCTCATCCGGCGTCGCTCAGAGCGTGCAGGCTTCCACCACGCAACAGGTGCGCAATCATCTTCAGCCGCATGGCCTCCTGCTCGGGTTGCGGATGCACCACAGCCGCCAACGCCTCGCCGTCGAGCATGTGGACCACGGTGAGGATCACTGTCTCGAGCTGTCGTGGATCTATCGCCCCGGCAACCGGTAGCGTCCGAGCGAGTTCGGCGATCTGCTCGTGATACCGAACCGTGAAGGGCTGCAGCCTCTCTCGCAGATCCTGGTCACTGCGAGCGGCGGTGAGGAGCTCGTACCACGCCCCATTGATCGGTGCTCGGCATGCAGCCCTGAGCAGTTCGAGGCAGTGTTCGATGGACGCGCTGCCGAAACCGGACAGGCCGCGGCGAAACTCCACGAATTGACGTCGTCGAACCTCGTCGGCTGCGGCGACGATCAGATCGAGCCTGGTGTCGAAGTGCCGGAACATGGCACCCGACGACACCCCGGCGCGGCTGACGATCTCATTGACACTCGTTGCCGCATAACCTTTTTCGCACAGCGATTCTATGGCCGCGTCGAGTAGTTTTCCGATCGTTTCGGTTCGACGCTGCTGTTGACTCGGACTCACACGCGCTCCCGGCGACGCGGAGCCGTAGGGGTACCCGCCCGGAGGAAACTCCCTGCCCGCTCCGAGACACCGAACCAGGGTGCAAAGGTGCCGCCGGAGAACACCACTCGGCCCGCAATCAGAGTGGCGGTCACTGCACGGTCGTTGCGATTGACCATCCGGCTCAGACCACCGAACTCCGGCATGGTCTCCTCGCGGTACGCCAGGACTTCCTCGGTTAGGCCCGCCGGGTCGATCACCACGATGTCGGCACGATCGCCCACCCGCACATGTCCGGCGTCGACACCGTAGAAGTCGGCCAACTCGCCGCTGAGCTTGTGCACTGCTTTTTCGACGGTCATGAAGGGCGTGCGATCACGCTGGGCTTCGTGCACGCGGTGCAGCAATCGGATGCCGAAGTTGTAGAACGCCATGTTGCGCAGATGAGCACCGGCATCGGAGAATCCGACGGTCACTCCGGGCTGGTTGATCAGCTTGTCCATCTGCTTCTTGCGATGATTGGCAACTGTTGTGTGCCAGCGCAACTTTCGGCCATGCTCGACCACCAGATCGAGGAATGCGTCCACCACGTGCACACCACGTTCGGCCGCGACCTCCGCAACGTTCTTTCCGACGACCGACGCGTCGGGGCACTCGGTGATCTGTGCGTCCGCGAAGTCACGGTGCCAGACCCGCGAGCTGAACTTCTTCTCGAAATCGGCACGGAACCAGCGACGGTAGGCCTCGTCCGAGAGCAACTCGTTGCGGCCCAACTCCTCTCGCAGATGCAGAGCTGCTCGTCCCGAGCCGAACTCCTCGAACACCACGAGGTCGATACCGTCGGAATAGACATCGAACGTGGTGGGCAGGTGCTGCCAACGGAACTGGCCCTTGCCCGGTCCGTTGACGATGCGTGCGAGCGGACCGAAGATGCGATGAATCCAGGGCGACGCCTTCGCGTCCGCCGCTGCGAGCAGCGAGATCTTGAGCGGAGTGCGGCCGATTCCGGTGGCCGAGCCCAGAAAGAACAACATGTCGTACTTGGTGTTCAGGTTCGGAATGCTCTGCAGCAAGCGGCCGCGTCGGCGCAGAATCTTGTGCAGGGAACGGAATTCGCTCCAGCGTGCGTACGAGGACGGCAGCGATCGAGACCGGTACCGATCGCCGTCGAGCTTGTCCCAGGGGTTCGTCATGGTCGACATTCCGAGCAGCCCGGCGTCGAGCGCCTGCTCGAGCGCGTCGGACATGGCGCGCCATTCCTCGCGAGTGGGCTTCTGACTCCGATCGGTCGAGCGGTCGAGACCCATGACGTGCGCGCGTAGATCCGAATGGCCCACCAGTGCAGCAATATTGGGGCCGAGCGGCAAGTTCTCGAGCGCCGCGATGTACTCGTCGGGGCTGTTCCACGTCTTGTGCGTATCGACGGCTTTGAGCACATGATCACGTGGCAGCGCCTCGACCCGACTGAACAGATCCGCGATGTCGACTGGAGTGGAGTAGAGCGTCGACAACGAGCAGTTCCCCAACAGGACCGTCGTGACCCCATGCCGGACGGATTCTTCGAGGCCCGGACCGACGAGCACCTCGGCGTCGTAATGGGTGTGCACGTCCACGAAGCCCGGCGTGACCCACTTGCCGGTGGCGTCGACGACCTCGGTCGAGGCGCCCACCTCAAGCGGTGTGGACGACACGGCCCGCACGACGCCGTCGACGATGCCCACGTCGGCCAGCACTCCGGGACCGCCGGATCCGTCGTAGACGGTGCCGCCGGTGATGACGACGTCGAAAGAAGCGTTCGAGTTGATTGTGACCTCCGTCATAGAATGACGAAACTCTAACTTAGAGAGTGGTCACTCGCAATAGCTCCTTACGTCTCGATTCACGCGTCGACCGCGTGACGACCTGCTTGTGCTGCCGCTCGCAATTCGTGACGACGCCCACGCAATGACAGCAGACCACGGGCCATCTTCACGACATCCCCGAACGCAACCCGACTGGGCTCACTCCGGTGCGATTCGGACAGACGGACCGGCAACTCCACAGGACGGACGCCGGCCAACTCCACCGCATAATCCAACTCGGTGGTGAACAAGAAACCCGGTTCGATGAGCCGCGGAGCCACCGCACGCAGGAGGGTGCCGTCGACGATGAACGTTCCCTGCGGGTCTTTCGTTCGAGTGCCCAGCACGATTCTGCGCAGCGACGTGAAACCGAAAGTCATCACGGCACGAAGTACCCCACGTTGCACGGCAGATTCGGGATGCGCCTTCGAACCGATTGCCACCAGCGGTGTCGACCCGGCTTCGGACGTCCATTGCGCAGCCGCGTTCAGGTCGTCGAACCCGAACGGTAGATCGTCGGCGGTCAGCAGGATGCTGTCACCGCGCGACTGCTCGACGCCCAGCCGAAGCGCGTTGCCCATGCCTTTTGCACTGGTCAACACGGACAGCGCGACTGTGGGATGCGCCCAGTCGGCCGCAAGGCGAGCGCAGATGTCGGCGGTCGAATCGGTCGAACCGTTCTCGACAACGATGATCTCTGCAGTTTTTCCGGACAGATAGTCGACGAACGCGTCCACCGTCGACTCGATGACACGGGCGGAATTGTGAGCCGGTATCACCACCGACAGTTCGACCGGTTCCGGCCGCGAACTCGAAGCGGGACCAGAGGACACCGTCACCCTTTCAGCGCCTGTCGAATACTACGAACGGACGAAACACTACGCTGCAACGGACTGTCCGATGCTCACCGACCATCACCGACGAAGGCGTTTCGTGACTTCTGATCGCCCCTGGGCGGCGCGGGTACTCCCGCCCGTAGTTCTCGCCCTGACCGTCGCTGTTGCCGCGGCGATACCGATGCTCACCAACCGATGGTTCTACTACTGGGACGACAGCGCGGCGGCCTTCACACCCGGATGGCGAGTGATCGGCGAAAGACTGCTGTCCGGGTCGTGGCCGACGCTCATACCCGAACTGTGGGCAGGCGGAAACATCACCGCTGAAGCCCTCTACGGCACCTACAACCCGCTGTTGTTGGCGAACTCGGCTCTCATCGCGGCGATTCCCAATCTGGCCATCGGCATCACCCTGGTCAAGATGCAATTCATGGCAATTCTCGCCGTCGGCGTCTATCTTCTGGCCAAACAGTACGGTGCGCGTACGTCGATGGCATTCGTCGCAGGCTTCGCTATGCCGTTCGCCGGTTACACGCTGTATTTCGACGCCTCGAGTTGGGCCTCGGGCTTGTTCGCGTTCGCGTGGATTCCGCATGTCTGGTGGTCGACGCGGTCCGCTGGTCTCGGTCGGATCAACCCCATCGTTCCCATTTTCTTCGGCTTCATGGCCATGACCACCGGTAACCCCTACGGTGCTGTCGCGGTGGCCGTGGTCTACCTCGCCGTCATTGCCGAGGTCGTAGCACTGGGCCGCTACCGGCGGATCACCTCGCTGATAATCAGCGGAGTATCAATCCTGGCACTGTCGCTGATCGTCTACCTTCCGCTTGCTTTCACCACCGATGTGTCGGTGCGAAACCAGTCCGGAGTGTCCAATGACGGCACGCTCCGTCCCGGCCTCGGTGATCTGATCAACGTGAGCAGCCCGACGCATCTACCGATGGTCGAGTCGTTCGGGGCCAGCTTCATGACCGTCCCCATCGGATACCTCGTCTGGTTCCTCGTGCCGCTGAGCCCGTGGATCCGATGGCGAACCCTCGCCAGCCTGAAGACGAGCGCGATATCGCTGGCCGTCTTCGGAGGGATCTATGCAGTGCTGCTCCTCGGACCGTCGAACCTGTGGCTGTTCCGCTGGCCTGTTCGGTTGATCGAGTACGCACAACTGCCCCTGCTGGTCATCACCGCCGTCGCGGCCAGCGCGGGGCTGCACCGCGAAAAGCTCCGGCTGCGAGTCTCGATCACGGCCGCACTTCTCGTACTGCAGTTCTACCTGGCATGGTCGAGTGTTCCGGACGACCTCGGTATCCATGCCGTGGCCTTGTTGGTCTGCGGCCTCCTGACGGTCGCCGCTGTCACCGCAGGCTTACGAGCACCCCGCGTCTTCGGCGGCGTCCTCGTAGTCGGAATAGTGACAACACTGGCGCTGCAGACCAACGCATGGTTCCAAGGCAACGACAACGTGACACCCTGGCGATTCCCCCGCCAGGTCGCGTTCCTGGAGGACCGATTGGACAGCCGGTACACGGGGAACACTTTTGCCATCGCCGACACGGAGTCGATTTCGGAGGACGATTCCACGTCGCAATGGGGTGACTTGGTGTTCGGCAACGCGTGGCAAGCCTCCGGGGTGGACGCCGTCAACAGCTACGCCGGCATCAGCTACGAGGATTTCGTCGACGCGCTGTGTCTGAACTACTACGGCGGAGTCACCTGCTCGGACGCGGTGGACAGGTTGCTGGCAACGGCACCCGGAACCGATGTGTCATGGGCGGACGCGCTCCGGCTCGACACGATCATCGTGCAGAACAGCGGCCCCTACGGAAACACGAGCGCACTCGACCGACTCCCCGCGGAACAATGGATGATCACCGCATCCGACGTCGTCACCGTCGCACACCGTCGGACACCTCTCCCTTGGCCGACCGGACGATTGTCGTCTGTCGACGACGGGGTCACCGTGCTGGCGGACGATGCCGAGACGGACACCCGAGAGACACTGCAATACAACGGCTCCGGGGTCGCTACGTTCGCTTTGCTCGCGTGGCCCGGATGGACGGCCACTGTCGACGGGAACCCGGCCGAGGTGCGGGCAACCGAGGGCGGCTTGCTTCAGGTGGTGTTACCGAACGGAGGTACGACTGCGACGATCGAATACACCCCACCCGGCACCACCGGCGGAGTGGCGCTCGCCGCCGGTGGACTCGTCCTTGCGCTCGCCCAGTCGGCCGTGGTCGGAGTCAGACGCCGTCGACGAGTGGATCAGTGAGCCGCAGACCGCGTCGCTTCGTCCACTGCGCGGTGTGCCGGCAGAATCGAGTTACGTTCTGCTGCAACATCTCCTGATCCTGAAACCAGATCGAGGAAGTGATTCAGCTGAGCCGAGAGCGGCTCTTCGCTGTATCTGATGGTGGGGATCTCGATGATCGTCTGCTGCTGGTATCCGTCTCGATCGGACGGCATGTCGTCGTCGATGTGCCTGTAGACGGTGATGTCCCGTCGCAGCAGATCGATTTCGATCAGCCGATCCGACTCGAGCAACGACAACTGCCGGATTTTGCGCTGACTGATCCGACTAGCCGAAATCGTTGCAACAGCGCCCGACTCGAACCGCAAGATCGCATCTGCGCAGTCCTCGGCATGGTTCTCTCTCGATGCCGGATGAAAGTACCCGAACTCCCCCGCAACGGATTTCGGCTCGGACCCGACGAAAGATATGGCCAGATCGACGTCATGGATGAGGAGGTCGGTCGCTACTCCCGTCGAGATGCGCGACACGAAGGGAGAATGCCGAATGCCGTTGACCTGCCACACCTCACCCGCGAACTCCCGAGCCGTACGCACGGCCGGATTGAACCGCTCCAACAATCCGCACATCAACGGGATATCCCCGGCCGCAGCCTTGTCCACCAGCTCCGTACTCTGCTCGTACGTGGCGGCCAAGGGCTTCTCGACCAACACAGGCTTGCCCAGGGCGAGAATTCTCGACGCAATGTCGTAATGAGCAGGAGTCGCGGCGGCGATAACCGCCGCATCGATACCGGCGAGGTCGTCGAATTCCGCTGACCAGTCGCAACCGAAGCGCTCGGCGACAGCCCGACCTTGATCCTCACGAGGCTCGACGAGCACCGCCAGATCACAGCGCTCCGACTGTGCAACGACCCTGGCATGCAAAGACCCCATGCGACCCGACCCGATCAGCGCAACCCGAGGATTCATCACTGCCCCATCGCCGTTCGGACAGCCGACACGACGGTGTCGACTTCGTCGACGGTCAAGTTCGCATGCACCGGAATACTCAGGCATCGTTGCGAGACCGACGTGGCGACCGGTGTGTCTTCGATGACAACGTTGGGGTGCTCTCGGTAGCAGTCGTAGTCGTAGGCAGTTTTCGGGTAGTAGATGCCGCTACCCACGCCTGCTTCCGCAAGTCTCGAGCCCAACTCGTCTCTATCGATCGGCGCATTCTCGTCCACGAGCACGGTGTACTGATGCCAGACGTGCCCTCTGCGTTCCAACTCCGCGGGGAGAGCCAGTCCGGCCACGTCCTTCAACCCGGTGGTGATCATGTCCGCGTTGCGTCGACGCTGCTCCACCTGCGCCCGGTAACCGGCCAACTGGGGTAGACCGAGACTGGCTTGCAGATCGGTCATTCGATAATTGTGACCGACGACCTCGTACTGGTACCGGGCCCGCATTCCCTGATTACGGAGGACTCGCAAGCGATCGGCCAGCGACGCGTCGTCGGTTGTGATCATCCCGCCTTCGGCGGTGGTCAAGTTCTTCGTGGCATAGAAGGAAAAACAGCCGAGCCCGAACGTGCCGACTCCCCGGCCGTCGAACGTCGCACCGTGCGCCTGCGCGGCATCCTCCACGATGGCAAGGCCATGCTGTTGAGCAAGGTCACCGAGCGCGGCCATGTCTGCAGACTGCCCATACAGATGAACCGGCATGAGTACCGACGTGCGATCAGTGATTCGCGACGCCGCATCGGCGGGGTCGATATTGAAGTCATTCGCAGAAATATCGGCAAAGCGGACAATTGCCCCGGTGTCGAGAATTGCGTTCAATGTCGCCACGAAAGTAAACGGACTGGTCAGAACTTCGTCGCCGGGCTGCAGATCCTGAATTTCCAACGCTGCACCGAGCGCGGTCGTGCCGTTGTTCACCGCCACAGCATGATCGGCACCGACGAGCTCTGCGAACTGCTCCTCGAAGCGCTTGACCTTGGGGCCCTGCGCGACAATGCCCGATCGAAGAGTGTCGAGCACTTCACGCTCGACATCCTCGCCGAAAACGACACTGGAAATTGCAATCACTGACTTACCCCTCGGACCGACCTGGGTGCGACGGAAAACGTACCGATTCGCATCTTTACCCGTCGACACTATCGCCTGGGATGAGGTCCCGGTCATAAGCCTTGCCGCGGGTAGCGTTATTTTCTACAACAGCGCAGCGAAACGAGCGAAAACGTGGGAGGCCGAATTCAGGTGCCGATCGATATAGGCCAGGACTGCCGAATCCACGAGACAGCCGTCATCGGCGACGGCGTCGTCATCGGCGACCGGGTCACCATCGGACCCGGTGCCGTCCTGGTCGGCCCAGTAACCATCCAAGACGATTGTTGGATCGGTGCGCATACGGTCATCGGCACGCCCCCCGAGATCCTCGGATTCGAGCACTTCGCCGCGTACTCCGACCGCAGCGCGGGTTTCGGCGTCGTTATCGAGGAGGGCTCGATCATCCGAGAGCTGTCGACCGTCCACCAGGGTAGCGAGCGGCCGACAGTCGTCGGCGCGCATTCCTTCATCATGAATCGCGTCTCGATCGAACACGATTGCCAACTCGGGCCCGGCACGATCGCTGCCGCCGGAACCGCCCTCGCCGGTCATGTGACACTCGGATCGGGCTGCAACATCGGCATGAACAGCACCGTGCACCAACGCCGAGTTGTCGGCAACGGCGCGATGGTGGGGATGGGATCGGTCATCACCAAAGACATTCCACCGTTCGCCACCGTCTTCGGCAATCCAGCTCTGCTGCACGGCGCAAACTCCGTCGGCATGACGCGAAAGGGCCATGACGACGCCGAGATCGAGGTAGTTGCGTCCGCTTATTCCGCCGCCCGGCTACCGGAACTTGCCGCACTCGGCGAAGCCAGCTCCTCGGCCTTCACCTGGTGGCAGGGATTGTCGACCAAGCCCCTGATCACATGACCGACGGCGTAGCCGCTTCGCGCGGAAAGAAGATTGCGGGCAACGTGCTGCGCGTCATGGTCACCCTGGCGATCGTCGTCGCCATCGTCTTGGCGGTGCGATCCCAGTGGTCCGAGGTCCGCGAAACCATCTTGTCGCTGGGAATCTGGTCCCTTCTGGGGTCGGCACTGCTGGTGTTTCTCGGGATGGGTGCCGCCGTGCGCGCCTGGCAGCACGCTCTCGGGGCATTGGAATATCCGATACCCGCGTTCGACGCGGCGCGTTGCTACCTGGTGGGCCAACTGGGCAAATATCTGCCGGGCAGCGTCTGGGCATTCGTTCTCCAGACCGAACTGGTCAGGCGGGCCGGGGTGACCAGAGCCGCCGGGTTCGTCGCCGTTCTCGTCACGGTCGGACTGAGCACCACGTCTGCCCTCGTGGTCGGGCTTCTGGGTCTTCCCGCACTGTTCGACGTCAGCACCATCGCCGCGATCGCAGTCATCGTGCTGGTGCCGATCGCGTTGACCTGCGCGTACCCGCCAATCCTGACCCGCTTGGTCAACGTCGCGCTGAAGCTTCTTCGCCGCGCGCCGCTGCAGTCACCACTGGCCTTTCGAAAAATCGCTCTGTCGCTCGGCTGGTGTGCCGCCAGTTGGGTCCTCTACGGCACCCACTTGTGGATTCTTGCGTCGAGTTCGGCCGGCTTCAGGATCGGCGGATTGATGGAATGCATCGGCGCGCTCGCGCTCGGTATGTGCGCCGGCGTGCTCGTCGTCGTCGTACCGTCCGGCATCGGTGTTCGCGAGGCCGTGGTGGTCGCCGCGCTGTCGCCGTACATGGACGCGGGTGTCGCGTTGGGACTGGCTCTGGCGTCCCGACTCGTCTTCACACTGTGCGAGGTACTGGCCGGCGTTGTCGCCGCTGTGTCCGGCTCACGCGTCCTGCGTAACATGTTGGTACACAGCGACTCTCGCATTCCTGCCGCCCACAGCCAGCCGACCGGCAATTAGCGGTTCAGTACGGACTCTTTCGTTGCGTACGTGGCCTCGGTAGCATCCTTCTGCGGTCGCCACCACTGCTCGTTGTCTCGGTACCAATCGATGGTGGCCTTCAATCCGGCGCGGAAGTCGATATAGGTTGGTGTCCAACCCAATTCGGTGCGCAGCTTGGTCGAGTCGATCGCGTAACGAAGGTCGTGACCGGGCCGGTCGGTGACGAAGTCGAAGGCGTCGGGTGCGTTGCCGGTCTCTTCGAGGATCGCTTCGAGGACGGTGCGGTTGTTCGCTTCGCCGTCGGCTCCGATGAGGTAGGTCTCGCCGATGCGGCCGCCGTCGATGATGGCCCAGACGGCACTGTTGTGGTCGTCGACGTGGATCCAATCGCGCACGTTCTGACCGGCACCGTAGAGCTTGGGCCGGGATCCGCTGAGGATGTTCGTGATCTGACGCGGGATGAACTTCTCCACGTGCTGGTAGGGGCCGTAGTTGTTGGAGCAGTTGGAGATGGTGGAGCGGACGCCGAACGAGCGGGTCCAGGCACGCACCAGCAGATCGCTCGATGCCTTGGTCGACGAATACGGACTCGAGGGGTTGTACGGAGTCGATTCGGTGAACCTGGCCGGATCGTCCAGTTCGAGATCGCCGTAGACCTCGTCGGTGGAGATGTGGTGATAGCGCACGTCGTGTTCGCGGACCGCGTTGAGCAAGGTGGTGGTGCCGATGACGTTGGTGTGCACGAACGGCCACGGATCGGTCAACGAATTGTCGTTGTGGGATTCGGCGGCGAAGTGGACGACGAGGTCTGTCTCGCGAACGAGGCGGTCGACGAGGTCGGCGTCGGCGATATCGCCGTGCACGAACTCGATGCGATCGGCGACGGGGTCCAGGGAGGCCTTGTTGCCGGCGTAGGTGAGCTTGTCGAGCACGGTGACCTGGGAATCGGGACGCTGAGCCAGGGTCTGATGTACGAAATTCGCGCCGATGAACCCGGCCCCACCCGTGACGAGAATTCTCATGAACAGGCACTTTACCGGCGGACGCTCGTGCGGGCCCGTCATGTCGTTGCACGGGAGGCTCCACTCGACGCCCCAGCTACAAGGATTATGGCGATGAGACCTTCGAGTGGAGCGAAAGTTGCACCGCTTCCGCCGAGGACCGGACATGTCGGAAGCGCGTGCTAGCTTCTGTTCGACTTCGGGGGGAGTAACAACTGATGGGTCTCGGCAAGATTCTGATTCGTCTCGCAGCATCGGTGGCACTGCTGTTCGGGCTCATGTGGGCAATTCCGCAGTTGGCACCGCCGGTACCGGAACCGTACGAGGGTGTGCAGGCTCTGCCGCCGGTGTCCCCAACACCCACGGGCTCGACGACGGCCCCGCCGCCACTGCCACCGGGCTTTCCGTCGATGAACCGGCCGCCACCGAAGATCGAGGTGCCCGACGGGCAGCCGCAGCCCATCGCCACCAAATTCGGCTGGACCTACGACATTCCTGCGGACTGGGAAAATTGGAATGACGGATTCTCGCAGTGGGTCGGCGAGGACGGAACGACCGCAACCTACGGCGCGATGGGCCTTTACGGCCGATTCGATTGCGAGGGCGGTGAGTTCGAGTCTTCGGCGATCAGCGGAATGACCGGTCGTAGAGCCGGGGACTTGACGGTCCTCGCGTACCAAGAGGCGCAGAAAGCGTCGATGATCTTTACCAACAGAGACGGGTCCGAAACACCCACTGTTCAGATCAGCGACCCCAAGTATCTGCAGGTCGACGGAGTCCCGGCTGTCCGCTACACAGCCCTGGTGGAAGACATACCGGATTCGCCGTATTGCCCTCCGCCCCGCGCCACCTTCGACGTAGTCACCACTACAGGTTTCGCCACCGCAGAAGTCGCGGTCTTCGTCGTGCTCGCCGACCGTGACGTCGAGAACGCAATCTCCGACGAGGATGTCGAACGCCTCATTTCGTCTTTGAGAAGGAGCGCGACGCAGTGACCGAACCGCTGATCGCCAGATCCTCGGAAATCGCCGGCCTCGGAAATCTTCTCGATCGCATCAGTGCCGATACCCTGGCCAGTCACCTCTATTTGCTCGACAACGCGGGCCTGGGCGAGAACGTGGTTGGGCAGATTCTGCAGCGACTTCAGCCGTATCTCGCACGCTTCCAAGAGATGACACGCACTCGACAGGTTCACTTGTCCGTCAATTGCGGGGAGATGGGTGCCGAGCTCTGCAAGGCTGCCTGGTTGTATGCCGATCAAGATCAACAGAACTACGATCTACTCAACGCGCACACATCTCTGCCACCGCTTCCGGGCATCGATCGAGGCAGCTCTGACCACGCCGCGGCCGGACATGTCGATGATTTCGACGGGGCAGCCGACTACGGACGGCCCCGGGGAATCGACTATCCCGCACCGAATCCCGTGATCGACGACATCCGAGACCTACTCGACGAAGCTGCGAGCTGGCTCGGAGAGATCGACAGAACGATCTTCGAGCTCTCCGGGTGGAGCCCGCTGAACGAGGCGACCATTCCGATCACCGGGAACTGGAACGAGATCAGGCGGATCGGCCAGGCCTACCAGATCGCGGGCGACGCGATGGAAGCTGCCGGTGAATCGTTTGCCGCAGGAGTGCGCCGAGTCGACAGCTCTTGGAACGGCGCTGCCGCACAGGCATTCACTGACTATGCCGACCGCCAACTGGCCGCAATGCGATGGGAAGGGCCTGCCGGACGGACGATCTCCGCAGTGTGCGCAGTGATATCCGAACAACTGCGCAACGCTGCTCTCGCCGTGGTGCGCAAGATCGTCGAATTGCTCGAGTCCGAAGTGGCCGTCGACAACGCCCGCGGTGCATTGAAGGTCGTCGTCAAGAAAGTGCCGGTGGTCGGCACCGCCTGGCAGGTCGAAAGCATCATCGAAATGTGCTGGAAAGCAATGGATCTAACCAAGGATCTCATTGGAAAGATCGAGCAGGTGGTCGACGACTTCGGCGCGTTCCTCGATGCGCTCGGCGACCCCGAAGGCCAGGTGGGCAAGAAAATCGACAACACGTTGCGACCGCTGAACGACTTCCTCGACTACGGCAAGCAGGCCGTCGAAGCAGGCAAGACCGCGGATATCAGACCGGTACTCGACACGCCGGACGAGGACTTCTCCGTCGGAACCGGTGACGAACCATGGCGGGATGCATGATCGAGGACATGCCTCCGCACGCGCGAGCTGCATACGACCGTCTGATGACTTCGTGCAGCGACCTCGAGGCCGCACGCGCGCGAGCCCTCGACACCGACCTGAAGGCCCGAATGGGGACCCGTACCGTCACCGCGGAACTGCTGGCCCGACTGGCGTTGTCGCCCCGGGCGTCAGCCGATCTGATCCGTTACGCGGGCCGCGTCGCATCGGGTGAATGCAGTTGGGAACGCATCGAGGTGGACGCAGACCCGCTGCCCCCGGAAGTCGAGGAGCTCAAAGCCGATCCGCAGATCGTGTGGCCATCGGAATGGCCGACATCGACCACAGAGTCCGAATTCGGATCTGAGCCCTACCGAATCCCCTGGGAGTGACCGCCCACACAACCGAGCGGGTGATCGTGGGGTCTGGAAGACTTCGCCCTCATGCGGGGAATCATTCTGGCGGGCGGCACGGGCTCGCGGCTTCATCCGATCACGATGGGCGTCAGCAAGCAGCTGGTCCCGGTCTACGACAAACCGATGATCTACTACCCGCTCTCGACGCTGATCCTCGCCGGGATCCGCGACATCCTCATCATCACCACCCCCCAGGACGCCGACCAATTCACCCGCCTCCTCGGCGACGGCTCCCAATTCGGCATCAACCTGACCTACAAGGTCCAACACGAGCCGAACGGCCTCGCCCAAGCCTTCGTCCTCGGAGCCGAGCACATCGGCACCGACTCCGCCGCACTCGTATTGGGCGACAACATCTTCTACGGCCCCGGCCTGGGCACCCAACTCTCCCGCTTCGAGCGCATCGACGGCGGAGCCGTCTTCGCCTACGAGGTCTCCGACCCCACCGCCTACGGCGTCATCGAATTCGACGACAACCGCAAAGCCATCTCGTTGGAAGAAAAACCCGCCGCCCCGAAATCGAACTACGCCGTCCCCGGCCTGTACTTCTACGACAACGACGTCATCGCCATCGCCCGCGACCTCGAACCCTCCGCCCGCGGGGAATACGAGATCACCGACGTCAACCGCCACTACCTCGACGCCGGCCGCCTCCAGGTCGAAGTCCTCCCGCGCGGCACCGCCTGGCTCGACACCGGCACCTTCGACTCCCTCCTCGACGCCTCCAACTACGTGCGCACCATCGAACAACGCCAAGGACTCAAGATCGGATCCCCCGAAGAAGTGGCGTGGCGTCGAGGATTCATCACCGACGACGAACTGCGCGCCCGCGCGGACACGCTCGTCAAATCCGGCTACGGCCGCTACCTGCTCGAGCTGATCGACCGAGGGAACCGATGACCTTCCGCGAACTGAGAATTTCCGGCGCTTACGAGTACACCCCACGCCAGTTCGGCGACGATCGCGGCGTGTTTTTCGAGTGGTTCAAAGCCGGCCTCTTCGCCGAGACCACCGGACGAGCGTTGGATCTGCAGCAGGCGAACTGCTCGGTCTCCGCCGCCGGTGTCCTACGCGGGATTCACTTCACCACCAACCCGCCCGGGCAGGCGAAATACGTCACCTGCGCCCGCGGGGCGTTCCTCGACGTCATCGTCGACCTGCGAGTCGGGTCACCGACGTTCGGGCAGTGGGACAGCGTGCTCATCGACGACATCGACCGCAAAGCGGTCTTTCTCTCCGAAGGACTCGGCCACGCCATCCTGTCGTTGGAGGACAACTCCACCGTCATGTACCTGTGCTCCCTGGAGTACACCCCGGCACTGGACCGAGACATCAACCCCCTCGACCCCGCCCTGGGCATCGACTGGCCCACCACCGCTCGCGACGGATCGCCCCTCACCTACGAACTCTCCGACAAGGACAAAGCCGCCCCCACACTCGCCGAAGCCCTCGAAGCAGGGAACTTGCCCACCTTCTGAGTACATCGTCGTCGGGGCGACACCGCGGCCGTGCCGGCGTCGCCCCAACACTCGATGCGCAAGCTACAGATGGTTTTTCCGTCGACCGCGACTGCTCCACAAAGGCTGAGCCGCAACAAGTTCCGCTTCTGTCGCCGCCCGGAACGGAGACGCTGATCGGTCGACCTGCGAGCCCGCGACCTGCCCTCGAGTGGCTCTCAAACTGAGCACCACGGAGATCGCGAGAATCGACGAGATGACGCCGAGCGAGACGGCGGTGGGAATGTAGAACACGTCGACCTTGAGTGCCATCTTGATTCCGACCCAGATCAACACCAATGCCAAGCCCACTTTCAGGTACACGAACCGGTGCATCAGGTCAGCGAGCAGAAAGTACATTGCACGCAGTCCGAGAATGGCGAATGCGTTGGCGGTGAACACCAGGAAAGGAATATCGGTCACAGCAAAGATTGCCGGGATGGAGTCGACGGCAAAGACGATGTCGGTGACTTCGACGAGCACCAGTACTGCCAGTAGCGGAGTGGCCAGCGCAGCGCCACCGATGCGCACCACGAACTTCTGCCCGTAGAAGGCATCGGTCATGGGAACGTACCGACGAAACAGCCGCAAAGCTCGAGACTGTTCGGGATCGAGGTGCTCGTTGCGTTGACGCACCATGCGGTAGCCGGTGAAGATCAAGAACGCGGCGAAGAGGTAAAGCACGGCGCTGAAGCTGGCGATGAGCGCAGATCCCCCGGCAATGAAGATGCCACGAAAGACCAGAGCACCGAGTACTCCGAAGAACAGGACGCGGTGTTGCAACTCTCTGGGCACCGCGAAGTACGTGAAGATGATGGCCCACACGAATACGTTGTCGACCGCCAGCGACTTCTCGATCAAGTAGCCGGCAAAGTATTGCTGGCCGAACTCTGCACCGGCAGTGGCCCAGACCAGCACTCCGAAGCCCACGCCGAAAGCCACCCAGATACCGGACCAGACGGCCGCTTCGCGCACTCCGATCACGTGTGCTCGCCGATGGGCGAACAGATCGACCGCGAGCATGGCGATGATGAAGCCGAGCACTGCCAACCAAGCCCAGAATGGAACGGACATGACAACCTCCAGTTCTGTGAACTGGAGGTCTCTCCCGCCCTACGCGGGCCGCTCGCCGGGCCCGGATTGCCGGGCCGTGGTGACGACGAAGCTGCTGGGGGATACTCCCCTCCTGGGGCCATATTGAACCAGGACTTCGGCCCAGGATCAAGGAAACTTAGCGCCAGACAGTAGTTACCGGATCTTGAAAATCACGAACCGCTGGACCAGGAAGTTGATCACCGTCGCTGTGCCCTGCGCGATGACGAAAGCCACGTTCGCGTACCAGAAACCGTCAGGAAGAGCCTGGTAGAGCCAGGTGTAGATGCCCACCTGGACGGCGAAGGTAACGCCGTACAGGGCGACGACGGCGATGAACCTGGCCCGCGACGGTGCCGCGTTGAACGTCCACCGGCGATTGATCAGGTAGGCCGTAGTCGTTCCGAGTACGAAGCCGATCGCCTTGGCGAGCGTCACTCCGACGCCGAACACGAAATGCAGGATCAGATTGACGCCCTGATCCACGATCGCCGACAGCACACCCGTCGCAAGGAACCGCAGCACCTGAGTCTTGAGGTCGAGTGCTGCGTCGGCGATGTTCTCGGTCAGCGGCAGCTCGACGGGCAGCGGGACGTGATGCTGCAACTCTTCGTCTTCGGGCGACCAGTCGTCGCCCGTCGAGCCGTTTTCTGAGGAGCGGTCGGGAGTGGACACGAGGACTGACATTAGCTGCTACCGCAATGCGGGTACCCTCTTGAGCGATGTCCACGACAGCCGACGACGCACTCTTCCCCCTGGAACCACAGGCCGGGAACACTGCGCCGCTACCCACGCAGACCCGCACACTCACTGGTTGGGGCCGCACTGCGCCCTCCACCGGAGAGGTGCTCTCGACCTCCGACCCCGAACTCATCGCGAGCGCGGTCAAGCAGGTCGCGGAGCAGAACGACTCCAAGCCGTCGTACCTTCGACGCGGCGTCATCGCCCGCGGCCTCGGCCGCTCGTACGGTGACAACGCACAGAACTCCGGTGGCCTGGTCATCGACATGAATGCGCTCAACGGCATTCACAGCATCGACGCGTCGACGCGCATCGTCGATGTCGACGGCGGTGTGAACCTCGATCAGCTGATGCGGGCTGCATTGCCGTTCGGCCTGTGGGTTCCTGTTCTGCCGGGTACTCGTCAGGTCACCATCGGTGGTGCGATCGGTACGGACATCCACGGCAAGAACCATCACAGCGCGGGTAGCTTCGGCAACCACGTCCGCTCGATGGAACTGCTCACCGCAGACGGTCAGATCCGCCACCTGACGCCGTCGGGCAAGAACGCCAAGCTCTTCTGGGCGACGGTAGGCGGCAACGGCCTGACCGGCATCATCCTGCGCGCGACCATCGAGATGACACCCACCGAGACGGCCTACTTCATCGCCGACGGTGACGTCACCAGCACCCTCGACGAAACCATCGCCCTGCACAGCGACGGCAGCGAGAACAACTACGACTACTCGAGTGCGTGGTTCGACGCGGTCGCCCCGCCCCCCAAGCTGGGCCGTGCAGCCCTCTCCCGTGGTTCGTTGGCACGCCTGGACCAGCTGCCCGAGAAGCTGCAGAAGGACCCGCTGCGCTTCAACGCGAAGCCGCTGGTGAAGTTCCCCGACATCTTTCCGAACGGACTCGCGAACAAGTACACGTTCTCCGCGGTCGGCGAGGCCTGGTATCGGAAGGCCGGCAACTACCGGAACAAGGTTCAGTCACTGACGGCGTTCTACCACCCGCTCGACATGTTCAGCGAGTGGAACCGCGCCTACGGCTCCAAGGGTTTTCTGCAGTATCAGTTCGTGGTGCCGCCGGAGGCCGTCGACGAGTTCAAGAAGATCATCGTCGATATCCAGAAGTCGGGCCACTACTCGTTCCTCAACGTGTTCAAGCTCTTCGGGCCGGGAAACAAAGCGCCACTGAGCTTCCCGATTCCGGGCTGGAACATCTGCGTCGACTTCCCGATCAAGCCGGGCCTCAACGAGTTCGTCCGCGAACTCGACAAGCGCGTCCTCGAATTCGGCGGTCGTCTCTACACCGCGAAGGATTCGCGCACCGACGCCGAGACCTTCCACTCGATGTACCCGCGCATCGACGAGTGGATCAAGGTCCGCCGATCCGTCGACCCCACAGGCGTTTTCGCCTCCGATATGGCTAGAAGGCTGGAACTGCTGTGACGATAGACGCCGTAGGTAACCCGCAGACGATTCTGGTTCTGGGTGGTACCAGCGAGATCGGTCTCGCGATCACCGAGGAGTACCTGTCGAAGTCTCCGGCACGCGTCGTTCTCGCTGCGCTGCCGAACGATCCGCTGCGTGACAGTGCCGTTGCCCAGCTGACCGCCAAGGGTGCGAAGTCCGTCGACGTCATCGACTTCGATGCACTCGACACCGCCTCGCACCCGAAGGTGATCGACGCGGCGTGGGCCAAGGGTGACGTCGATGTCGCCATCGTTGCCTTCGCCGTCGACTTCGACGCCGAGCAGCTCTGGCAGGACCAGCGCAAGGCCGTCCTCGCCGCGAACATCAACTACACCGCCTCCGTTTCGGTCGGCGTGCTGCTGGGCGAGAAGATGAAGGCGCAGGCCTACGGCCGCATCATCGTCATGTCCTCGGTGGCAGGCGAGCGGGTGCGTCGCTCCAACTTCGTCTACGGCTCCACCAAAGCCGGCCTCGACGGGTTTTACCTCGGACTCGGAGAAGCGTTGCACGAGTTCGGACCTCGGGTCACCGTCGTTCGCCCGGGCATGGTGCGCACCAAGTTCAGCGCGCACGTCAAGGAAGCGCCGATGACCGTCGACAAGGAGGTCATCGCGAAGCTTGCCGTGAACGCGTCGCGCAAGGGCACGCCGCTCATCTGGACTCCCGCACCGTGGCGTCTGGTGATGATGGTCCTGCGACACGTACCGCGGCCGATCTTCCGCAAGCTGCCCATCTAACTGCATGACTGTCGGGGTTGCGCCGGCGCGCAGAACTGCGTCTGCCGTCGGGGAAATCGTTCTCGGTGTGATTGTCGCTGTCGTGGTGGCGACGGTCGGGTTGTACGCCTTCTCACTGGTTCAGTGGCCGGCGTTCAACTCGTCCAATGTCACTCGCGCTCTGACGACTCTCGGCCAGGTGGTGGCTGCGGCGCTCTTCGCCACGTCGATCTACCTGTATCGAATTCACAAGTGGCCCTGGATCGCTCGCCTGTCGGCGTGGATCGGCTTGTCCGGCTTCGTCACCGTCACTCTCGGAATGCCGTTGGCGGCAACGAAGCTGTATCTGTTCGGCATCTCGGTCGACCAGGAGTTCCGCACCGAATACCTGACGCGACTGACGGATTCGGCGTCGTTGCGCGACATGACGTACGCCGACATCCCACCGTTCTACCCGGCCGGATGGTTCTGGCTCGGTGGCCGGGTCGGCAACCTGCTGGGCATGGACGGCTGGGAAGTGTTCAAGCCGTACGCGATCGGGCTGCTCGCCGTGACGTCGGTGATCGCCTTCGTGTTGTGGAAAGCGCTGATTCGCAGCGATTGGGCCGTTGCCGTCAGCGCCGTGACCACGGCACTGGTCGTCGCTCACGCCTCCCCCGAGGCCTACAGCGCGGTCATCGTGTTGCTGTTCGCCCCGGCACTTGTTCTCGCGTGGGGTGCGTTGCACCGGACAGCAGCTGGCGGGTGGGGCGCAGTAGTGGGCACCGGACTGTTTCTCGGCCTGGCCGCGACGTTCTACACCCTCTATCTCGGACTGGCGGCATTTACCGTCGTACTCATGGCCCTGTTCGCCGCCGTTCTCGCCTATCGCGAGCGGAAGTCTTGGAACGTCGTGGTGCCCATCGCGATCAAGGTCGCCGCGATTGCCGCCATCTCGGGCCTCATCGCTGCAACCGTGTGGCTGCCGTATCTGATCGACTTCTTGCGCGGCGCACCGTCCACCTCCGGTACCGCACTGCACTACCTCCCCGAAGCCGGTGCAACGCTTCCCCTTCCGATGTTCGAGTTCTCGCTGATGGGGATGCTGTGCCTCGTCGGCACAGTGTGGGTAGCGGTGCGCTTCTCCTCCTCACGTCGCGCGCAAGCACTCGGCGTCGGCGTCGTATCCATCTACCTGTGGACGCTGCTCTCCATGGCCGCCACGGCCGCGGGCACCACATTGCTCTCGTTCCGCCTCGAAGCGGTTTTGATCGTATTACTCGGCAGCGCAGGCGTTTTCGGCTTCCTCGAAGGAAGCCGTGCGATCTACCAGGCCATCAACGAGCCACCGAGGTTTCGGATCGCCGCAGTCGTTGTCGCTGCCGTCGGCGCGATGGCCTTCGCGCAGAACATCCCCCAGGTGCTGCAGACCGAGATCACCGTTGCGTACTCCGACACCGATGGTGACGGTAACCGCGCCGACATGCGTCCACCGAGTGCGGTCTCGTACTACCGCGAGGTCGACGAGGCTCTGACCGAGCAGACCCAGCGCCCTCGCGACGAGACGATCCTGCTGACCGCCGACACGTCGTTCCTCAGCTACTACCCGTACTTCGGATTCCAGGGACTGACCTCGCACTACGCGAACCCACTGGCGCAGTTCGATCAGCGAGCCGAGGCCATCGAGCAGTGGACCGAGCTCGAGACACCCGATCAGTTGATCGACGCGCTCGACAACAGCCAGTGGCGCGCGCCCGATGCGTTCCTGTTCCGCCGCGGAGCCGACGGCTACACCCTGCGCCTGGCCGAGGATGTGTACCCCAACGACCCCAATGTGCGCCGCTACACCGTCACCTTCCCCGAGGCGCTGTTCGAGGATCCACGCTTCACGGTGACCGACATCGGGCCCTTCGCGCTGGTCGTACGCACTACATAATCGCTGCGCGCGCCGAATCGAGACCGCGGCCGCAGGCCGAGTACGTCACGGCACAAGCGGGTTACCCGCGGCAGGCGTCGGCAGCACCTGACGAGCTGTGATCTCATCGCCGCACACATCGCACCCGAGCCTCACATGAGCGTTGCCCCCGCAGTCGCGGTGCGTGTAGTGCACGGGAACACCGTCGGGTGCCATGTATTCGTCGCCCCAGTCCTTGAAGGCCATGAGTACCGGGTAGATGTCGTGACCCTTAGGGGTCAGTCTGTACTCCGCGTATGCGGAATCGGTCTGCACCTTGGCCAGAATCTCGTGTTCGACAAGGCGGTCGAGGCGATCCTGCAAGCGGCTTCGCGAGATTCCCATGGCGCTTTGAAAGTGGTTGAAACGACGGACCCCTGCAAACGACCACTTGAGAATTACCAGTGTCCACCGGTCACCCAGAACGGACAGAGACCTCGAAATCGAGCAGGGCACATCGGCCAGCTCCGCATGACGCATACCGACGAGCTTACCCAGCAGTCCCGAAATGAGACTATTGCTGCTACTTTGTAGTCTCGAAATGAGACCAGGGGTGCATATGGACGCTGTGACAAACGATCGAGGGCAGCAAGTTGCGGCACTCTCCGCAATTCTCGAGGAACGCTGGACGTGCCGCCAGTTCCGGTCGGATGCAGTACCGCGCAGCGATATCGAGCGTGTGCTCGCGCTGAGCCAGCGCACACCGTCGTGGTGCAACACCCAGCCGTGGCAGGTCATCGTGACGGAGGGGGAAGGGACCGACCGCTTTCGCCGGACACTTCAGGACCACGTCCGCAGCGGCGGTGCCGTGCAGAGTGACATCCCCTTCCCCACCGAGTACGCCGGCGACTATCGCGACCGTCGCCGTGCGTGCGGACTGCAGCTCTACGACAGTGTCGGCATCGAGAAGGGGGATCCGCGGGCCCTTGCTCAGATGCTCCGCAACTTCGACTTCTTCGATGCCCCACACGTCGCCGTGATCACCACCGAGGCCGATCTCGGCGAGTACGGAGCGATCGACTGCGGCCTGTACGTCAACACCTTTCTGCTCAGCGCACACAGCCTCGGCATCGCCACCGCCCCACAGGCCGCCCTCGCGTCCTACTCCGGATTTCTGCACGATTACTTCGACATACCGAAGCACCGGCGCATCGTGCTCGGTATCTCGTTCGGATACGCAGACCTGGAGCACCCGATCAACTCGTTCCGAACCGACCGGGCAGATCTGAAGACCGTCACCACCTGGATCGGCAGCTGATCGAGGGCCGACGGCAACCAATACTTGCGGGAAGGCCCCTAAGCGGTACGCCATCATGGCGAAGTGGTCGCGTGACCAGCCCGCAGCCCCCTCCCAACGGTGTCGCATCGATCGTTCGAGTTTTCTCCCCCCGTGATCTTTCTGTAACCTCGACGCGATGACCACCCACGACCAGAGCGTTCTCGAGCGGCAGCCGACCACGGCACCGGCTCGGCACTCCGGCGTCGGGCGTGGTGACGCTGTTGCGGCCGTCGGCTTTCTGATCGCCGCGGTGTATGTCCTGCAGGGTCAGTGGCGCAATCTGTCGGGCGGCTACCTCTACAACAGCGGCCAGGATCAGACGATGTGGGAGTGGTTCTTCTCCGTCGCCGCTCATGCCGTCGCGCATCTGGACAATCCGCTGTCGAGCGATCTGCAGAATTACCCGCTCGGCGTCAACATGATGGCGAACACGGCGATGTTCGGCATCTCGATTCCGCTGGCACCGATCACCCTGCTCTTCGGACCGACGGTGACCTGGGCAATCGCACTCACCGCGGGCCTCGCCGGCACGTCGTTCGCCTGGTATTGGCTGTTCTCCCGCCAGCTCAATGCATCCAAGGGTGCCGCGGCCATGGGCGGCGCGCTGTGCGGCTTCGCACCAGGAGCGATCTCGCACGCCAACGGCCACCCCAACTTCGTCGTGCTGTTTCTGCTGCCGGTCATCACGATGCTCGTCATCCGCATCGCCCACGGCAGCGGAACCACCAAGAACACCGTCGGACTGGGCCTGATCGTTGCGTTGCAGATCCTGCTCGGCGAAGAGCCGCTGCTGATCTTCGCTATGTCGTTCGCGATCTTCGCCGTCGTCTATTACCTATCCAGGCCACGCCTGCTGTGGCCGGCCGTCCGCAATGCCGTGCCCCGGCTCGCGGTGTCGGCCGGTATCGCGTTGACGCTCGTGGCGTTTCCGCTTTGGTGGCAGTTCTTCGGCCCGCAGTCGTATTCATTCCTCGAACACGGTCCGATGGGCAACGACGCCAAGGCACTGTTCCAGTTCCCGACGCAGTCCCTCGGCGGCGAGGCGACGCCGGGTCAGAACGTCCGCATCAACGCCACTGAGGAGAACGCGTACTTCGGCTGGCCGCTGCTGGTGCTGTGCCTGGTGGCAGCGGTCTGGATGTGGCGCGTTGCCTGCGCCCGCGCCGCCGCCGCAACCGCGATCGTCATGAGTGTCCTCTCGCTCGGTGCCACGCTGGTGATCGGCAAGGACGACACCGGCATCGCGCTGCCGTGGACGAAACTCGCCGAGTATCCGCTCGTCGAGTCCGTCCTCGAAACCCGATTCGCACTGGGTGCGGTGCCTGCCCTGGCCCTGCTGCTCGTGCTGGCCACCGATCGGACGTTCCGCAACGGGCTACGTCCGATGCCTGCGTTCTGGATCGCCGGACTGGCTCTTGCGCTGGTTCCTCTGATCCCGACGCCACTGGTTGCCGTCGACAAGTCTCCTACGCCGGCTTTTTTCGCCGACGGCCAGTGGCAGAGCTACGTCGACGACGGTTCCGTCGTCACCGTCCCCCTCCCACGGCCCGAGGACGCGCGCCCGCTGCGCTGGCAGATGGATGCCGACATGGGCTTCACACTGGCTGCCGGATATTTCGTCGGACCGAGCGACAAAGAAGACAAGGTCGCCAAGTACGGAGCCGTCGACCGGCCGACGGCGTTGCTGCTGGGGTCGGTCTACGACAACGGCACCGTCCCGGCAATCACCGACGATCAACGCGAGCAGGCCGTCGAGGATCTGACGTTCTGGGAGGCAGACGTCGTGGTACTGCCGCCCAGCGAACGGACCGTTGCCCTGCGCACCACCGTCACCGACCTGATCGGTGTCGAGCCGCGGTACACCGGCGGCGTGTGGGTGTGGGATGTGCGCACGCTCGTCCCCTAGCATCGTCGGCGTGCCCGCGACCGCTACGAACCTCCAGACATCCCGGCTGATCGCGATCATCACCGGAATCATCGGCGCTGTCCTGGCCATCGCAACGCCCCTGCTACCGGTTCAGCAGGACGTCGCCACCCTGTCGTGGCCGCAGAGCTCGTTCGGCAGCGTCAACGCGCCGCTGGTGAGCTACGCCCCGCTCGATCTCGACGCGACGATCCCGTGCAGCACTGCCACCCAGCTCCCCGACGGGGGCACCGTCATGTCGACCGCTCCCATCGCAGCGGCAAAGACCGAACAGCGAGCACTGCTCGTGCGAGTCGACGACGGCCGGCTTCAGGTGCTGATGCGCGATCGTGTTCTCGCCGAGGCTCCCGTGTCCGAGCTGTCCGAGGACTGCGCACTGACGGTGTCCTCGAACGCCACCAGCACGGTGGTCGATCTCGACGGTGAAACAAGCACGGTGGACGGCGACATTCGGCCGCAGGTGGTCGGCATCTACACCGACCTCACCGCCCCGGTCGACGGGCTGAACGTGCGTGCGGACATCGACTCGCGCTATTCCTCGAGTCCCACGACCTTCAAATTGCTGGCGATGATCGTCGGCGCAATGGCCGTCATCGCCTCCTTGTTCGCGCTGCATCGGCTCGACGGCCTGGACGGCCGACGCCACCGCCGCTTTCTCCCGTCGCGCTGGAAGTCCGTCACCGGGGTCGACGCCGTCGTGGTGGGCGTGTTGGTGCTGTGGCACTTCATCGGCGCGAACACCTCCGATGACGGCTACCTGCTCAACATGGCTCGCGTGTCCGAGAACGCCGGCTACATGGCCAACTACTTCCGTTGGTTCGGCGTTCCCGAAGCACCGTTCGGCATGCCGTACTACGACATGCTCGCCGCCCTCGCCAAGGTCAGCACCGCCAGCATCTGGATGCGCCTGCCCGCCACCATCGCGGCCCTGCTGTGCTGGCTGGTCATCAGCCGTGAGGTCATCCCACGCCTCGGGCGGGCGGTACTGACCAACCGTGTTGCACTGTGGACCGCAGGCCTGGTGTTCCTCGCCTTCTGGCTGCCGTACAACAACGGACTGCGCCCCGAACCCATCATCGCCCTGGGCGCGCTGCTCACGTGGTGCTCGATCGAACGAGCCATCGCAACCGGACGACTCCTGCCGGCCGCGATCGGCACCCTGATCGCCGCATTCTCCCTGGCCGCGGGACCCACCGGCCTGATCGCCGTCGCAGCTCTGCTCGCGGGGCTGCGTCCGATAGTGATGATCGTGGTCAAGCGAGCTCGCCAGGTGGGCCTACTCGCGGTCCTCGCGCCGCTGATCGCGTCGGGACTGGCCGTGGTCATCGCGATCTTCGCCGACCAAACTCTGAGCACCGTGCTCGAAGCAACCCGAGTGCGCTCGGCCATCGGACCCAACGTGCCCTGGTTCGAGGAACGCGTGCGCTGGGACGCATTGATGACCATCTCCCCCGACGGCTCGCTCGCGCGGCGGTTCGGGATGTTCGCGATGCTGCTGTGCATCATCGTCTGCATCGCGGTGATGCTCCGCAAGAACGGACGCATCCCCGGCACCGCCACCGGGCCGTCGCGTCGAATACTCGGAATCATCCTGGGCGCACTGGCTTTGATGATGTTCACGCCCACCAAGTGGACGCACCACTTCGGTGTGTACGCCGGTCTCGCGGCATCGGTGGCCGCCTTGGCGGCGGTGGCCGTCACTGCGGCGACCGTTCGATCTCCGCGCAACAGAACGCTGTTCACCGCCGCCGTACTGTTCCTGACGGCGGTAGCGTTCACCAGCTCCAACGGGTGGTGGTACGTCTCGAGCTACGGCATTCCGTGGTTCGACAAGCCGCCGTCCATTGCCGGAAAGGGCTTCTCGACGATTCTGCTCGGACTGACGGTTCTGACGCTCGCCTACGCCGCCTACCAGCACGTCCGATTGCCTTATCGCAGAAAAGAACCCACCACGCGTCGACGCTTCGCCCCCTCCGCGCTGACCGTCGTCGCCGGCGGTGTCGTCGCCTTCGAGGTTCTGTCGTTCGTCAAAGGTGCTGTGGCGCAATATCCGGCATACTCCATCGCCCGCTCCAACTTCTCGGCCCTCGCCGGCAATTCGTGCGGACTCGCCGGTGACGTGCAGGTGGAGACCGACGTCGACGGGTCGGTACTCCAACCGATCGGTCCCGAAGCCGACGCCCTGGGTGCCGGCGGGAATACCGGCTTCACACCCGACGGCGTCGCCGAGGACCTCACGGCAGACTCCGAGGACACCGCCCAGGGCGGTGCCAACTCCATTCGCCCCGAAGACTCCGAGGAGAGCGCGGCAGCGACGTCGTCGAACTCCGCAGGTACCTCCGGCGGGACGGTCGACAACGTCGGAATCAACGGCAGCACAGTCGCTTTGCCGTTCGGATTGAACCCCGACACCACGCCGGTTCTCGGCAGCTTCGGAGCCACCGAGCCCGCGTCCCTGACCTCGGGGTGGTATTCGCTACCCGAGGACGGCGACCTGATCGCCATCGCCGCCGCAGGCCGCATCCGGTCGGTGGACGCGGACGGCATCGTCACCGAAGGCCAACGCGTCGAACTCGAATACGGACGGCGCGACGGTGACGACGTGGCCGCGCTGGGCCGCGTCACGCCTCTGGATATCGGCCCGTCGCCGTCGTGGCGCAATCTGCGGGTCCCGATGAACGACCTGCCGGCCGAGGCAGATGTCGTTCGCATCGTGGCCGGGGACGACGATCTCGCCGGAAATCAGTGGCTCGCTGTCACGCCGCCGCGTGTCCCGAAGACACAGACATTGAACTCACTCGTCGGATCGAGCGATCCGGTGTTGCTCGACTGGGCCGTTGGACTCGCCTTCCCGTGCCAGCGCCCGTTCGATCATCGTGACGGAGTGGCCGAGGTGCCCGAGTACCGGATCCTGCCCGACCGCACCGGGGCAGAGTCCACCAACGCCTGGCAAGACTCGATCGGCGGTGGCCCACTGGGCTGGACCGAGCTGCTGCTCGGAGCGCAGACATTGCCGTCGTATCTGGCCGACGACTACGCCCGCGACTGGGGATCGATCGAGAGATTCACGCCACTCGATCCGGACGCTGCAGCCGCTCGGATCACCGTCGAGCAGCAGTCGCGGTCCGGACTGTCCAGCGACGGACCGATGAAAACCGACTGATTACCCGTTTTTGGGACGGATACGGGGACGGTGCCTGTGTGACCTCTTCGTCACGCTCGCATAACATCGACTCTCGTGCCCGACGTCGTGACAGATTCATCAGCTGGTCCCCCGGTCCCCGCTCCTCTGCGAGCCTCGGACGAACTTCGTGCTCAGGTACGGATACCCCGGCTGATCGCGATGGTTGCCGGCATCCTCGGCGTGCTCTTCGCCCTGATCACTCCGTTCGCGCCCGTCAGCCAGACCACTGCGACCATCTCGTGGCCGCAGAACGGCCTCCTGCAGGACGTGGACGCCCCGCTGGTGTCCCAGGCACCCGTGAGCCTCACCGCAACGCTGCCGTGCTCTGCTGTCGCTGCACTCCCCGCGTCGGGCGGGCTGTTGCTGGCGACGGCACCCCCGCAGGGCGAAGGCGCTGCACTCAACAGCCTGTTCGTTCGCGTCGGTGAATCGAACGTCGACGTTCTCGATCGCAACGTCGTGGTCGCGACGGCACCTCGCGCCGACGTCCAGAGCACACGCTGCGCGGCCATCGAGATCACCTCGAACGACGAGTACACCTCCGCGGCCTTCACCGGCCTGACCGACGACGACGGCCAACCTCGCGAGGGCCGGCTCGACGGCGACCTGCGTCCCCAGGTCGTCGGCATCTTCAGCGATCTGAGTGGCGCGGCTCCCGCCGACATGTCCGTCACCATCGACGTCGACTCGCGGTTCTCGTCGACGCCGACGTTGCTCAAGTCGCTGATCATGATTCTCGCGATCGCCTGCACGTTGTTGGCCATCGGCGCACTCGGACGACTCGACGGCACCGACGGTCGCGCGCACCGCAGATTCTTCCCGTCCCATTGGTGGAAGTTCACCGGCGTCGACGTCACCGTTCTCGGCGTGCTGGTGGGATGGCATTTCGTCGGAGCCAACACCTCCGACGACGGCTATCTGCTCACGATGGCTCGCGCCGCAGACCACTCCGGCTACATGGCCAACTACTTCCGCTGGTTCGGCGTGCCCGAAGCGCCGTTCGGCTGGTACTACGACGTGCTCGCCGTCTTCGCCAAGGTCTCGACCGCGAGCCCGTGGATGCGTCTGCCCGCCCTCATCGCCGCAGTCCTGTGCTGGATGGTGATCAGCCGGGAGGTGGTCCCGCGCCTCGGCCGCGCCGTACGCAAATCCAACGTCGCCCTGTGGACCGGCGGACTGGTGTTCCTCGCGTTCTGGTTGCCGTACAACAACGGACTGCGCCCCGAACCGATCGTCGCCCTGGGTGCGCTGCTGACCTGGTGCTCGGTGGAACGCTCCATCGCCACCGGCAGGTTGCTGCCCGCCGCCGCAGCCTGTTTGATCGGAGCTTTCACGCTCGCCGCCGCTCCGACCGGATTGATGTGTGTGGCAGCACTGCTCGCCGGGGCTCGGCCCATCGCACGGATCGTCGTACGACGTCACCGCCAGGTCGGCACCCTCGCACTGCTGGCACCGCTGGCCGCGGCCGGAGTGCTCGTCCTCGTCGTGGTCTTCGCCGACCAGACCTATGCGACGGTCATCGAGTCCACCCGAGTGCGCACCATCATCGGCCCCAACGAGGCGTGGTACCAGGACTTCCTGCGGTACTACTATCTCTTCGTCCAGACCGTGGACGGCTCGGTCGCGCGCCGATTCGCGTTCCTGGCCATGCTCCTGTGCCTGTTCACGACACTGTTCGTACTGCTGCGTCGTCGCCGAATCCCCGGCATTTCCAACGGACCCGCGTGGCGTCTGCTCGGCGTCGTACTCGGCACCATCTTCTTCATGATGTTCAACCCCACCAAGTGGACTCACCACTTCGGTTCCTACGCCGGAATCGCCGGTGGGCTCGCGGCCCTCACTGCCGTCGCCGTCTCGGCCAGCGCCCTGCGATCGCGTCGCAATCGCTCACTGTTCGCGGCCGGGCTGATGTTCGTTCTCGCACTGTCATTCTCGGGCATCAACGGCTACTGGTACGTCTCGAGCTACGGCGTGCCGTGGTTCGACAAGACCGTCTCGCTCAGCGGCAACGAATCCGGCACCCTCTTCCTGATTCTCTTCGGACTTGTCCTCGCCGTCGCGGCCTTCCAATACTTGCGCGAGGGATACGCGCCGCCGGTGCCGAAGCCGACATCGGCTCGTGGACAACGCATTCGAAAGTTCGCTGCCGCACCACTGACCGTCATCGCCGGAATCATGGTGCTCTTCGAGGTGCTCTCCCTCGTCAAGGGTGCCGTCTCGCAATATCCCGCATACTCGCTCGCACGCTCCAATGTGCAGTCGGTGCTGGGCAATTCGTGCGGTCTCGCCAACGATGTGTTGGTCGAGTCGAACCCCAACGCAGGTGTGCTGAGCCCGCTGCCGGAGGAGTTCGACCCCGTCGCAGGCCCCCTCGGCGGATCCAGCTCCACCCTGCGCAACTTCACCGCCAACGGCGTGCCCAGCGACCTCAGCGCCGACGCCGTCGAAGTCAAACCAGGACAGGGCAATACCGACCAGCAGGCCGTCGGACCCGCCTTCGAGGAAGGCCAGAGTTCGGGTACTGCCGGCGGCACCGGCGCAGTGGGCGTCAACGGCTCGAACGCCGCCCTACCCTTCGGCCTCGACCCCGCCACCACTCCGGTACTCGGTTCGTACCAGGAAGGCATCCAGGAGCCCGCAGAGGCCACCTCGAGCTGGTACCAGCTACCCGCCCGCAGCGACGACGCGCCGCTTGTCGTCTTCTCCGCAGCCGGACGCATCTGGTCCTACGACGACACCGGCGCCCTCACCTACGGACAGTCGCTGTTGCTCGAATACGGCAAGCGTCAGCCCGACGGCACCGTCCAGGCTCAGGGCACCTACCTCCCACGCGACATCGGACCCGCGCCCTCCTGGCGTAACCTCCGAATCCCGTTGGCGGACATCGCACCCGACGCCGACGCCGTCCGCATCGTCGCCAACGACCCCAACCTCACCGGCGACCAGTGGCTCGCGTTCACCCCGCCGCGAGTACCGGTGATGGAAAACCTGAACACCATGATCGGCAGCGACCAGCCCGTGCTGCTCGACTGGGCCGTCGGACTGCAATTCCCGTGCCAACGACCCTTCGACCACCGATACGGCGTCGCCGAGGTACCCGAATACCGCATCCTCCCCGACCGCCCACTCGCCGTGAGCTCCACCGACACCTGGCAATCGGGCGAGAACGGCGGCCCCCTGGGTTGGTCCGAACTACTCGCCAAGCCCGTCACCGTCCCCACGTACCTTGAAAACGACTGGGCCAGGGATTGGGGCTCGCTGGAACGCTACGAGCAGTACTACCCCAACGCGGTGCCCGCTGAACTCGACACCGCCGACGTCACTCGCTCGGGCTTCTATCAAGACGGCCAACTGCGAGTGCTCGAGGACTGACCCCGCCCCGCCCACCCCCGCCCCGCGCCGCGTCAATGGACCCTTGCATTGCACCGCTCCCCGAAAGTTGGACTGAGTAATTCAGTTCCGACTATTGGGGAGCGTGTGTATGCGTGTACGAAGTTCGCTTACCGAGGATCAGCG